>NZ_JADBGC010000099.1:0-557 GCF_014892245.1 Microbispora sitophila | reverse complement strand
CCTCCTTCGCCGCCGCGGTCATCGCCTCGGCCTCGGCCACGGTGTTGGCCAGCGGCTTCTCACAGATGACGTGCTTGCCCGCGGCCAGCGCCGCGATGGCGATCTCGGCGTGGCTGTCACCCGGGGTACAGATGTCGACGATCTGCACGTCGTCGCGATCGAGGAGCCGCTTCCAGTCGGTCTCCGCGTGGGCCCAGCCCAGCTTCTCCGCCGCCTGGGCGGTCGCCTCGGCGGACCTGCCGGCCACCGCGACCATCGCGGGTTTGAACGGCAGGTCGAAGAACGCGTCCACGCTGCGCCATGCCTGGGAGTGGGCACGGCCCATGAACGCGTAGCCGATCATGCCGATGCCGATGACCGGCCTCATGACTCGAATCCCGTCGGCAGGTAACGGTCGGCGTTGTCCTTGGTGACGGTCTCCGAGGTCAGCGTGATCGACTGCGGCACCTCCTGCTCCAGCAGGTCGCTCATGCCCTTGCCCTGGGCGATCAGCCGCGCCAGCTTGATCGCCGAGCCGGCCATCGTCGGGCTGTAGGTGACCGTGGCCTTCAGCACAC
>NZ_JADBGC010000098.1:0-588 GCF_014892245.1 Microbispora sitophila | reverse complement strand
GACAACGGCAAGATCTACCGGCAGAGCATGCCCATCGGGAACTTCCCGGGCAGCTTCGGCTCGAACTACACGACGATCATGAGCGACACCCAGGCCAACCTGTTCGAGGCGGTCGAGGTCTACAAGCTCCAGGGCCAGAACAAGTACCTCATGCTCGTCGAGGCGATGGGCTCGCAGGGCCGCTACTTCCGCTCGTTCACGGCCAACAGCCTGGACGGGACGTGGACCCCGAACGCCGCGACCGAGAGCAACCCCTTCGCCGGCAAGGCCAACAGCGGCGCCACCTGGACCAACGACATCAGCCACGGTGACCTGGTCCGCAGCAACCCCGACCAGACCAAGACCGTCGACCCCTGCAACCTGCAGCTGCTCTACCAGGGCCGTAGCCCCAGCTCCGGCGGCGACTACGGACTCCTGCCCTACCGGCCGGGTCTGCTGACACTGCAGCGCTGACGGCGTGACGCGGGTCCGGCTCGGGTGTTCCTGACATTCGCGGCGAGGGCGTTGTGAGCCTTGTCAGGGAGCGCGATCAGGACCGAATGGAGCTGGAGCGGCGGGCTCGGTGCAAGGCCGAGCCCGCCGCGGTCA
>NZ_JADBGC010000097.1:0-627 GCF_014892245.1 Microbispora sitophila | reverse complement strand
CTAGGCCGTGTCTTCAATGTGATCTAGGTGTTGGATCATGACTTGGCGTGATTCGCCGGTACGAGTTGACCGATGAAGAGTGGGAGAAGCTGCAGGTTCTTCTCCCCTCCGGGCGGATGGGCCGTCCCCGGGAGGACGACCGCCGGGTGCTGAACGGGATCGTGTGGAAGATCCGCTCAGGGGCGGCCTGGCGGGACATCCCCGCCCGGTACGGGTCCTGGCAGAGCATCTACACCCGTTTCCGCCGCTGGGCCCTGAATGGCACCTTCACCCGCATGCTGCAAGCCCTGCAAGCCGACGCCGACGCCCGCGGCGACCTTGATTGGCTGGTCGCGGTGGACTCCACCATCGTGCGAGCCCATCAGCACGCGGCCGGGGCGAAAAAGGGGGACCAGGCGCCGACTCGCCGTCCGATCACGCCCTCGGACGATCCCGAGGCGGACTGACCAGCAAGATTCACCTCGCCTGTGACGGACGCGGCCGGCCGCTGGCGTTCCTGGTGACCGGCGGAAACGTCAACGACTGCACTCGCTTGCAGCAGGTGCTGCAGGCGATCCGCGTTCCCCGCCTCGGTCGCGGCCGGCCTCGGACGCGCCCTGACCACGTGGTGGCCGACAAGGGCTACAG
>NZ_JADBGC010000096.1:0-699 GCF_014892245.1 Microbispora sitophila | reverse complement strand
GGCGAGGGGCAGAGCGCCACCGACTGGCTCGACCTCGGCCGTGCCAAGCAGATCTTCGACAACCTGTCGGCCCGGGGCTCGATGGAGCCGATGGTGGTCGTGATCGGCGGCGGTGACGGGCCGGCTGACGACAAGGAGCTGAAGGACCTCCGCACGGCGGTCGCGGACAAGTACCACGTCCTCCGCGACCCGGCGCATCAGGCCGTCGCCGGCGTGTCCGAGGGCGGGACGCGGGCGCTGCGTGCCGCTTTGACCAAGCCGAACGAGTTCGCCTACGCCGGCTCGTTCTCGGGCCTGCTGACGGAGAGCGCCGGCCGGCCGGACGCGAAAGCGATCAACCGCGGCCTCAAGCTGGTGCGTCTGTACACCGGGAACGTGACCGATCCCGCGTACAACGCGACCGACCGCCTCACCAAGGCGCTGGACCGCGCCGGTGTCAGGTACGAGTTCGACGGGGTCAACCCCGACGCCGGGGGGAACTGGAACGCCTGGCAGGAGAACCTGATCGATTTCGTGCCACGGCTGTTCCGCACGGTGCCGGATCACGGCCCGAGCGCCGGACACGGGCCGCTGAAGGGCGAGTTCACCCCGCCCGCAGCCGGCACCACTCCGACGCCGTTCGTGTCCGAGGGCGGTTTCGTCACCTTCGAGACCACGACGGCCTTCACGGACGCCAAGCACGTCACGGTGTGGGCGAAC
>NZ_JADBGC010000095.1:0-759 GCF_014892245.1 Microbispora sitophila | reverse complement strand
AGGCGTTGCTGGATCTCTCTGCGGTAGTCGTCGAGTGTGTTGTCGATGTGTGTGGCGGCGGCGTGGGCGGCGGCTTCGGGGTCGCCGGCGCGGATGGCCTGGTAGATGGCGTCGTGTTCTTCGACGGCTTTGGCGGCGTGGCCGCCTACCGAGCCTCGCATTCCGATCAGGCTGGATTGTGCCTGCAGGCGGCGGGCTTCGCGTACGGCGATCTGGAGGAACATGTTGTGTGAGGCGGTGGCGATGGCGGTGTGGAAGGTGTCGTCGCCCTCGTTGAACAGGTCTTCGCGTCCGGTTTCGAATCCGTGGCGGCACACGGTGGCGGCTTCTTCGATGGCGCGTAGTTCCGCGGGGGTGGCGCGGCGGGCGGCCAGCCGGCTGGTCTCGGTCTCCTGGGTGCGGCGGAACTCGAACAGCATGTAGATGTGGTCCAGGTCGGTGGGCAGGAAGAACGAGGCCATCCGCCCGGTGCCGAGCATTCCCTCGTCGTCGGCCACGTACAGGCCCCGGCCCTTCTGGGCGCGTACCCGGCCGAGCGCGGACAGGATCTTCACGGCCTCGCGGACGACGGTGCGGCTGGTTCCCAGCTGCCGGGCCAGGTCGTTCTCCGTCGGCATGCGGTCGCCCGGCCGCAGGCCCAGCCGGGCGATGAGCTCCAGCACCTGCTCGGCCGCCACCTCATAGCCCGGCCGGTATCCGCCCTCACGCTGAGTGTCGGTCACCGTGCTTCCTCCTCGCCGCTCCCTGCAAGAGTATGAC
>NZ_JADBGC010000094.1:0-764 GCF_014892245.1 Microbispora sitophila | reverse complement strand
CCAGGAAACGCCGGGCCGGCACTGGCCAGCAACGCCTCAGGCAACAACACCATCGCCGTCAGACCACCCGCGTCCTGCTGACGCAACTGCACCCGGATGCCATGACGCAACGCCAAGCGCCCAACCACAAACAAACCCATACGCCGGGACACCGACACATCCACAACCGGCGGGTTCGCCAGCCGATAGTTCGTCTGCGCCAGCTCCTCAGGCGTCATACCGATACCCTGGTCACTGACCGAAATGATCAAACCACCGCCATCGATACGATTGCTCGAGATCGTGACCTTGCTATCACGAGGCGAGAAGGAAATGGCGTTCTCCACCAACTCGGCCACAAGATGGACGACGTCGTTGACCGACTGGCCGACCACCGACGCCCCCGCCTGCACCCGGATATCCACACGCTCGTAGTTCTCGACCTCCGACAGCGAAGCACGCACCACATCCACAATCGGCACCGGCTGACCCCAACGGCGCGCGGGCTCCTGCCCCGCGAGAACCAGAAGGTTCTCACTGTTACGACGCATACGAGTCGCCAGGTGGTCGAGCTTGAACAAGTTCCCGAGCCGCTGCTCGTCCTGCTCACCCTGCTCCAACCCATCGATCAAAGACAACTGACGCTCCACCAGCGTCTGCGTACGCCGCGACAGGTTCACGAACATCGCGTTGACATTGCTGCGCAGCCGGGCCTCGTCACCCGCCAGCCGTACGGCCTCGCGATGCACCTCGTCGAAGGCCCGCGCGACTTCACCGATCTCGTC
>NZ_JADBGC010000093.1:0-902 GCF_014892245.1 Microbispora sitophila | reverse complement strand
GCCGCGCAGGCGAGCGCGCCGGCCGCCGCCCCCGCGGCCGCGGCCACGGGCGGCAACGACGCCCCCGGCGAGAAGGTCGTCATCGGCTTCTCGGCCCCGGCGGCCGACCACGGCTGGATCGCCGCGATCAGCAAGAACGCGGCGGACGCGGCCAAGCAGTTCTCCGATGTGGAGTTCAAGGCGGTCGAGCCGACCAACGACATCAACCAGCAGATCTCGGCGGTGGAGTCGCTGATCCAGGCCAAGGTCAACGCGCTGGTGATCCTGCCGAACGACGGTCAGCAGCTCAACCAGGTCGCCCGGCAGGCCATGGACGCCGGTATCCCGGTGATCAACCTGGACCGTGTGTTCCCGGACAAGCTGTCGTACCGGACGTGGCTGGGCGGCGACAACTACGGCATGGGTGTGGCCGCGGGTCACTTCATCGGCAAGACGCTGAAGGACAAGGGCGTGTCCGACCCGGTGATCCTGGAGATTCAGGGCATCGCGACGCTGCCGCTGACCCAGGACCGCAGCAAGGGCTTCGCCGACGCCCTGAAGACCTACGGTTTCAAGGTGACGGCGCAGCAGGACGCCAAATTCACGGTGGAGTCGGGCACGCAGGTGGCCAGCAACCTGCTGCAGGCGCACAAGAAGATCGACGCGATCTGGAACCACGACGACGACCAGGGCATCGGTGTGCTGGCCGCGATCAAGGAGGCCGGTCGCGACGAGTTCTTCATGGTCGGCGGCGCCGGTTCGGCCAACGCGATGCGTGACATCCAGGCCGACAACGGTGTGCTGAAGGCCACGGTCACCTACAGCCCGACGATGGCCGGCTCGGCGATCAAGCTGGCGCGGCTGATCGCCCAGGGCAAGGGCATGAGCGACCTGCTGGAGCAGGAGGTGCCGCAGTCGATCAC
>NZ_JADBGC010000092.1:0-940 GCF_014892245.1 Microbispora sitophila | reverse complement strand
TCAGGTTGGTGGTGAGGGTGCTGGTGTGGGCCCATAGTCCCCAGGCGAGGCTGGTGGCGGGGAGGCCTTGGGTGTGGCGGTGGTGGGCGAGGGCGTCGTGGAAGGTGTTGGCGGCGGCGTAGTTGGCTTGGGCGGCGCCGCCGAGTAGGCCGCTGATGGAGGAGAACAGGATGAAGGCGGCGAGGTTGTGGTGGCGGGTGTGGTGGTGGAGGTGGTAGGCGCCGTCGATTTTGGGGGCGAGGACGGGGTGGAGGTGGTCGGGGGTGAGGGCGGTGAGTGGGGTGTCGTGGGTGATGCCGGCGGCGTGGATGACGGCGGTGAGGGGGTGCTCGGGTGGTATCGAGCGGATGAGGGTGTGGACGGTGTGGGGGTCGGTGATGTCGGCCGCGGTGACGGTGACGTGGGCGCCTGCGGCGGTGAGTTCGGCGAGGAGTTGGTCGGTGCCGGGGGTGTGGTGGCCGCGTCGTCCGATGAGGTGGAGGTGGCGGATGTGGTGGTGGGTGGCGAGGTGGTGGGCGAGGAGGGCGCCGATGCCGGTCAGGCCGCCGGTGATCAGGACGGTGCCGTTGGGGTCCCAGGTTTGGGGGTGGGTGGGTTGGGGGGTGTGGGCGGTGAGGCGGGGGGTGAGTTGGGTGCCGGTGCGGAGGGCGGTGTGGGGTTCGTCGTGGTGGTGGGCGGTGGCGGCGGCTTGGGGTAGGGCGGTGAGGGATTGGTTGTCGTGGTCGATGAGGTGGATGCGGCCGGGGTGTTCGGTTTGTGCGGTGCGGATCAGGCCCCAGATGGGGGCGGTGGCCAGGTTGATGGGGTCGTCGTGGGTGGTGGCGATGGCTTGGTGGGTCAGCACGAGCAGGCGGGTGTCGGCGAGGCGGTCGTCGGCCAGGTAGGTCTGCAGGGTGTGCAGGGTGTGTTCGAGCACCACGTGCGCGGCGCCGACCGGGCT
>NZ_JADBGC010000091.1:0-979 GCF_014892245.1 Microbispora sitophila | reverse complement strand
GCCGGCCGGGAGTTCAAGGAGGCGGGCCTGGCGCTGACCGTGTTCGGCAGGAATGTGGCACTGGCCGATCCACCGGATCATATGAGGCTGCGCAAGCTCGCGATGAAGGCGTTCACACCCCGCAATGTCGAGACCTGGCGGGTTACGGTGCACGACGCGGTACACCGCCTCCTGGACAAGGCGGTCCCGCGAGGTGAGATGGACGTCGTGAAGGATTTCGCCTCCGTCATCCCCGCTGAGGCCATAGGCGGGATACTCGGCGTTCGCGCGGACCAGCGGCTGGATGTGCTGAGGCACGTGGAAGCGGTGGTCTCGGCGATTCCCGAGCGGATCCGAGATTCGTCGCAGTGGCTGATGAACCATGCTCGCGAACTGGTCGCGTTCAAACGCGCGCATCCCGCAGACGATCTCACCTCGCGTCTCATCGAGACTCGGGACGGGGGCGATCGCCTCGACGAGACGGAATTGGTCGCCATGGTGCAGTTGCTCATCTTCACCGGGTACGACACCACGCGGCACCTGATCAGCAACGCCGCACTCGCCCTGCTGGACCATCCCGACCAGCTCGCGATACTGCGCCAGGATTTGTCGCTCATGCCGCAGGCGGTGGAGGAATTCCTGCGCTACGAGGGTTCGCTGGCGGCGAGCGTTACCCGCTTCGCGAAGCAAGACCTTGAGTTGGCCGGAGTCGAATTGCCGGCCGGAGCGGCCGTCTGGGGCATGCTGATGTCGGCCAACCGGGATCCGGAGCGCTTCCCCGATCCCGACCGGCTGGACCTGGCGCGTCAGGACGTGCGGCACCTCGGTCTCGGGCACGGCCTGCACAACTGCATGGGCGCCGCCCTGGCCCGCATGCAGGCGCACGTCGCCATCGCCGCCCTGGTGAGCCGGCTACCGGGGCTGGCGCTCACCGTCCCACGCGATGGGCTCCGCTACCAGCCGAGCATGGTCTCACGCAGCCTGCAGTCGCTACCCGTCC
>NZ_JADBGC010000090.1:0-1072 GCF_014892245.1 Microbispora sitophila | reverse complement strand
CAGATGGTGTCGGTGGCGACCGCCATGATCCCCTTCCTCGAGCACGACGACGCCAACCGCGCGCTGATGGGTTCGAACATGCAGCGTCAGTCGGTGCCTTTGCTGAAGAGCGAGGCGCCGCTGGTCGGCACCGGCATGGAGTATCGCGCCGCGACCGATGCCGGGGACGTCATCACCGCCGAGAAGGCCGGTGTGGTGGAGGAGGTCTCGGCCGACTACATCACCGTGATGAACGACGACGGCACGCGGACGACGTACCGGGTGGCGAAGTTCAAGCGGTCCAACCAGGGCACCTGCTTCAACCAGAAGCCGATCGTCGCCGAGGGCGACCGGGTCGAGCAGGGTCAGGTCGTCGCCGACGGCCCGTGCACCGACAACGGTGAGATGGCGCTGGGCAAGAACCTGCTGGTCGCGTTCATGCCGTGGGAGGGTCACAACTACGAGGACGCGATCATCCTGTCCCAGCGTCTGGTGCAGGACGACGTGCTGTCGTCGATTCACATCGAGGAGCACGAGGTCGACGCCCGTGACACCAAGCTGGGGCCTGAGGAGATCACCCGGGACATCCCGAACGCCTCCGAGGACGCTCTGGCCGACCTGGACGAGCGGGGCATCATCCGGATCGGCGCCGAGGTGGTGACCGGCGACATCCTGGTGGGCAAGGTCACGCCCAAGGGTGAGACGGAGCTGACGCCCGAGGAGCGGCTGCTGCGCGCGATCTTCGGTGAGAAGGCGCGTGAGGTCCGCGACACCTCGCTGAAGGTGCCGCACGGTGAGTCCGGCAAGGTCATCGGCGTGCGGGTGTTCAGCCGTGAGGAGGGTGACGAGCTTCCTCCGGGTGTCAACGAGCTGGTGCGTGTCTACGTGGCGCAGAAGCGCAAGATCACCGATGGTGACAAGCTCGCCGGCCGTCACGGCAACAAGGGCGTCATCTCCAAGATCCTGCCGGTGGAGGACATGCCGTTCCTGGAGGACGGCACGCCGGTCGACATCGTCCTCAACCCGCTGGGCGTGCCCGGCCGGATGAACGTCGGCCAGGTGCTGGAGACACATCTCGGGTGGATCGCCGCCC
>NZ_JADBGC010000009.1:293730-377016 GCF_014892245.1 Microbispora sitophila | reverse complement strand
GCCCTGTTCCTGCTCCTGCCCCGCCTGCGCCGGCACTGGAAGCGCCCACAGCACCAGCCCTCCCCCCTGTGGTGGTCATGGGCACTCGCCCTGACCATGCTCTACCTCCTGGCGCTCACCGCCATGAGCTTCTTCCGCGGCAACGCCATGACGTGGCCCGGGCTCGCCACCTCGTACATCGACATGCCCTTCCACCTGGATCTGATCGGCGAGTTGAGGAACCACATGCCGCCCACGGCGCCGATGGTCGCCGGGGAACCGCTTTCCTACCACTGGTTCGTCTACGCCCACTTCGCCGCGTCGAGCTGGATCACCGGCATCGAGCCGCTCGTGCTGCTCTTCCGCCTCGGCATGCTGCCCATGATGGCCGCGATCCCGGTGCTGCTCGGCATGGTCGGAAAGCGAGTCATCGGTTCGACCGCGGGTGCTCTGGTGGCGCTGGCGGGCACCGTCCTCATGACGGCCCCGAATCTGTACGTGGGCGCGAACATCGGAGTCTTCACCTGGCGGGGCTTCCAGTCCTGGACCGGCCCGAGCCAGACCTTCGGCGCCCTCCTCTTCGCCCCGCTCGTGCTGCTGCTGGTCGATATTTTCGAGGCACGGCGGCGGGACGCGCGCGCGTGGCTGCTGCTCACCGTTTTCGCCCTCGCGGTGATGGGGGCGAAGGCGACCCATCTTCCTCCGCTCGCCATCGGCCTCGCACTGGTCGCGGTATGCCAAGCGGTCAGGCATCGCCGGCCGCCGTGGAGGGCCATCACCATGCTCGTCGTGATCGCGACATGCTGTGTCTACGCGCAGCTCGTCCTGTTCGGCAGGGCGCGGCAGGCCATGATGATCGAGCCTCTCTCGCTGCTTGGCCGCGCTTGGGGTGAGCTGACCGGCCACCCCGGCGCGGCCGCGCCGTTCACGTCGGTCCTCGGGCTCACCACGCTCTACCTGCTGTGCCTCGCGATCACGTGGTGCGGAGTCCTCGGCCTGCTCTGCAGGCCACGGCTCCTCCTGCGACCGGCCGTGATCCTCCTTCTCGGGATGGGCACCTCGTGTATCTGTGCCGCGCTGCTCTTGGGCCACCCGCATCTTGGCCAGCTGTACTTCTTCGGCGCCGCTTACCCGTACCTGATGATCCTCTCGGCCTACGGACTCGTCACCCTGGTCCGTAGGGCGGCGGTTCCGCTGCGCACGATCGCGTACGCGGTGACCGCCGGGGTGGTCGGTGCCTACCTGGTGCGCATGCTTTCCGATGTCAGGACGCCGTTGTCTTCCGGGCAGCCGGAAAGCGTCCTCTACCGGCCCTACTCGATCCTGGCCGCAGTCGCCACAGTGGCGGTCGTGGTCTTGATCAGCAGGAGGGCCGGCCTTCGTGCCTGGGCCTTCCTGCTCGTCATGTTCGCCGCCGTCGGCTGGCCCGCGGCCTGGTCCGCACGGGTGCTGTCGGCGCTGACGCACGTCCCGTCCGGCGGTGCTTCATTCGGCGAGGTGAGGGCGGTGGCGCCGCAGGCCGTTCCGGATGGCCTGATGACCGCGGCCCGGTGGTTGCGCGCGAACTCCGCACCCGACGATCTGGTGGCGACGAACGTGCACTGCCGCTGGGGATACGCGCGTCCCTGCGACAGCCGGCAGTTCTGGGTGTCCGCTCTGACGGAGCGGCGCGTGCTGGCCGAAGGGTGGACATACACGACGACGAACATGAGTCGTTGGCGGCCTGGCGACGTGCCAGAGGACCTCCCGTTCTGGGACCGGGAGCGATTGCGGGTGAATGATCTTGCCTTCACCTCGCCGTCCCGATCGGTGATCCAGCGACTGCGCCATCAGTACGGGGTGCGCTGGTTGTTCGCCGACGAGCGATACGGGACCCGCGACGCCAGGCTCGGCGACTTCGCCGATCTCCGGTTCCGCTCTGGCGACTTCGCGCTCTATCGATTGTCCTGAGAGGTGCCGGGGTATTCACACAACTGCCTCAGGTGTTTCAGGCGTCGGGGACGTCGGATGTCGCGAGGCTTTCGCATCCGAATGAGGACGGGCCCTCCCCGCAGTCCGTGTAGAAGATGACGGGCCCACTTGGCCGGGGCCGAGAATCGGCGAATTCGCTGAACTTTGGTTCCGCGCCGGTGACCGTGTCGTTCACCGGATTCCAGAGGTACGCCGATCACTGCTCCCAGAAGGAGCGCAACGGAACGACTTCGCTGTGCCTGCAGGACACGATCGCGCTTGACCCCGGGCATCGGGTTTCTCCCTCGGTGATCCAGCTATCGTTCGTGTCATGAGCGTTCAGGTAACGTCGAAAAATTCTGGTCCGGCAATTTCATCTTCGGAAGAAGACCGGTCGGCCAATATGCGGGATCCGCGGAAAGAGGCGACCCGTGGTAGCCGTCGATTGATGCGTGGTTGGCGGACGAAAGCGGCATTCTGGGCGGTTATCGGTATTTCCCCCGCGCTCGTTGTAACGGTTCTCGTCCGACATTACTTCAACGCCGGTCTGCTCGATTTCACGCCCGCGTGGTCGGACGAGATCGAGTACTGGCATCAGGTTGCGACCTTCCGCACGGTCGGCTTCGCGGGCGGCGTCTACGGTGTGGACGAGGCACAGGCGAAATTGTCCTTCCTGCACTTCGGTTCGCACGGACCCGCATTTCCGATGTTGCTGGCGAGCATCAGCGCGATCGCGGGTTGGCGTCTGTTCTCCGGCCCTCTGATCAACATGGCCGTCGTGGGGGCGGCGATCTTCGGCTACCTCGCGCTGACGAGGGCCGGCTGGGTGCGGGCCACGCTGACCGCCGCGCTCGTGCTCACGTTCTGGCCACTGATGCTGTACATGACGAGCACCATGCAAGAAAGCGTCCACCAGGCGATGGCCATTGTCCTGGCCGGGATGTTCTTCCTGCTGATCCGCGGCGGTCCGGACATGAGCCGCACGCTGTACGTCGCCGGGGTCGTGTTGCTCTCGCTGGCGTGCCTGCTTCGGCCGACGTGGGCCCTGCTGTTCGTACCGCTCTTCTTTCTGCGCGGGGCGACGCTTTCGGGCCGGCGACTCGGTTGGGCGGTCATCAAGGCGAGCCCGATCATCGTCGCAGCCTTCGGGCTCTCGGCGGCCGTGTCGACGCCCTATCCGAACTTCGTCTCTCAAGTGACCGAGCGGGCCGCTAGCTCGCCACCGGGCGCGGCGCACCTGCTGCTCCTGCACTTCTGTCACAGTGCCAAAGCTCTCGCCGTGGGTAGCCGGCCTGAACTGGCTCTACGGGCCGCGCTGCTGGCCATCGTCGTGGCGGGAGGTGTCCTGAGCGTCGTCCGCCACCTTCGGGGGAACGGTGCCAATCATCGCGGAGACCTGGCCGCTGCCGCGTTCCACATCCTCAACCTGGTGCCGCTGCTCGTCCTGCTGATGGGGTTCTATGACATCTTCGACTGGCGTGACTACCGGGTCGTCGCCCCACACGTGCTGCTCTCGGCACTGGTCGCGCTGGCTCGCTCCGAACGCGTGGTCGTGATCGTCGTGTTCGTCGCCGACCTGGCGGTCGTCGGGGCTGTCGGCCCTCTCTTCGCTGCTCTGCACCACCAGCACTTCGTGGGCGTGGGACCCATGACCGCCGCGCTCGGCGATTACATGACGTACAAGCGGGCGGCATCGCCCTGGGAGAACACCGTTCTGGTCGATCACGCCAATTTCGGCCCTGGACTCCTGAACGTCCCTGCAGGCGTGGGTCTGACGCTGTACTGGCACGAGAGCGAACATCCGGCCAAATCGAGATATCTGCTCATGACGAGGGGAGACGCACTGAAACTCGGTCTGAACCGGTTCCGGTTGCTCACCTCAACCCCGCTTGGCGCGCTGTACGAGCGCAGGGAGTGATCGGCCGAGCAAGCCGCTGCCGGTTTCCCCCAATGGCGGTGATGGGCGGGCACCCTGACCAGGGTGTGCGGGCTGTTCGTTCACGAGCGATACGGGATCCGTGACGCCAGGCTCGGCGACTTCGCCGATCTCGGTTCCGCTCGGGCGGTTTCGAGCTGTATCGATTGCCCTGATGTGGCTTGTGGGTAAGGCTTTCGCAATGGCTCGCCAAGCGGCGGTGGCGCGGCGGGAGACGGCCGGGTCGCTCGTTGTTCACTGCGACGGTGACCGCAACTGGCCGAACTGCCATTCCCTTCAATCGACCGCATGTCGCTCGAAATGAGCTGGCCTACCTGAGGGAGGCCGTGTGCGGCGGCTTCACCTGTGGCGATGGACCGTTCACGAGGCGCGCTACCGCGCTGCTCAAGGAGTTCACACGAGCAGGCGAGGCGTTGCTGACCACCTCGTGTACGCACGCTCTGGAGATGTCGGCGCTCCTGCTCGATCTCAGGCCCGGTGACGAGGTGATCATGCCGTCGTTCACCTTCGTCTCGACTGCCAACGCCTACGCCCTCAGGGGGGCGGTGCCGGTATTCGTCGATTGCCGGCCGGACACGTTGAACATCGATGAGCAGCAGATCGAAGGCGCGATCACCGAGCGCACCCGAGCCGTGGTCGCCGTCCACTACGCGGGCGTCGCCTGCGAGATGGAGATCATCGGCAAGATCTGCGAGCGGTACGGGCTCGCCCTGGTGGAGGACAACGCCCACGGACTGGGCGGGTTCTATCACGGCAGGCCACTCGGCTCCTTCGGCGAGATGGCCACGCAGAGCTTCCACGCGACGAAGAACATTCAATGTGGCGAGGGTGGCGCACTCCTGCTGAACGACCCGAAATTCATCGCCCGCGCCGAGATCATCAGGGAGAAGGGCACGGACAGGAGCCGGTTCTACCGCGGCCAGGTGGACAAGTACCGTTGGGTCGACATCGGCTCCAGCTACCTGCCCTCCGACGTGCTCGCCGCGCAACTGACCGCCCAGTTGGAGTCGTTCGACGTCATCCAGCGAAAGCGTCACGCTGTGTGGGCGCGATACGACAAGGAACTGGCCGGCTGGGCGGAGGAGAACGGGATCCGTCGCCCGCTCGTTCCGGATGGCTGTGAGCACCCGGCGCATCTCTACTACCTGCTTCTCCCCGACCCTGAGCACCAGCAGTCGTTCATCGCCCACCTCGCGGAGATGGGCGTTTGTGGATCGTTCCATTACCAGCCGCTGCATGCCGCACCTGCGGGCGTCATGCACGGCCGGGTCGCACCCGGAGGCTGCCCCGTCACCGAGCATGTCGCCGACCGCCTCGTACGGCTGCCGCTGTTCGCCGACCTGGACGAGGACGAAGTGACTCGGGTCATCGCCTGCGCGTCCGCCTACAAGCCGAGCCGATGACGTGCTTCTCGCCCCTGACGGCGTCGGCGATCCACGTCTGTCGGCGGCGCTGTCAGGGGCGAGGCTGAAATGGGCCCGTTCAGCGATCAGGGGGTATCGCCGATATGGCTTCGGTGATCCAGATCGGCCCGTCAGCACACTCCACCCGGAGACCTTCCGCCGGCTCGATCCTCGTGCGGAGCACGGTCATCCATCTACCGTTCACCTTGCCGAACGGTCCACGAAGTCCAAAAAGGTTGAACCGGAACGCGCGGACCTGATTATGTATCTCACGAGCGCTGCGCGTCCAATCGATGAACATGAAATCCGGCTCCATCCAACCGGCGTAGGTGGCATCGGTCTCGTTCTGAGTTTCGCCGGGGGCGCCGGTGGCTGCGTTTTCGAGGGCGACACCGAGCAGATCACTGACGAGCAGATCGATCTCCTTCCACAGAAGGGCGGGCACCGGATCTTCTTCTATTCGAATGCCACCTTTCTGTACAATGATGTTTCCCGTGTCGAATTCTTCCTTCATCCAGTGGATCGTCACCCCGATCTCCGGGTCTCCGTTCCGAATCGCCCACTGAACTGGCAGCGGCCCCCTGTATTTGGGCAGGAGAGACGGATGGATGTTCATGACACCGATTCGTGGTATTTGCAGGACCTCTCTGGAGAGCTTCCAGGGAAATCCGTAGACCACGATGAGGTCGGGATGATAGCCGGCCAACGCCTTGGCCAGGCCGTCGATGTTTCCAGGCAGCAATAGATTCGAGCCGGGAGGCAGTGCTTCGCTGATGGCCGCGATGGTGTCCGCGGAGGCCTTGCTGGTGGCCCTTCCCTGGCGAAGACTACGAGCATAGACGAGGGCGACCGGTGTATGGCCTGCCCTTACGCATGCCTCGTGCAGGAGCGTGAGACGACCGGCAGTATAAAAGATCAGGACTATACGCATCGAGTCGGGCATTCTCGGTCCGCTCCTTGCCTCGGTTTTGTCTGGAAGTATCTTGTCTTGCCGGCCGGTCTGAAAGATGAGGCCGGCGCTTTGGAAACTTCGACGATTACGCTAGCAGCTGCCGTGCTGTAATCGCGTGCCGTGCAACCGGGGGTCGGCAAAAATTTTGACGAGCACGGGATAATTCCATGAAGCGGTCGACAAAACGGAGATCGCAGACCGATGCCTCCATCGCCGACGTCGGAGTCGTCGCTGCTCGGCATCGCACCGTGCGTTGTCGATCCTCGTCCACCAACGGTCCGCCCTACCGTCGTAATCGATGGATATGAATTGACTTTCTCAACAAAATGCAAATCCCGTTGTGTGGTCCCGGGTGTGGGACCGGCGTTCGTCAGACTGACGCCATGACCAGCGTATCCGTCGTGATCCCGTGTTACCGGTCCGCGCAGACATTGCCCACGTTGGTTGAGCGGCTTCTCGCCGTGCTGTCCGGCGCCGCCTCCCAGTCCGAGGTCGTACTCGTCGTCGACGGCTCTCCGGACAATACGTGGGAAGTCGCTCAGGAACTCGCCGAGAGGCACGATGCCGTCCGTGCCTTGCTGCTGGCCCGGAACTACGGACAGCACAATGCTCTTGTGGCCGGCATCCGCTGCGCGCGCCACGAGATCGTGGTGACAATGGATGATGATCTTCAGCATCCGCCGGAGGAGGTTCCCAAACTGCTGGCAGGTCTTCGACCCGACCTGGACATCGTTTATGGAGTGCCGGCCACCGGAACGCACGGCGCCATACGTGATCTCGCCTCCAAGTCGCTCAAGACGGCACTGTCTGGACGATTCGGCGCGGAGAACGGGCACGACATCTCTGCGTTCCGGGCTTTTCGAAGTTTCCTGCGTCAAGCCCTGGATGGGGTGGGAGCCCCGTACATCCAGATCGACATCGCGTTCTCGTGGGCGACCACGAAGATCGGGACAGTCCGTGTGAGCATGCAGGGCCGGGTTTTCGGGCGCTCGAACTACACCCTTTCCATGCTCATCCGTCACGCGATCGGGATCTTCGTCGGTTACAGCACCCTCCCGCTCCGCCTGGTGACCTACTTCGGGTTGTTGACGGGAGCACTCGGTCTCACCTTGCTCGTGGTCTTCCTCTGGACGTACTGGTTCGGAGACGGAACGGTCAAGGGATTCACGTCGACCGCATCCATGATCTCGCTGTTCGCCGCGGCCCAGATGATCGCACTCGGCATCATCGGGGAATATCTCGGCAGGATTCACGTCGAGCGCATGGGGCGTCCCACGTACATCGTTCGTAAGCATTGTGATAGCGGCGCCTCACGCCTGGAACCGGCGCTCGACGTGACCATGGCGTCTCTCGCACAACCGGCGGTCGCCGCTCGTGACTTCGGTGAACCGTCAGAAGAGTCTCTGGCAGAGGCAGCTCGCGGTTCGAGCAGGACGAAGGCGTGAGGCCCATGAAACGAGTTGCCCTGGTCCAGTCGAGCTATATCCCCTGGAAGGGATATTTCGATCTGATCGCCAATGTCGACGAGTTCATACTGTTCGACGACGCGCAGTATTCTTCCGGCAGTTGGCGCAATCGTAACCGCATCAAGACGGCGACGGGCCCCAGGTGGCTCTCGCTCCCAATCAAGCGCGGTCCGCTGAGTCAACTGATCAACGAGGTAACGATAAGCGATCCGAATTGGCGCGAGCGGCACTGGCGGATCCTTGCGGAGGCATACAAAAAGGCTCCCTGTTTCGACGAGGTCGCGCCCGGCCTGGAGAAGCTCTACCAGGAATGTGGAAGCAATAGACTGTCCGAAATAAACCGGCATTTCCTTGAGGGGCTCTGCCCTCTGCTCGGTGTTCAGGCTAATTTCACTCGGTCGGAGGACTACTGCGCCATAGGATCGAGCAGTGCGCGTGTCCTCGATATTTGTCGGAAGGCCGGCGCCGACGAATACTTGTCGGGTCCGGCCGCCCGAGCCTATCTGGATGAAAGTATCTTCCGGAAAGCGGGGATCGAGGTTCGATGGTTCGACTACTCCGGTTACCCTGAATATCCACAACTCCACCCGCCGTTCGACCATCAGGTGACAGTCCTTGATCTTCTCTTCAACGTGGGCTCCGCCGCAGCGGAATATTTGAAAGGTCCTGAGCTTTGAAAGGCGGGGCTGCGGACTGCGATGACGGTCGGCGGTCGTCGGCGCTCCCGCCGGTTCGGTTCGTCGGAGATCCGGAGTGACGACAATATGCTCGACCTGAAAAGCCGGAGCGCCCAAGAAGCCTCTTCCGTCCCGTGGGCCCGGATTCAGGGTCGCTTCGGCCGGCGCATCGCATATCTGCTGGCCGGTGGCATGACGGCCGGGGTGTACTACGCTGTTCTCGGCCTGGGGTTGCTGGTCGCCAAGAATTCGGTTCCCTACCTTCTCCTTGTCGTGGGAAGCCATTTCCTGACCACCGTGATCGTCTATCCGGTGTACCGATCGGTTGTATTCAAGGTATCGAGTGAGCGTTGGCTGCCCGGTTACCTGCGCTTCTACGCCGTCGGGCTGTCCTTTCTCGGCGCCTCCGTCATCGGCCTGCCTGTTCTGGTGGAATTCGCCGGGATTCCCCTCATGATCGCGCAGGCGCTGATAATCCTGCTGAGCCCACCGTTGAGTTATGTCATAAATCGGACCTGGACGTTCCGGGAGCGGGTCAATTTCTAACCCGGCCCGGCAATTTGTGTCACGCGGTTCGGTAAACGCGACTGGTGGTGGGAAGTCCCGGACGTGGCTTCCCGATAATTTCGAGCGATCGTCTGGCTACGGCCATATCTTCAGTTAGGGGAAATCATGGAAGGTCTCAGGAAGCGGTGAAGGCACTCGTTCTGGCGGGCGGCAAGGGGACGAGACTGCGCCCGCTGACCCACACCTCGGCGAAACAGCTCGTCCCTATCGCGAACAAGCCCGTGCTCTTCTACGGGCTTGAGGCCATCAGGGACGCCGGCATCACCAGCGTAGGGATCATCGTCGGCGACACCGGCCGTGAGGTCCGCGAGGCCGTGGGTGACGGCTCCGCGTTCGGGCTCGACGTCACCTACATCGAGCAGGAGGCCCCTCTCGGCTTGGCACACTGCGTCCTCATCGCCAGGGAGTTCCTGGCCGAGGATCCGTTCGTGATGTACCTCGGCGACAACTTTCTGGTGAACGGCATCACCGGTCTCGTCGACGCCTTCCGCGCGGCCGACTGCGACGCGCGCATCCTGCTCACCCGAGTGTCCGAGCCCCAGTACTACGGTGTGGCCGAACTCGGCCCGGACGGGGAGATCGTCGCACTGGAGGAGAAGCCGGAGCACCCGCGTAGCGACCTCGCGATCGTCGGGGCCTATGCGTTCTCGCCGGCGATCCACGAGGCGGTGCTCGCGATCAGGCCGTCAGCCCGGGGCGAGCTCGAGATCACAGATGCCATCAAGTGGCTCATCGACACCGGCCACCGCATCCAGTCGCATCTCGTCACGGGGTACTGGAAGGACACCGGCCGGCTACAGGACATGCTGGAGTGCAATCGCATCGTGCTGGAGACGATCGAGCCCGATCTCGGAGGAACTGTGGACGGGCTCTCCGACATAACCGGGCGCGTGGTCATCGCCCCCGGCGCCGTCGTGGAGGGATCGATCATCAGAGGGCCGGCCGTGATCGGCGCCGACACCAAGATCGTCCACTCTTATGTCGGCCCCTACACCTCCATCGGGGAGGGGTGCGTGCTCGAGGACGCCGAAGTGGACTACAGCATCGTGCTCGGCGACTCGGCAATCACGGGTGTCTCCCGTATCACGCATTCCCTGATCGGACGCAACGTCCAGGTCACCCGGGCGACCGGGCTTCCCAACACACATCAGCTCATGGTCGGAGACCACAGCAGGGTTCAGGTGCACGCATGAAGATCCTTGTTCCCGGCGGCGCCGGGTTCATCGGCTCCCACTACGTCCGGTCGCTGCTGTCCGGCGCGTACCCCGGCTACGAGAACGCCCACGTGACGGTGCTGGACAAACTCACCTACGCGGGCAATCTGGCCAACCTGACCGCGGCTGAGGGAAATCCCCGCTTCACCTTCGTGCGAGGGGACATCACCGACGTCGAACGGCTCCGAGATCTGGTCCCCGGACATGACCTGATCGTGAACTTCGCCGCGGAGACACACGTCGACCGGTCGATAACGAGCGCCGGCGACTTCGTGACGACCAACGTCCAGGGCACCCAGCGGCTCCTGCAGACCGCGCTCGAGGCGGGCGTTCACACGTTCGTCCAGGTCTCCACCGATGAGGTCTACGGGTCGATCGAAGCGGGATCGTGGACCGAGGCGGAGCCGCTGCTGCCCAACTCGCCCTACTCGGCCGCCAAGGCCGGCGCCGACCTGCTCTGCCGTGCCTACCACCGGACCTACGGACTCGACGTACGGGTGACCAGGTGCTCCAACAACTACGGTCCCTACCAACATCCCGAAAAGGTCATCCCGCTGTTCGTCACCAACCTGATCGAGGGGCGGCCGATCCCGCTGTACGGCGACGGCCGTAACGTCCGGGAATGGTTGCACGTGGACGACCATTGCCGGGGCATCCAGCTTGTGCTGGACAAGGGCTCGGGAGGCGAGATCTACAACATCGGCGGCGGGGTGGAGCTGACCAACCTGGAGCTGACGGAACGGCTGCTCAAGGCCTTCGGCGTCGGCTGGGAGATGGTGGTGCACGTGCCCGACAGGCCCGGGCACGACCGGCGATACTCGGTCGACTCCACCAAGATCCGCTCGCTTGGTTACGAGCCCCTGGTTGACTTCGATGAGGGGCTCGCTGAGGTCATCCGGTGGTACCTGAACCACGAGTACTGGTGGCGCGGTCTCGCCGGGCGGCCGTAGAGATCGCGGCCGAGCGACAAGATTCGAGGGCGACGCGTCGATCTGTAAGGGGAATGCCGGCCGAGCCCGTTCGGCATCGGTGATGAACCGGATCATGGCTGTACCCCGCCCAGTTTTCGAAGTGGCGGCAGGACCAGGGTCGAAGATCGGGAACTTCGCCGAGCGAGGGATGTGGAAACCTCGCACATCTGCAGTCGGTGCGCGTCACGTCATGGACGACGGGGGTCTGGGATGGAAGACAAACTGGTCGTGATCGGCCAGGGTTATGTGGGCCTGCCGCTCGCGATGCGTGCGGTCGAGGCGGGATATCGGGTCGTGGGCATCGAGGTGGACGAGTGGCGGGTCAAGCGCCTCGATGCCGGCCAGTCGTACGTCGAGGACGTCGGCGACGACGCGCTGGCGGCGGCGCACGAGACGGGCCGCTACCTGGCCAGCGCGGACTACGCCGACGCGGAGGGATTCGACGTCTGCGTGATCACCGTGCCGACACCGCTGACCGACGGCGTGCCCGACCTCAGCCACATCGCGTCGGCAGGGCGGTCGCTCGCCCCCCGCCTGCGGCCGGGCGCGACCGTGGTGCTGGAGTCGACCACGTATCCGGGCACGACGGAGGAGTACTTGCGCCCGATCCTGGAGGAGGGATCGGGCCTGCGCGCGCCGGGCGACTTCCATCTGGGCTACAGCCCGGAGCGGATCGACCCCGGCAACGCACGGTGGCGGCTGGAGAACACGCCGAAGGTCGTCGCCGGCCTCGACGAGGCAGCCCTCGCACGGGTCCGCGCCTTCTACGAGTCGGTTGTCGAGCGGGTCGTCCCGGTATCCTCGCCGCACGTCGCCGAGTTGTGCAAGCTCCTGGAGAACACGTTCAGGCACGTGAACATCGCCCTGGTGAACGAGCTGTCGGTCTTCGCTCGGCAGCTCGGCATCGACGTGTGGGAGGCCATCGACGCGGCTGCCACCAAACCGTTCGGCTACATGCGCTTCACCCCCGGGCCGGGCGTCGGCGGTCACTGCCTGCCGATCGACCCGTCGTACCTGTCCTGGAAGGTCAAGCGCAGCCTGGGGCACAACTTCCGGTTCGTGGAGCTGGCCAACGACGTCAACGACCACATGCCGGCGCACGTCGTCGACCGGCTGGTCCTGGCGCTCAACGACCGCCGCAAGTCCATGAACGGCAGCCATGTGCTACTGCTCGGTCTGTCGTACAAGAAGAACACTGGAGACTGCCGCGAGTCTCCGGCGCTCGAGGTGGCCAGGCACCTGCGCAAGCTGGGCGCGGACGTGCGCGCGGCCGACCCGCACGTCGACCTCGCGCTCGTGCCCCAGGGAGTGGTGATCGTCGAGCCGTCGGAACGGGAGATCGCGGCGGCCGACGCCGTCGTGGTCCTCACCGATCACGACTGCTTCGACTACGCGCTGGTCCAGCGCGCGAGCGCCTTTGTCTTCGACACCCGCAACCGGTGCCGGGGACCCAACGTCGAGCGCCTTTGATCGCTTGAGCGCGTACGGGCCCGGCTGAACGGCCGAGCGAGAGCCCGGCCCACCTGGCCGTGATTTCCCGGATTCTCTCGTTTCTGTGGTGCCTCCTGATTCGCACCATACCCTCCAGATGACAGAACTGCTGATTAGATTCCGTCAGTTCCGATCTTCGCTTGTCGGCGACACGCGTGGGTGCCGCGTCCTTGACTGGGAAACGGCGCCGCTATCAAATACGAGCAGGGCAGCACCGGATCGCCAACCTAAGGAGAGCCTCACCATGGATATCAGCTACCAGGAAACTCAGGACCGTCTGGCGAATCGTATACGCGCGCATAAGCTCTTCGGCAACTTCGACATCTCCGACTGGATCGCTGATTTCCTCGGCCGTCGATCCCCTGCGAGTATTCTCGACCTCGGGTGCGGCGACGGGAACCACATCGATCTGTACCTCCGCTGCGTCGGCGACAAGGGAACCGTTGCCGGGGTCGATCGAGACCAGGCGTTGATCGAGCGCGTGAGGTCTCGTCATCCCGACACCAAGAACCTCGCTCTGCACGTCACCTCCATGGACGAGAAGCTTCCCTTCGACGACGGGGTCTTCGACCTCTGCATGGTGACTTTCGCCATCTATAACGCGACAGACGCCGAGTTCACCCTCCGCGAGCTGCATCGGGTGACGGCTAAAGGCGGGGAGGTCGTCATGATCGGCCCCACGCCCAACAACGTGGCGGAGTTGTACGAGTTCAACGAGAAGGTGACCGGCCGCAAGGCGGACGAGAGGACGCTGCGACGTACGGCGCGGATCGTCCAGGAGTTCCTGCCTCTCACGCTGGGAGTGTTCGGCCGGGTGCAGGCGGAGGTGCTCCACTCCGTGCTCACCTTCCCGGAACCCGCCGAATTCCTTCGCTACTTTTGCTCGACCCTTCTCTACGAGGAGATCGCCGAGCGTGAAGGATATTCATTGGACGACCTGAAGGCCTATTGCCCGCCGACCGGAAAGATGACGGTGTCAAAGGAGATGGTCGCGGTCGTCGCCGCGAAATCCGACTGAAATCCCGAAGGGACGGCAATGATCAACTGGGCAAAGCAGCGGCTGCTGGTGGTCGCTCCGCATCCGGACGACGAGCTGCTGGGCTGTGGCGGCCTGATCAACCTGGTCAAACGATCGGGTGGGCAGGTATTCGTGCTCTTCGTCACCGTCGGTGACACGAGGGACTATTCGCAGGCGGGCCATTCAACCGGATCCGAGCGCGAACGTGAGATCGCCGACGTCGTGAAGCACTTCGATCTGGACGGCCACCACGTCGCGCTGCCGGGGAGCGACTACCATCTGCGGCTCGACCACCTGCCTCGGCAGCGTTTGATCGACCTTCTGGAGCGCGACAGCCCGCTCTCGATCTCAGAGGTCCGTCCCTCGGTGGTCCTCCTGCCTGAGATAAGCAGTTATAACCAAGATCATAAGGCCGTCGCGCACGCGGGGATCACCGCCCTGCGGCCAGGGCCGAGGAGTGACCGTCATCAACCGTCGGTGGTCCTCATGTACGAGGAGGTTGCGGACGGCTGGAGTGGTGAAAGCATCTCGCCGCGGAACTTCCATGTCGGCATCGAGCAGGCGGACATGGATCAGAAGATAGAAGGGCTCCGTCTTTACACGAGCCAGTGGCGCTCTCACCCACACACCCGTTCCGAGGAGGCGCTCCGTGCCCTCGCCGCGGTTCGCGGAGTCCAGTGCGGGCACGAACTCGCCGAAGCCTTCAACTGCCTTCGGTTCACGGCGTGAGGTGACCGGGCCGCCGGGCCGCTGACGCACCGTCGGGCCGTGAAGCGTGCGCGGCCAGATGGCCGCATACACCGTGGTCCAGCGGGAGAGTGCCTTCGTCTTCGACACGCGCAACCGCTGCCGCGGCCGAACGTCGAGCGGCTCTGACGATACGGGCCACTCGGGCGGCTCCCTTCCGGAGCCCGGGTCCGAACGTGGTCGCCGGCACGCCGCGCGGCGCGACCCCGCTGCTCGTCACCGAGACTCGTCGTCTCAGGTGGTGGCCGGGGTCGTGCCGCGCTGAGGTAGTGCACGCCGGTCCGTTCGGCGTGTGGGGTGAGCAGGCCTCGCAGTTCCTCCGCCGCGGCGGTGAGGAGGCGGCCGTCACGGGTGGTGTGGACGGTTTCGAGGACGAAGGCGACCTGTGCGGAGTCCTCGGTGACGCGGGTGCGGTGGGCGTCGCGTTTGTTCCGGTGGCGGGTCGGCGGGGCCTGCGTGCGTGCGAGTGGTGGGGGTCAGGGCTGCCAGGGGCCGATGCGGTCCAGGCGCGGCGGCGCTGCTGGCGCGCGTCGGGGACCAGACCGGGTTGGGCCTGCGCCCAAGCCCCAGGCGACCCCATGACGTGGTCATGTCCGGTCAGTGGTCGCCGCCGGTGGTGTGTGGCGGCAGGTGCACGGTCATGAGCAGCTCGCAAGGCTCGGCGCCGCCGCCTCGGTAGGTGTGGGGGACGCCGCCGTCGAAGGTCGCGGTGGCCCCGGTGGGGACCTGGTGTTCCACGCCGTCGAGGACGAGGGCCAGGCAGCCGCGGATGACGCTGACGGTCTCCACCACCCCGGCCGGGTGGGGATGGCTGGGATACGCCTCGCCGGGGTGCAGGCGCCAGCGCCACACCTCCACCGGCGCCGGGCCGCTGGTGGTGAGCATGAGGCGGGCCTCGCCGCCGTGCTCTCCGGTCCACAGCGGTTCGGCGTCGGCGGCCTCGACGATCTGGATGTCGCGCTGCCGGGGGCCCTCGGTGAGGGCCGACACCGACATGCCCAGGGCGTCGGCGAGGCGCACCAGCGTGGCCAGGTTAGGGTTGCCCTGGGCATTCTCCAGGCTGACCAGCGCTCCCTTGCTCACCTGCGCCCGGGCGCTGAGCTGCTCCACGGACAGGCCCGCCCGCAGCCGGGCCGCCTTCACGTTGGACGCCACCGCCCGTAGAGCCGCCGCCGTGTGCCCCACTGCTTGCCATCCCTCCTGTCGGTCACTTTATTGTACCTTACGGTCGTTCCACTGAAAGGTATGCGTTGTGACCGCTCTCCTGCTGGCCCTGGCCAGCTCTCTCGCGTACGGCTGCGCCGACTTCCTCGGCGGGCTCAGCGCCCGCGGCGCGCACGTCCTGCGCACCGTCGTCATCGCGGCTCCCGCCAGCCTCGCCGTCGAGCTCGTCCTGTGGCCCTTCCTCGGTGCGCACTGGAGCCCGGCCGCGCTGGGCTGGGGCGCCGCGTCCGGAGCCGCCTCGGCCGCGGCCTTCGCGCTGCTCTACCGCACCCTGGCGATCGGTCCCATGAGCGTGCTTTCCCCCGTCACCGCGCTGGTCTCCGCCGTCCTGCCGGTCGGCCTCGGCCTGGCCCAGGGCGAACACCTCACCACCTACGCCCTGCTCGGCCTCCCGCTCGCGCTGACCGCCGTCGTCCTGGTCAGCGCGGGCCCCGGCGTGGGCGCCTCCCGTCCCGGCCGCACCGCCCTGCTGCTGGCCCTGGGCGCGGGCACCGCCATCGCCGCCCAGCTCATCTGCCTCCATCAGGCCCCCGCCGACAGCGGTCTCGCCCCGATCATCGCCGGCCGCGCCGTCTCCTCCGCCCTCGTCCTGACCGCGGCGGCCCTGCTGCGCAAGCGCCTCGGCGACCGGCGCCCCGCATCCGCCCTGTGCGCCGCCGCGGGCATGCTGGACTCCCTGGCCAACCTCGCCTTCCTCCTGGCCGCTCGCAGCGGAGACCTCGCCGTCGTGGCCGTCATCACCGCGCTCTATCCGGCCGGCACCGTCCTGCTGGCCCGCGTCGTCCTGGCCGAACGCATCCACCGCAGCCAGCTCACCGGGCTCGGCGCCGCCGCCGTCGCCGTCAGCCTCCTCGCGCTCAACTGACGCCGGCCTCCTCCGTCAGCGGGTCAGGTCGTGCGGGCCCACGGCGGGACCGTGCTCCAGCGGTAGGTCGCCGATGAGCGCGGCTGCCTCGTACGGACCCTCGGGCAGCGCGAGACGCGGTGGCGGGGGCTCGTCCCGCCGGGAACCGCGCCCGCCCAGGCGGCGCGCGACGTCGTCGCGCAACCGCGGCAGGTACGCATAGAGGCGGTCGCCCGGGCAGGCGGTCCGGTTGAGGTCGCGGTGGCCGACGATGGCCTCGTGCGGGTCGAGCGCGTAGGCGTCGCACAGCCAGGCCAGCAGGGCGGTCAGCGCGGACAGCTGGCGGGCCGGGGGCAGGCAGGAGGTGTACGTCCCCTCGGTCTCGATGCCCAGCGTGTGGTCGTTGTGGTCGGCCGCCTGCGCGCCCATCACGTGCTTGCCCGCCTCGACGGCAGGCAGTGAGCGGTTGCGGCCCTCCATGACGTATCCGCCCCGGCTGACGGTGAACTGCTCGCCGATGTCCTCCCAGCCGTTGTGCTTCATGTGGTAGCGCTGGATCGTCCGGGACAGCCGGAAGGCCGCCTCGAGGTCGGTCGCGCCCGTGTTCGCCGTCGCCGTGTGGTGGACGACGAGCCGGTCGGGCGCCCGGTCGAGCACCTCGGCCTTGCCCCTCGGCGGATCGGCCTTCCAGTCCGACCGGGTGTACACGCGCGGCCGCCGCGGGCGGTTCCCGGCCCATACGGGCGTGGCCGTCGCGACGAGCCCGCCCTGCGCGGTCAGGATCGCCGCGGGCAGGCACGCCGACCAGAGGAGCCCCGTCGAAAGAAACGCGCGGCGTGAGACCGCTGGCATCCGTCCTCCCCGAGTGCGCGCGGGCCCTCGGGGGCCCTCGTCCGGCGGGAGGCGGCATCGATATCCCCTTTCCCCGCCGCGGATATTCCTGCGGTCGGAAAACCGGTCACATGTCAACCGAAATGTCCGTGCCATGCCGCACTGGAAAACGCCGTAGTCCGGTCATGGAATGGCGCTACCGCGATCGCGGGAATTTCCCGAAATACCCACATGCGGGCCATGGCGGATGTGCTGACCTTGTGTGACGACGACCGGCCCGGGCCGGTGTGGAGGACGACACACCGGTGAAACGGGGGCCGTGCGAGGGGCAGTCCCGTGTTAACCCGATGTTGCGTCCGTTATGCCTGTGGATTGCATGTTTCGTGGGTGCGGCACATGTAACTGCCGCACGGTCACGCTTGGTCAAAGTGCGTAACGCGCTCTTCCTAGCTTCTGTTACCGGCCCCAGCTACAAGGACGCAGGAGGAGCGATGACGGCGACGCAGGCGGCGCGCACGGCCGCAGAAGAACCCCGGAAGGGCCGCTGGATCGGTGACTGGCGACCGGACGACCCCGTCTTCTGGGAGAGCACCGGCAAGAAGGTGGCCCGGCGGAACCTGGTGTTCTCGATCCTGGCCGAGCATCTGGGCTTCACGCTGTGGACCGTCTGGAGCATCGTCTCGGTCAAGCTCGGCGCCTACAAGTTCTCCACCGACCAGCTGTTCTGGATCGTCTCGCTGCCCAACCTCGTGGGCTCCGCGCTGCGCATCCCCTACACGTTCGCGCCCGCCCGGTTCGGCGGCCGGAACTGGACGGTGGTCAGCGCGACGCTGCTGCTGGTGCCCGCCGTCCTGCTCGCGGTGGCCGTGAACGACCCGGGCACGCCCTACTGGGCCTTCCTGGCCATCGCGGCGACGGCCGGGCTCGGCGGCGGCAACTTCGCCTCCAGCATGGCCAACATCACCTACTTCTACCCGCAGAACAAGCAGGGCGCCGCCCTCGGCCTGAACGCGGCCGGCGGCAACATCGGCGTCAGCTCCGTGCAGTTGCTGATGCCCCTGGTCATCGCCGGGTTCGGGCTGGCGGCGGCCGGACTGTTCTGGGTGCCCTTCGTCCTGGCCGCCGCCGCCGGGGCGTACTTCTGCATGGACAACCTCACCTCGGCCAGGGCCGAGCCGAGGGAGATGGTCAAGGCGGCCGGCCGCGCGCAGACCTGGATCATGTCGGTCCTCTACATCGGCACGTTCGGCTCGTTCATCGGCTACTCCACCGCGTTCCCGCTGCTCATCAAGTCGCAGTTTCCCGAGCACGCCGCGCTGACCTCGCTGGCGTTCCTCGGCCCGCTGGTCGGGTCGCTCATCCGGCCGGTCGGCGGCTGGCTGTCGGACCGGCTCGGCGGCGCCTCGGTGACGTTCTGGAACTTCGCCGCGATGATCGCCTCGGTCCTGCTCGTCTGGCAGGCCATGTCGGCTCGCAACTTCGTGCTGTTCTTCGCCGCGTTCATGCTGCTGATCGGCACCGCGGGCGTCGGCAACGGCTCCACCTACCGGATGATCCCGGCGATCTTCCGGGCGAAGGCGGTGGCCGGCGTCGAGCCCGGCACCCCCGCGTACGAGGCGGCGCTGGCGACCGGCAAGCGCGACGCCTCGGCGGCCATCGGGTTCATCTCCGCGGTGGGCGCCTTCGGCGGGTTCTTCATCAACCGCGGGTTCGGCAGCTCCATCTCCGCCACGGGCGGCGCGGGGGCGGCGCTCGCGGCCTTCGCCGCCTTCTACGCCGTCTGCTTCGCGCTCACCTGGTTCTGCTACATGCGCACCCTCGGAGCGAAGTCGGCGCCGAGCCTGGCGGCGGCCCGGATCTGAGACGCGGCCTCTCGCGGGCGCCCGCGGGGCGCCCGCCTTTTGCGGACTCATGCCTCACGAGCGGCGACAGCACAAGTGAGCTTTCGAGACGACGGGGTCTCTCACACGCCGCGCTCGCCGAAGTTAGCGCGGTTGGCGCCTTGTAGCACAGCGGTAACAGAAGGGACCCAGCGGTGAAACCGCCTGTCAGCACCATCGGATCCATGCCGATCTCACTGCACGCCCCCGGTCCTGTGATCTCACAGGCCGCGGGCACCGTGGTGCACACGGATACAGTGCCTGGGGATACCACCGTGGGCTCGGCCACGCACTGCCCGTACTGCGCGCTCCAGTGCGGCATGTTCGTCGCGAAGGGGGAGATCACCCCGCGCGAGGACATCCCGGCCAACGCCGGCGGCCTGTGCCAGAAGGGCTGGACGGCGGCCGAGCTGCTGACCTCGCCGGACCGGCTCACCACCCCGCTGCTGCGCGGCGACCCGGTGAGCTGGGACGAGGCGCTCGACTACGTCGCGGCCCGGATCGAGGCCATCAGGGCGGAGCACGGGCCGGACGCCGTGGCGGTGTTCGGCGGCGGCGGGCTGACCAACGAGAAGGCCTACCAGCTCGGCAAGTTCGCCCGGGTCGCGCTGCGGACCAGCCAGATCGACTACAACGGCAGGTTCTGCATGTCCTCGGCGGCGGCCGCGGTCAACCGGGCCTTCGGCATGGACCGGGGGCTGCCGTTCCCCATCACCGACATCGCCCGCGCCGGCGCCGTCCTGTTCGCCGGGGGCAACGTCGCCGAGACCATGCCTCCCTTCGTGCGCCACCTGTCCGCGATGCGGGCCGCGGGCGGCCGGCTCGTCGTCGTCGACCCGCGCCTCACCCAGACCGCCAAGATGGCCGACCTGCACCTGCAGGTCACCCCGGGCACCGACCTCGCCCTGGCGCTCGGCCTGCTGCACATCGCGATCGCCGAGGGGTACGCCGACCTGGACTACCTGGCCGCCCGCACGAGCGGCTTCGAGGAGGTGCGCACCTCCGTGTCGGCCTGGTGGCCCGAGCGGGTGGAGCGCGTCACCGGCGTCCCGGTCGCGCACATGCGCGAGGCCGTACGTATTCTCGGCGAGGCGGAGCGCGCGATGGTGCTGACCGGCCGGGGCGCCGAGCAGCACGCCAAGGGCACAGACACGGTCACCGCGTTCGTCAACCTGGCGCTCACCCTCGGGCTGCCCGGCCGTGAGGGCTCCGGCTACGGCTGCGTGACCGGCCAGGGCAACGGCCAGGGCGGCAGGGAGCACGGCCAGAAGGCCGACCAGCTCCCCGGCTACCGGAAGATCGACGACCCGGCGGCCCGGGCGCACGTCGCGGCCGTCTGGGGGATCGACCCCGCCGACCTGCCCGGCCCCGGCCGGTCCGCGTACGAGCTGCTGGACGCGCTCGGCACGCCGGAGGGGCCGAGGGCGCTGCTGCTGTTCGGTTCCAACCCCGTCGTCTCCGCGCCCCGCGCCGGGCACGTCGCCCGGCGGCTGGACGCGCTCGACCTGCTCGTGGTCTCGGACTTCGTGCTGTCCGAGACCGCGGCCATGGCCGACGTCGTGCTCCCCACGACCCAGTGGGCCGAGGAGGCGGGCACGATGACGAACCTGGAGGGCCGGGTCCTGCTGCGCCGCCAGGCCGCCGCACCGCCGCCCGGCGCGCGCAGCGACCTGGAGATCCTCCGGGGCCTCGCGGAGCGGCTCGGCTGCGGCGAGAAGTTTCCCGCCGACCCGCGCACGGTCTTCGACGAGCTGCGCCTGGCCTCCGCCGGGGGCGTCGCCGACTACTCCGGCATCACCTATGAGCGCATCGCGGCCGAGACCGGCGTGTTCTGGCCGTGTCCCGAGACGCCGGGGGAGGAGCCCCATCCGGGGACGCCGCGTCCGTTCCTGGACGGCTTCGCCACCCCAGACGGCCGGGCCCGCCTGGTGCCGGTGGAGCACCGCCCGCCCGCCGAGGACGTGGACGAGGAGTTCCCGCTCTACCTGACATCGGGGCGGGTGCTCGCCCACTACCAGTCGGGGGCGCAGACGCGCCGCATCCGCCCGCTCACGCAGGCGTCGCCCGAGGTGTTCGTGGAGCTGCACCCGGACCTCGCCGAGCGGCTGGGCGTCGCCTCCGGCGACCGCGTCCGGGTGCGCAGCCGCCGGGGCGCCGCCGAGGGCGTGGCCCGCGTGAACGCCTCGATCCGGCCGGACACGGTGTTCATGCCGTTCCACTGGGAGGGCGTCAACCTGCTCACCAATCCGGCGCTCGACCCGATGTCGCGGATGCCGGAGTTCAAGGTCTGCGCCGCCGCGATCGAGCGGTGCGCCGAAGACGGGGAGCGTGTCGCGTGAGGCTGGTCGTGGTGGGGAACGGGATGGCGGGCTCGCGCCTGGTGAGCGAGGTCCGCGCCCGGGACAAGGATGTGAAGATCACTGTGTTCGGCGCCGAGGCGTGGCAGCCGTACAACCGGGTCCTGCTGTCGAACGTGGTGGCCGGCACGTCGAGCCCGGACCAGGTCCGGCTCCTCGACCCCCGCTGGTACGCCGACCACGGGGTGACCGCCCGCATCGGCGTCGAGGTCACCGCCATCGACCGGGACTGCCAGACGGTGGTCGCCGCCGACGGGACGCGCGAGCCGTACGACGTGCTCGTGCTCGCCACGGGCAGCGAGCCGGTCGTCCCGCCGATCCCCGGCGTGGAGCGGGCGACGGCGTTCCGCACGCTGGACGACTGCGAGCGGATCAGGGAGGCCGCCGCGAGCGCGCGCAGCGCGGTCGTGGTCGGCGGCGGGCTGCTCGGCATCGAGGCCGCGCGGGGCCTGGCCGGCCGGGGCGTCCCGGTGACGCTGCTGCACCTGGCCGGGCACCTGATGGAGCGCCAGCTCGACGAGGAGGCCGGGCTCATCCTCCGCGAGACGCTGGGCGCGCTCGGCGTCGCCATCCGCACCGGCGTGACCGTGAGCGCGATCCGGGAGCGGCATGTGGAACTCGCCGGCGGCGAGCTGATCGACGCCGATCTGGTCGTGCTGGCCTGCGGCGTGCGCCCGGTCGTCGGGCTCGCCCGCGACGCGGGGCTGGAGGTCGAGCGCGGCGTCGTCGTGGACGACGAGCTGCGCACCGACGACCCGTCGATCTTCGCGATCGGGGAGTGCGCCCAGCACGCGGGCCGCGTCTACGGACTGGTCGCCCCCGGCTGGGAGCAGGCGTCGGTCGTGGCCGACCTCGTCACCGGCACCGACAAGGGAGCGCGCTACCGGGGCTCGCGGCTGGTCACCCGGCTGAAGGCCAGGAGCGTCGAGCTCGCGGCGATGGGGGAGACCCAGCTGACGGAGGACGAGGCGGAGATCGTCCGTTTCTCCCACCGGCACAAGGGCACCTACCGCAAACTCGTCATCCGGGACGGCCGCCTGGTCGGCGCGATCCTGCTGGGCGAGACCTCCGCGGTGGGCACGCTGACCCAGCTGTTCGACCGCGGAGGACCCCTGCCCGGCGACCGCACCGGGCTGCTGTTCCCCGATCTCGCGGGCGTGGGCGGTGCGGCGGTGGCCGACAGCCCCACCCGGATGCCGGACTCGGCCCGGGTCTGCCAGTGCAACAACGTGACGAAGGGCCAGATCAGGGCGTGCTGGGAGTCCGGCGCGCGGGACGTGGAGGCCGTGGCCGCCGCGACGAGGGCCACCACCGGCTGCGGCAGCTGCCGTGACGCGGTCGAGGGCATCGTCGGCTGGCTGTGTGAGCAGGAAGGCGTGAGCGCATGAAGGACCGTAAGCGCATGAGACTCGTCGTTGTAGGACACGGCCCGACGGCACACCGCCTAATCGAGACGCTCGCCGGCCGGGGCTTCGACGGGACGGTCACCGTTTTCGGGGAGGAGCCCCGCCCAGCCTACGACCGGGTGGCGCTCACCTCCTACCTCAGCGGCAAGAGCGTCGAGGACCTCACCTATCCGGTGCCGGACGGCGTCAGGCTCAGGACCGGCGTCCGCGTCACCGCGATCGACCGCGCGAACCGCACCGTCAGCACCGACGCCGGTGACAGCGAGCCGTACGACGTGCTGGTGCTGGCCACCGGGTCGGCGCCGTTCGTGCCGCCGGTGCCGGGCCGGGACCTGCCGGGCTGCTTCGTGTACCGGACGATCGACGACCTGGACGCCATCAGGGACGCGTCGCGGGACGCCCGGGCGGGCGTGGTCATCGGCGGCGGTCTGCTCGGCCTGGAGGCGGCCGACGCCCTGCGCGGGCTCGGCCTGGACACGCACGTCATCGAGATGAGCGGCTGGCTCATGCCGCGCCAGGTGGACGAGGGCGGCGGCTCGGTGCTGCGCGGGCACATCGAGGGGCTCGGGCTGACGATCCACACGGGCGCGGGCGTGCGTTCGATCGAGGCCGGCCCGGACGGCCGGGTCACGTCGCTCGTGAAGCCCGACGGCGAGGCGATCGACGCTCAGGTCGTCGTCTTCTCCGCAGGCATCCGGCCGCGTGACGAGCTCGCCCGGGCCTGCGGCCTGGAGGTCGGCGAACGCGGCGGCATCGTGGTCGACGAGGGCATGCGCACCTCCGACGAGCGCATCTACGCGATCGGCGAGTGCGCCCTGGCCGGGGGCATGGTCTACGGCCTCGTCGGGCCCTGCAACACGCAGGCGGAGGTGGCAGCCGAGCGCATCCTGGACGGGTCCGCGGCCTTCACCGGCGCCGACATGTCCACCAAGCTCAAGCTGCTGGGCGTGGAGGTCGCGCAGTTCGGGGCCATGTCGGGCGCGCTCGACGTCACCTACATGGATCCCGTGGGCGGCGTCTACAAGCGGCTGTTCATCAGCGACGACGCCACGACCCTGCTCGGCGGCATCTGCGTCGGCGACGCCTCGCCGTACAACGCGCTGCGGCCGTTCGTCGGCAAGCCGCTGCCCGGCGCGCCGAGCGACCTGCTGTTCGCCGGCGCGGGCAAGGCGTCGGTCGACCTGCCCGACGACGCGCAGGTCTGCTCCTGCAACAACGTCACCAAGGGCAGGATCTGCGCGGCCATCGCCGACAAGGGCCTGACCGACGTGCAGGGCATCAAGGACTGCACCCGGGCCGGCACCACCTGCGGAAGCTGCGTGCCGATGCTCAAGCAGATCCTGGTGAAGTCGGGCGTCGACGTCGGCAAGGCGCTGTGCGAGCACTTCCCGCACAGCAGGGCCGAGCTGTTCGACATCGTCAACGTCCGGGGGATCACGACGTTCTCCCAGCTCATCGCCGAGCATGGGACCGGCCGCGGCTGCGACATCTGCAAGCCCGCGGTCGCCTCGATCCTCGCCTCCCTCGGCCGCGGCCACATCCTCGACGGCGAGCAGGCCGCGCTGCAGGACACCAACGACCAGTTCCTGGCCAACATCCAGAAGAACGGCACCTACTCGGTCGTCCCGCGCATCCCGGGCGGCGAGATCACCCCGGACAAGCTCATCGTGATCGGCGAGGTGGCCCGCGAATTCGGGCTCTACACGAAGATCACCGGAGCGCAACGCATCGACCTGCTCGGGGCCCGGGTCGAGCAGCTGCCCGCCATCTGGCGCCGCCTCGTCGACGCCGGCTTCGAGTCCGGCCACGCGTACGGCAAGGCGCTGCGGACGGTGAAGTCCTGCGTCGGGTCCACCTGGTGCCGCTACGGCGTGCAGGACTCGGTGGGCCTGGCCATCGCCCTGGAGCTGCGCTACCGGGGGCTGCGCTCGCCGCACAAGCTGAAGTCGGCCGTCTCCGGCTGTGCCCGGGAGTGCGCCGAGGCCCGGTCGAAGGACTTCGGCATCATCGCGACCGAGCAGGGCTGGAACCTCTACGTGGGCGGCAACGGCGGCTTCAAGCCCCGCCACGCCGACCTGCTCGCGTCCGACCTGTCTACCGACGACCTGGTCAGGACCATCGACAGGTTCCTGATGTTCTACATCCGCACCGCCGACCGGCTCCAGCGCACCGCCGCGTGGCTGGAGAACCTGGACGGCGGGCTCGACTACCTCCGTGAGGTGATCATGGAGGACTCGCTCGGCATCTGCGCAGAGCTCGACGCGCAGATGGAGCGGCACGTGTCCACGTACGTCGACGAGTGGCGCGCCACCATCGAGGACCCCGACAAGCTGCGCCGCTTCGTCAGCTTCGTCAACGCCCCCGGCGTGCCCGACCCCTCGATCTCCTTCGAGACCGAACGCGACCAGATCAAGCCGGTGCTGATTCCACTGGAGGCGACCCGCAGATGACCATCCTCGACGAGAAGCCGGCCCTCGCCGGCCACTGGACCCCGGTCTGCTCCTACACCGACCTGCTGCCCGAGCGGGGCGCGGCGGTGCTCGTCGGCGACCGGCAGGTGGCCGTCTTCCGCACCTTCGACGGCGCCCTGTACGCCCTGGGCAACCTCGACCCGTTCAGCGGGGCGTACGTGATGTCCCGGGGCATCGTCGGCACCAGGAACGGCGAGCCGACCGTGGCCTCGCCCATGCACAAGCAGGTGTTCTCGCTGGTGACGGGCGTGTGCGCGGACGACTCCGGTGTCGCCGTGCCGACCTACCCCATTCGAGTCACCGACGGAACCGTGGAGGTGAGCGTGGTATGACCGCGCTGGTGGACGAGACCTCGACGAGCCTGGAGACGGCGCCGGACGCGCTGGCCGGGTTCACGATCGGGGTGACGGCGACCCGCCGCAGCGAGGAGCTGGCCGCGCTCCTCGAACGGCGGGGCGCCCGGGTCGTGCGGGCGCCCGCGATCCGCATCGTGCCGCTCGCGGAGGACGCCGGGCTGCTCGCCGCGACCCGGGCCTGCCTGGAGGCGCCCGTCGACGACGTGGTCATCACCACGGGCGTGGGGTTCCGCGGGTGGATGGCGGCGGCGGAGGGCTGGGGCCTGTCCGCCGACCTGAACGCGCACCTGGGCGGCGCGCGGCTGCTCGCCCGCGGCCCCAAGGCGCGCGGGGCCGTCCGCGCGGCCGGCCTGGTGGACTTCTGGACGCCGGCCACGGAGTCGTGCGAGGAGGTCAAGGAGTATCTGCTCGCGCAGGACCTGCACGGCCGCCGCATCGCCGTGCAACTGCACGGCGAGCCGCTGGACGGCTTCGTCGCCTCGCTGCGGGAGGCGGGCGCGGAGGTGATCGAGGTGCCGGTCTACCGGTGGCTGCCCTACCGCGACACCTCGCCGCTGCGCCGCCTGATCAGCCAGGCGATCACCGGCTCGGTGGACGCGGTGGCCTTCACCAGCGCGCCCGCCGTGCTGGCCATGCTGGGCGCCGCCCGCGCCGACGGGCTGGAGGACGCGCTGCTCGCGGCGTTCGACTCCCGCGTGGTCGCGGCCTGCGTGGGCCCGGTCACGGCCGGGCCGCTGACCCAGCGCGGCGTGCGGGTCGTCCAGCCCGACCGGGCCCGCCTCGGCGCGCTCGCCCGGGCCCTCGCCCGCCACCTGCCGGAAAGCGGCGTCACGCGGCTCCTCGCGGGCGGGCACGAGCTGGAGATCCGCGGCCACGCCGTGGTGGTCGACGGTGAGCTCAAGCCGCTGCCGCCCGCCCCGATGGCCGTGCTCAAGCGGCTCGCCGAGCGTCCCGGGCACGTGGTGAACCGGGCGGACCTGCGGGTCGTGCTGCCCGGCGGCCCCTCCCGCGACTCGGCCGAGCACGCGGTCGAGATGGCCATCACCCGCCTGCGCCGGGCGCTCGGCCCCTCGGGCATCGTCGAGACCGTCGTCAAGCGCGGCTACCGCCTCGCCTGCGGCCGGGACGAGCGGTGACCCCGACTCTGGTGATGGCGGCGCACGGGGCGCGCAGCGGCCACTGGGAGTCGGTCATGGACTCCCTGGCGGCCCGGGTGCGCCGCGCCCGGCCCGGCGCGCCGGTCGAACTCGCGTTCCTGGAGATCAGCGCGCCGCTGCTGTCCGACGTGCTGTCGCGGGTGGCGGGACCGGTCGTGGTGGTCCCCATGCTGCTCGCCGGGGGATACCACGCGCACATCGACCTGCCGGCCGTCGTCGCCCGCGCCCGGCCCGACGCGGTCGTCGCCGGGCAGCTCGGGCCGCACCGGCTGCTGACCTCGGTGCTGACGCGCCGCCTGGCCGCGGCTGGCCTGCGGCCCTGCGACGCCGTGATCCTGGGCGCGGCCGGTTCGTCCGACCCCGCCGCGCTCGACGACGTCCGCGCCGCCGCCCGGCTGCTGTCCGTACGGCTCTCGCGTCCCGTCACCGCCGCCTTCGCCTCGGCCGGGACGCCCACGCTCGCCGAGGCGCTGGAGCGCGTCAGGGCCGGCCTCGCCCCGCGCGTCGCCGTCGCCTCCTATCTGCTCGCGCCCGGCTTCTTCCACGACCGGCTGGTGAGCGGCGGCGCCGACCTGGTCAGCGCGCCCCTCGGCGTGGACGACGACCTGGCCGCGCTCGTCTGGACCCGGTTCGACGAGGCCCTCGCCCGGCCCGGCGCGGCCGTCCCGCCCGCCCGCGCGTCCTACACCGCGGGCACTCGGGCCTGAGCAGAGGACTACGTCCGCGCCTTCCCCTGAACGTCGGATCAGGCGGCGTGGTCGCGGAGGTACTGGGCGAAGGCCTCCCTGGCCAGTTGCGACACGGTCTTGCCCTCCCGCTCCGCCAGCGCCCTGGCGGCCGCCTTCTCCTCCGGACTCAGGCGGAACGTCACCTGAGGGGAGCGCCTGCCGGGTGCCGTGAGAGAGGGACGGCCTACCGTCCGGCGCACATGCTCGACCGCGGCTTCGACATCGGCCTCGTCGATCCGATTCCCCCGCCTGTCGTAGAGCTCCTCCGCGCCCAGGTCGACGTCCGACTCGTCGTCCACGGTGAGCTCGACGTCCTCCGGGGGTCAGGGGCCGGTGTACTCGGTCATGCTCGTTCCTCCTGAGCGCGGTCGGCATCGCGTGGATCACCAGCAGGTACTTCTCGGTCAGAACGGCGATCACCTCGAGCTCCAGCCCGCGATCTGATTGTTTGCTCTCGGTTGCAGGTGTGCTGTGTCGATGAGGGCATCGGGCGCCGGGTGCGGACGACGACCTGGCCGCCCTCGTCTGGGCCCGGTTCGACGAGGCCCTCGCCCGGCCCGGCGCGGCCGTCCCGACCGCCCGCGCGTCCTATGTCGTCGGCATCCGGAGCCGACGCCTGCCTCTCGCCTTCTTTCTTTTCTCGCCGCGCCGGTCTGTTCGCAGGCCGGCGCGCGCGTTTTCCGGCTCCGCAGGCCCGGAGAACTCCCATGGGCTCGGAGAATTCGGTACGGCGCCTGTCCGGTCGGGGTAGTCGCCCCGCCGAGCTCGGGTCATCGGCCGGACGCGTAGGGGTTGACCTGTGGTTCCTGGACCATCACGCTTACCCAATAACCGAGGAAAAAGGGTCCGTAATTCACATTCCCGGAAATGGCTGTGGAGGGTCTCCAGGCCAGTGGCAGTCTGCCATCCCATCGATCCGGGCTTTCATTCATGGTTTATTCGCCGAGGTGAATGTGAGGAGGCGAAGATGCCGCATGCCGATTTCAGGTCCTCTCCGCCGCCCCCGGGAAGCGAACGGCCGGAGAGACTGCTCCGCCTTCTGGCCGAGGACCTGCGGACGATCGTCGAGCGGGACCCGTCCGTACGCGACCGGAAGGAGGCGTTGCTGCACCCGGTGCTTCCGGCGCTGTGGCTGCACCGGGTCGCCCACCGGCTGCACCGGCGCGGCCGGCGACTGCCCGCCCGGCTGCTGATGCTCCTCGCGCGCGCCGTCACAGGGGTGGAGATCCACCCGGGTGCGGTGCTCGGGCGCAGGGTCTTCGTCGACCACGGCGCGGCCGTGGTGATCGGGGAGACCGCGGTCGTGGGCGACGACGTGACCATCTACCACCAGGTGACCCTGGGGGCGGTCGGCTGGTGGCGCGACAACCTGCGCGCGGACGGGGAACGGCGGCACCCGATGATCGGTGCCCGTGTGGTGCTGGGCGTCGGCGCGACCGTTCTCGGCCCGGTGCGCGTGGGAGACGACGCCGTCATCGGGGCGCGGGCGCTGGTCCTCCACGACGTGCCCGCCGGCGCGCGCGCCCTCGCCCCCGCCGGGACCGTGTCACCGCCTCGCGGCGGCGCGTCTTCCCGTACGGCCCGAGCCGACCTGCCCCGACCCACCGACGAAAGGAATGGATCGATGAATCCGGACAGCACGGTCCTGATAGTCGGCGCCACCGACGAAACCGTGCGCACGGCCAAGGAGCTGGGGCTGACCGTCCTGCTGCTCCAGCACCCCACGAAGGTCAGCCCCGAGCAGGAGGAACTCGCCGACGTCCTGCGCGTCCTGGACTACACCGACTGGGCGGCCGTCGAGCCCGTCGCCAGGGAACTGTGGCAGGAGCCCGGGTTCCGCGTCGCGCTGTCCATCACCGAGCCGGGGCTGGAGAACGCGGGACGGGTCAACGACCTGTTCGGCCTGGGCGGCACCGGCTACGAGGTCACCAGGAGGTTCCGCGACAAACTGGCCATGCGCTGCCACCTCGCGTCGGTTCCGGGCGCGGAGCTCGACCCCTCGGCGGTGGCCGCCGCGCCGCTGCTGCGGCGCGAGGACCTGGACGCCTTCGGAGCCGTCCACGGCTACCCGTTCATCGTCAAGCCGACCGACGCGACCGCGAGCATCGGCGTCTTCCGGATCGGGGGACCGGAGGACGCCGAGGAGGTCTGGGCCACGGTGGAAGGGCTGCGCGGCACCCGGACCGACCGGGTCTCGACCATGTACCTCCTGCGGGACTTCCTCATGGAGGAGTACGTCGAGGGACCGGAGTTCAGCGTCGAGGCGTTCAGCTTCGCGGGCCGCCACGTCGTGGTGGCGATCACGGAGAAGTTCGTGCACGCCGACCGGTTCGCGGAACTCGGCCACGCCGTGCCCGCTCGGCTGGACGAGCCGGTGCGGGAGCGGATCCGCGAGTGCGTGCGCCGCTTCCTCGACCTGATCGGCCTCAGGGACGGCGTCACGCACACCGAGCTGCGGCTCGGCCCGCACGGGCCGGTGATCATCGAGAGCCACAACCGGGTCGCCGGCGACATGATTCCGGAACTCGTGCGCGGCGCGTACGGCATCGACCTGGTCGAGTACGCCCTGGGCTGGCCGTTCGGGCTGGTCCCCGAGCTGCCGGACCGGCCCGAGGCGCACGCGGGGGCCAGCGTGCGCTCCCTGGTGAGCGAGCCGGGGCGGGTCGAGTCGGTGGAGGGCGTCGCCGACGCCGCGGTGCGGGACGGCGTGCTGGACGTGCGCGTCACCGCCAAGCCCGGCGACACCGTCCACGCGTTGCGCGACAACTGGGACCGGCTCGGCCTGGTGGCGGTGACCGGCCCCGACACGGATGCGGCCATCCGCCGCGGCGCGGAGGTCATCGACGAGGTGATCCGGATCCGGGTCGTGGGCGAGGACGGGCGGACCTGGCTCGCGCGGGTGGCCGAGGCCCGATCCCTTGCGGAGGTGCCGGCATGAGTGTCGTCATCGTGCACCGCAACCCGCTGGAGCCGTTCCCGTACGACCGCTGGCTGCGCGACTACGAGGGTCCGGTGGTGATCCTCGCCGCCCGCGACAGGTTCGAACCGTTCGGCGAGCGGATCCCCGTCGGGAACCTCGGCTACACGCACCTGGAGCTCTTCGACCACGACGACCAGGTGGCCGGGCGGGTCGCGCGCCTCGCCGCCGAGTACGGCGCCACGCACCTGATCGGGGAGCACGAGGCCGACGTGCTGCGCGTGGCCGCCCTGCGCGAGGAGCTCGGGCTGCCCGGCGCACGGGCCGCCGACGTGCTGCCGTTCCGGGACAAGGCCCTGATGAAGGAGCACGCGGCGCGGGCCGGCGTGGAGGTCGCGCCGCACACCGTGCCGCGGACCGCGGCGGACGCGCTGGACTTCGCCGGCGTCCACGGGTTCCCCCTCGTGGTCAAGAACAGGGCCGGTTTCAACTCCATCGGCCTGCGCATCCTGCGCGACCGGGACGCGCTGACGGCCTTCCTCACCGAGGCGTACGGCGCGCAGCGGGACGAGCAGCGGGACGACCTGCTGCTGGAGGCGTACGTGCCCGGCCGCATGTGCCACGTCGACGGGCTGGTGGTGGACGGCGAGGTCGTGCTGGCCTGGCCCTCGCAGTACCAGTACGAACTGGCCTCCTTCGGCACCGACCCCGGCTCCCGGGTCGACCTGGCGCTCGACCCCGGCGACCCGCTCACCGGCCGCCTGCTGGAGCTGACCGGCCGGACGCTGGCGGCGCTGCGGCGGCCCGGCGGCCGGCTGCGCGACCACGCCTTCCACGCGGAGATCTTCCACACGCCCGACGACCGGCTGGTGCTGTGCGAGATCGCCTGTAGGTCCGGCGGCGGGAAGATCCGCGAGGTCTTCCACACCCTGTTCGGGGTCAACCTCGCCGAGTGCTCCATCCGGGCCCAGCTCGGCCTGCCGCTGCCCGACGTGGAGCGGGCCGTACGTCCAGGGCGGCGGCCGGAGCCGGCGCGGATGGCCGGTCAGGTGCTGATGATGAAGCGGCCGGGACTGATCCACGCGCTGCCCGACGCCCCGGGGGAACCCTGGGTGGAGCACTTCTGGCTCTACGCCAAGCCGGGTCAGGTGGTCCCGCCCGCCTCGGGCTCGGCCGACTTCCTCACCGTGGCCATCGCCTCGGCCCCCACCCGCGCGGAGTGCGAGCGCAGGCTGCGCTCGCTCGGCGCACGACTGGAGGAGCAGGTGCGGATCGAGGCGGTGCCGTCGTGACCCGCCCGTCGACGCAGGTGCGATACATGGCCGGAATGGTGGTCGACGCCACCGGCAGCGGCATGTACCTGCCCCTGTCCCTGCTGTTCTTCCATCACGTCACCGGGCTGCCGATCGAGCGGGTCGGCGTCATCATGACCGCGGCGGCGCTGTTCAGCCTGGTCGGCAACCCCATCGCGGGCGTGCTCGTCGACCGCTTCGGCGCGCGGGCCGTCGTCGTGGGCGGCTACCTGGTGCGCGCCGTGGGATTCGCCGCCTACCCGCTGGTGGACTCGCCGCTGACGATGTTCCTCGCGGTGGCGCTGGTGGCGCTCGGCGACGGTTCCTACCCGCCGTCGATCCAGTCGTTCGTCGCCGCGATCGCGCGGGGCGCGGACCGCGACAGACTCCTCGCCGCGCAGCGCAGCCTGCGCAACGCGGGCCTCGGCGCGGGCGGTCTCATCGCGGGCGCCGCGCTCGGCCTGGGCAGCGACGCCGCCTACCGGGTGATCGTCCTCGTCAGCGCGGCCGCGTTCGCCGGCGCCGCGCTGATCCTCCGTACGATTCCTGTTCCCGGCGGCGCTGTTCCCGGCGGCGCTGTTCCCGGTGGCGCGGGTCCCGGAGGTCGGGCCGGTACGGCCCCGCGTACGACGAGGGACCGGCGGAGCGGGGGATACCGCCTCGTCCTGCGCGACCGGACGTTCCTCGCGCTGACCCTGCAGAACGTGCCGACCGCCTTCGGCTACATGGTGCTGTCGGTGGCGCTGCCCGTCTACGTCACCCAGGAACTGGACGTCCCCGCGTCGCTGGTCGGCGTGCTGTACGCGGTCAACACCGTCGGCATCGCGCTGCTGCAGATCCCGGTGACGCGGCGGCTGATCCGGTATCGGCGCACCCGCACGGTCGCGGCCGGTGCCGCCACGTTCGCGGCGTCGTTCGCGGCGTTCGCCCTGCTGTCCGGGGTTCCCGCGCGGCCGGTCGCCCTGGCCGGGGTCTTCGCCGCGACGGCGCTGTTCACACTGGGGGAGATGCTGCACGGCGCGCCGCTGTCCGCGCTCGTGTCGAGCGCGGCTCCCGAGGAGACCCGCGGCAGGTACATGGCCGTCTACCAGTTCTCCTGGGCGATCCCGATCACGCTGGCTCCGGCCGTGCTGACCGCGCTGCTGAGCCTGTCGCCGGTCTCCATGTGGCTGCTGCTCGCGGGAGGCGTCGCCTGCTCGGCCCTCACCATGCTCCGCCTGGAGCCCCGGCTGCCCGCCCGGGCCGTCCACGCGCGGATCCCCGAAGACCCGGAAGAGACAGATGACCGTCGCGCCGCGACGGCGACACAGAAGGCTGGTGTGGACTGATGGGCAGATCGAGTTGGCATGTGCTGCAGGGAGAGGACCCCGCGTACGCGCTGCCGGAGGCCGCAGGCCAGTGCGGCTGGGTGAGCCAGTTGCGGCCCCTGATCGTGGAGATGAGCCGGCCGGGCGACGTCGTGCTCGATCCGTTCGCCGGCTGGGGGACCACGCTGGTGGCGTGCGCGGTCGAGTCCCGGAAGGGAATCGGCTTGGAGGTCTCGCCCGAGCGGGCGGAGCAGGCGCGAAAGCGCCTGGAGGCGTACCCCGGCCAGACGATGCTGTGCGCCGACGCCCGCACGCCGCCGCTGCCGGCGGAGTCGGTGGACTTCGTCCTGGCCGACCTGCCCTATTTCGGCACCAACCTCGACACCGACTCCACGGTGGAGGGCCAGTTCTACGCGCTGCGGGACTACGACGAGTACCTGAGCGCGCTCGACGAGGCCTTCGCCGCGGTGACGAAGGTCATGCGGCCCGGCGCGCGGGCGGTGCTGGCCGTGCAGAACCGCCGCCTGGCCGGCAGGTTCGTGCCGCTGGCCTGGGACGTCGCCCGGGTGCTCGGCCGGCATCTGACCCTCGGTGACGAGCGGATCCACTGCTACGACCGGCCGGTGAGCGACGACGACCCGATGCTGACCAACCGCTCGCACGAATACCTGCTGGTGGCCGCGAAGGAGCAGGCATGATTCCCCTGATCGGCCGCGACATGGCGACCAGGATCGACGATCTCATCGGCAACACGCCCCTGCTCCGCCTCGCCCTCGACGGCCTGCCCCCGACCGCGACCCTGCTCGCCAAGCTGGAGGCGGCCAACCCGCTGTCGAGCATCAAGGACCGGGTGGCGCTGCGCATGATCGAGGAGGCCGAGGCGTCGGGGGCCCTGACCCCCGGCGCGACCGTGATCGAGTCCACCTCGGGCAACACCGGCATCGCCCTGGCGGCGCTCGCGGTCAGCCGGGGATATCCCTGCGTCGTCGTGATGCCGGACAACGCGTCGCGCGAGCGCACGCTGACCCTGCGCATGCTGGGCGCCCGGGTCGAGTTCACCGACCACGTCCTCGGCTTCCAGGGGTGCGTCGACCGGGCGACGGAACTGCACGCCGCCGACCCCGGATCCTGGTACGCCCGCCAGCACGAGAACCCCGCCAACGTCATGGCCCACTACACGACCACGGGACCGGAGATCTGGGCCGCCACCGGCGGCGAGGTGGACGTGCTGGTGTGCGGGGTCGGGACCGGCGGCACGCTCACCGGAACGGCCCGCTACCTCCGCGAGCGCAATCCCCGGCTGCGCGTCGTCGCGGTGGAGCCGGAGGGCTCGCCCCTGCTGTCGGGAGGCGCCCCGGGGCCGCATCGGATCCCCGGCCTCAACGGTGGCTTCACCAGTCCCGTCACCGACGTCACGCTGATCGACGACGTGATCACCGTGCCGGACGCCGAGGCGGCCGGCATGACCCGGCTCATCGCGGCCACCACCGGGCTGCTGGTCGGGGTCTCCTCGGGCGCGGCGGCGTACGGCTGCGCCGAACTCGCCCGGCGGCGGGACCTGTCGGGGCAGACGATCGTGACGATCTTCCCGGACACCGGCGAGCGCTACCTCAGCTGGTGGCCGGCCTGACCGGCGTACGGCGTGAGCAGCACTTTCAACCGCAGGGTTGACGAAGGAGGGAGTTGCGGCCTATGGTCCTTTAAACCATTGGGTTGAAACTGAGGGGGTGTCGGTCACGGACGCGCTGTCCCGAGTTTTCGCGGCCCTCGCGGATCCGACCCGCCGCGACATGGTCGCCCGGCTCTCGGAGGGCGACGCGACCGTGAGCCAGCTGGCCGAGCCGTACCGGATGACGCTGCAGGCCGTCTACAAGCACCTGCGGGTGCTCGAGGACGCCGGGCTCGTCAGCCGGCCGCGAGGGCCGCAGCCGCGGCCGGTACGGCTGGAAATCGAGGCCCTCGACCTGATGGACACCTGGATCGAGCGGCACCGGGACCGCGTCGAGCAGCGCTACCGCCGCCTCGACGCGGTCCTGGCGGAGATGGAGAGAGGCGAGCATGAAGAGGATCACGGAGACGGTCGTCGAGGCCGACCCGAGGCTGCCGGTCATCCGGATGACTCGTGACTTCGCGGCGACGCCGGAGCAACTGCTGCGCGCCCACACGGATCCCGCGTTGTTCGTCCGGTGGGTGGGTCCCGACGCCACGGTCACCCGGATCGAGCACTGGGACGCGCGCACCGGCGGCAGCTGGCGGTACGTCTCGGCGCACGACGGCACGGAATACGGGTTCCACGGCTGTTTCCACGAGGTTCGGCCGGACCGTATCGTGCAGACCTTCACGTTCGAGGGCGATCCCGACGGAGTCGCGCTGGAGACGCTGTGGTTCGAGGACCTGGGCGACGGCCGTACGCGGCTGCGCGCGCAGTCGCTGGTCGACAGCTTCGAAAGCCGCGACGCGTGGCTGCGCAGCGGCATGGAGACCGGCGTCGACGAGGGGTACGCGAAGCTCGACCGGATGCTCGCCGATGGCGCTGTCTGACGACCGCCCGGCCGAGCGGCACCGGCAGGTCGCCGGGCTGTTCACCGACCGGGTCCGCGGCGCCCGGTCGTGGGACGCGCCGTCCCCCGTCCCGGGCTGGACCGCCCGTGACGTCGTGCGTCACCTGATCGAATGGCTCCCCGGGTTCCTCGCCTCCGGCGCCGGTGTCGCCCTGCCGTGTGGACCGTCCGTGGACGAGGACCCGGTCGCCGCGTGGCAGGTTCACTGCGACGGGGTGCAGGCGGTGCTCGACGATCCGGAGACGGCGCACCGGGAACTCACCAACCCGCACGTCGGCAGCCTGCCGCTGGAGACCGCGATCGACCGGTTCTACACCACTGACGTGTTCATGCACACCTGGGATCTGGCCAGGGCCACCGGCCAGGACGACCGGCTGGACCCCGGCTTCTGCGCCCGGCTCCTCGCCGAGACGGAGCCGATGGAGCAGACGATCCGCTCCTCCGGCCAGTTCGGCGCCCGGGTCGAGGTGCCTGGCGACGCGGATGTCCAGACCAGGCTGCTGGGGTTCATCGGCAGGGACCCGTTCTGGCCGGGGCGGTGAGCAGGACGCTCCCCGGACCGGGCGACGATCGGCGAACGGCCGGCTCAGGAACGGGCCCGGACGCCGCCTCGCCGGGTCAGCGGTCGGTGCCGCGGTCGCGGCGGCGCAGGTAGCGCTCGAACTCCGCCGCGATGGCGTCGCCGCTGGCCTCGGGCAGCTCGGCCGCGTCCTTGCGCTCCTCGAGTTCCCGCACGTACTCGGCCACCTCGCTGTCCTGGGCGGCCAGCTCGTCCACGCCGTGCTCCCAGGCCCGCGCCTCCTCGGCCAGGTCGCCGTACGGCATCGGGATGTCGAGCATGTCCTCGATGCGGCGCAGCAGCGCCAGGGTGGCCTTGGGGTTGGGCGGCTGGGCGACGTAGTGCGGGACCGACGCCCACAGGGACACCGTCCGCAGCCCGGCGGTGCCCAGGGTGTGCTGCAGCACGCCCACGATGCCCGTCGGGCCCTCGTACTTGGTCAGCTCCAGGTTGAGCGCGCGGGCCATGCCGGGGTCGCTGACCGAGCCGGTGATCGGCACAGGCCGCGTGTGCGGCGAGTCGTTGAGCAGCGCGCCGAGCAGGATGGCCAGCTCGATGCCGAGATCGTGGCAGAGCCCGACGATCTCCGCGCAGAACGACCGCCACCGCATGTTGGGCTCGATGCCGCGCAGCAGCACCACGTCGCGCTTGGCGCCCGGCGGGCGGGCCAGCAGCAACCGGGTCGTCGGCCAGACGATGGAGCGGGTCACGCCGTCGCCGAGCTCGACCACCGGCCGGGTCACCTGGAAGTCGTAGTAGTCCTCCGGGTCCAGCTCGACGAGCGGGGTGGCCTTCCACTCGGACTCGAGGTGCGCGAGCACGCCGCTGGACGCCTCGCCGGCGTCGTTCCATCCCTCGAACGCGGCGATCAGCACCGGGTCGACGAGCTCGGGGAGCCCTTCGAACTCGATCACGCGCCGCCTCCTCACTGGCCTTGTGCAGTATGGCTCAGTCCAAGACTATTCGGTGAGGGGCCCCGTACGTCACCTCCGCCGGGCACCGGCCCGTCGCGCTGCCGTGACCTGCGGCGCCACGCCGGCGAATGTGGGCCCGCCGTTCCCTCGCGGAACCGGTATTCCCGTTTCGCGCGCGCGGACGATATTCCATTCGGCGGGGCCGATAGGCTTGCCTCCATGACCAGCAGACCGTCGTTCCGAGAAGTGCTGTCCGAGCGAGTTCTGATCGCCGACGGAGCCATGGGGACGATGCTGCAGTCCTACGACCCCACCCTTGACGACTTCCAGGGCCACGAGGGCTGCAACGACGTGCTCAACGTGAGCCGCCCCGACATCGTGCGGGCCGTGCACGACGCGTACCTGGAGGTGGGCGTCGACTGCATCGAGACCAACACCTTCAACGCCAACCGCGCGGCCCTGGGCGAGTACGGCATCGAGGACCGCATCTTCGAGCTCTCCGAGGCCGGCGCGCGCCTGGCCAGGGAGCGCGCCGACCACTGGTCGACGCCGGACCGGCCCCGGTTCGTCCTCGGCTCGATGGGCCCCGGCACGAAGCTCCCCACGCTCGGCCACCTGCCGTACGAGACGCTGCGCGACGCCTACCGGGACAACGCCGCCGGCCTGATCGCGGGCGGGGCCGACGCCCTGATCATCGAGACCTGCCAGGACCTGCTGCAGGTGCGGGCGGCGGTCGTCGGCGCCAAGCGCGCGGTCGAGGCGGCCGGGCGGGACGTGCTGATCATCACGCAGGTCACCATCGAGACCAACGGCGCGATGCTGCTCGGCTCCGAGATCGGCGCCGCGCTGACCGCGATCGAGCCGCTCGGCGTCGACCTGATCGGCCTCAACTGCGCCACCGGCCCCACCGAGATGAGCGAGCACCTGCGCTACCTGGCCAGGCACTCGCGGATCCCGATCTCCTGCATGCCGAACGCCGGCCTGCCGCAGCTCACCGCCGACGGCGCGTACTACCCGCTGAGCCCCGGGGAACTGGCGGACGCGCATGAGGCGTTCACCCGCGACTACGGGCTCGCGCTCGTGGGCGGGTGCTGCGGCACCACTCCCGAGCACCTGCGCCAGGTGGTCGAGCGGGTTGGCGGGCGCGCCCGCGGCGAGCGGCGGCCCCGCCCGGAGGCGGGGGCGGCGTCGCTCTACCAGCACGTGCCGTTCCGGCAGGACACGTCCTACCTCGCCATCGGCGAGCGGACCAACGCCAACGGTTCCAAGGCGTTCCGCGAGGCGATGCTGGCGGGCGACTACGAGGAGTGCGTGGAGATCGCCAGGGCGCAGGCCCGTGACGGCGCGCACATGCTCGACCTGTGCGTCGACTACGTCGGCCGCGACGGGGTCGCCGACATGAAGGAGCTGGCGTTCCGGTTCGCCACCGCCTCGACGCTGCCGATCGTGATCGACTCCACCGAGCCCGCCGTGCTGGAGGCCGGGCTGGAGATGCTCGGCGGCCGGGCCGTGGTCAACTCGGTGAACTACGAGGACGGCGACGGCCCGGATTCGCGCTACCAGAAGATCATGCGCCTGGTGAAGGAGCACGGCGCGGCCGTGGTCGCGCTGACCATCGACGAGGAGGGCCAGGCCCGCACCGCCGAGGGGAAGGTGCGCATCGCCACCCGGCTCATCGAGGACCTGGTGAACACCTGGGGCATGCGGGTCGAGGACATCATCGTCGACTGCCTGACGTTCCCGATCGCCACCGGCCAGGAGGAGACCCGGCGCGACGGCGTCGAGACGATCGAGGCGATCCGCGAGCTCAAGCGCCGCTACCCGGGCGTGCAGACCACGCTGGGCGTCTCCAACGTGTCGTTCGGCCTCAACCCGGCCGCCCGCATGGTGCTGAACAGCGTCTTCCTCAACGAGTGCGTCAACGCGGGGCTCGACTCCGCGATCGTGCACGCCTCCAAGATCCTGCCGATGAACCGGATCCCGGACGAGCAGCGGCAGGTCGCGCTCGACCTCGTGTACGACCGCAGGCGCGAGGGCTACGACCCGCTGCAGCGGTTCATGGAGCTGTTCGAGGGCGTGGACGCGGCGTCCATGAAGGCCGGCAAGGCGGCCGAGCTGGCCGGGCTGCCGCTGTGGGAGCGGCTCAAGCGGCGCATCATCGACGGCGAGCGCAAGGGCCTGGAGGCCGACCTCGACGAGGCCCTGGCCCAGCGGCCGGCCCTGGAGATCATCAACGACGTGCTGCTCGACGGCATGAAGGTCGTCGGCGACCTGTTCGGCTCCGGCGAGATGCAGCTTCCCTTCGTGCTGCAGTCGGCCGAGGTGATGAAGACCGCCGTGGCCTACCTCGAACCGCACATGGAGAAGGTCGAGGGCAGCAGCAAGGGCCGCATCGTGCTGGCCACGGTCAAGGGCGACGTCCACGACATCGGCAAGAACCTCGTGGACATCATCCTGTCCAACAACGGCTACGACGTGGTGAACCTCGGCATCAAGCAGCCGGTCTCGGCGATCCTGGAGGCCGCGGAGGAGCACCGCGCCGACGTGGTCGGCATGTCCGGGCTCCTGGTCAAGTCCACGGTGGTCATGAAGGAGAACCTCGAGGAGATGAACTCCCGGGGCATCGCGGAGAAGTACCCCGTGCTGCTCGGTGGCGCCGCCCTGACCAGGGCGTACGTCGAGCAGGACCTGGCCGACCTCTACCGGGGCGAGGTCCGCTACGCGCGTGACGCGTTCGAGGGCCTGCGCCTCATGGACGCCTTCATGGCGGTCAAGCGCGGCGAGGACGGCGCGACGCTGCCGCCGCTGCGCGCACGGCGGGTGAAGACCGGCGCCGTGCTGAAGCGGACCGCCGAGGAGGACCTGCCGGCGCGCTCGGACGTCGCGGCCGACAACCCGGTGCCCACCCCGCCGTTCCTCGGCGACCGGGTCGTGAAGGGCATCCCGCTGGCCGACTACGCCGCCTTCCTCGACGAGCGGGCGACGTTCATGGGCCAGTGGGGCCTCAAGGCCGCCCGGGGCGGCGAGGGCCCGTCGTACGAGGAACTGGTCGAGACCGAGGGCAGGCCCCGGCTGCGGATGTGGCTGGAGCGGCTGCAGACGGAGAACCTGCTGGAGGCGGCGGTCGCCTACGGCTACTTCCGCTGCGTCAGCGAGGGCGACAATCTGATCATCCTGGACGACGACGGGAAGGAGCGGACCCGCTTCACCTTCCCGCGGCAGCGGCGCGACCGGCACCTGTGCCTGGCCGACTTCTTCCGCTCCCGGGAGTCCGGCGAGACCGACGTCGTCGCCTTCCAGGTGGTCACGATGGGCAACCGGATCAGCGAGGCCACCGCCGAGCTGTTCGCCAAGGACGCCTACCGCGAATACCTGGAGCTCCACGGCCTGTCGGTGCAGCTCACCGAGGCGCTGGCCGAATACTGGCACGCGCGGGTGCGGTCGGAGCTGGGCATCGGCGGCGACGAGTCGCTGGCCGACATGCTCAAGGTGAACATCACCGGCTGCCGCTACTCCTTCGGCTACCCCGCCTGCCCCAACCTCGAGGACCAGGTGCAGGTCGTGGAACTGCTCGACCCCGCACGCATCGGCGTGACGCTGTCGGAGGAGTTCCAGCTCCACCCCGAGCAGGCCACCTCCGCCCTGGTCGTCCACCACCCCGAGGCGAAGTACTTCAACGTCTGACCGGCCGCACCGGCGTTCACGCGCGCCCCTTACCATGTTGGTCCCCCCCTGATCGGGGGTCTCACCGGGGGAAGGGGCCACGTGGACGCCGTGCTGTTCGACATGGACGGATTGCTCGTCGACACCGAAGGGGTGTGGTTCGAGGTCGAGACCGAGGTGGTCACCCGCCTCGGCGGGGCCTGGGGCCCGGAGCACCAGGAGCAGCTCGTGGGCGGTTCCTGGGACCGCACCGTCGCGTACATGCTGGAGCTGACGCAGGCCGACGTCGACCCCGCGGTGGTGGGGGAGTGGCTGATCGACGGCATGGAGAGCCGGCTGTCGACAGGCGTCGAGCCCATGCCGGGAGCCCTCGACCTGCTTCGGGGGCTCGGCGACCAGGGCGTGCGCACGGCGCTGGTCACCTCGTCGCTGCGGATCATCGCCGACGCCGTGCTCAAGGCCGTCGGCCGGGAGCACTTCGAGGTCGTCGTGACGGCCGACGACGTCTCGCGCACCAAGCCGCACCCGGAGCCGTACCTGACCGCGGCCGACCTGTTGTCGGTGGACCCGGAGCGGTGCGTCGCGCTGGAGGACTCGCCGAACGGCGTCGCCTCGGCGACCGCCGCGGGCTGCCGGGTCGTCGCCGTGCCGGGCGTCCTGCCGATCGCCCAGGCGCCCGGGCGGGTCGTCATGCCCTCGCTGCTCGACGTGGACGTGGACTTCCTGCGGTCGCTCGTCCGGTGACGCGGGCCCCCGCATGATCGCCTGCGGAGTGCCAGGATGGGGGTACGCCGTGGACGAAGGGGACCCGCCATGACATTCAACGACATCGCCTGGCTGCCGCTGTGCGCCGGCCTCACCGCGGTGGGAATCGGGCTCAGTTATCTGGCCTTCCGGCGCAGGGGGGTGACCGCCGGTCTGCGGGCCACCGCGTGGTCCCTGCTGCCGCTGGCCGCCTACCTCACCGGCGCGCTGCAGACGCTCTGGAACATCGGCGCGGCGGCGGTGGGCTTCGTGACCGGCCTGGTCCTGTCGCCCGCGGTGTGGGCCGGGGTGGTTCTGGCCGGGCTGTCGGCGCTGCTGTTCGTCGTCTCCGGCACGCTGCGCGGCCGCACCCTGTCCCGGGCCCGTACGGCACGGCCGGAGCCGGGCGGAGCCACCGCGGCGCCGGAGCGGCCTGCCGCGCCTAAAACGGCACAGACCGGAAAGACGGCACCACGACAGGTGGAACAGCCCGCCGGGGATGATTTCTCGGACATCGAGGACATCCTCAAGCGTCGGGGGATCAGCTGAACATCCCACATCGTGGGACCAAGTTACCGGCCAGTGCAATGTTACGGTTCCACGACATAATCGAAACGGGACGCGGACAAACCCTTCAAGATCAACACGAATGAGTTTCGCGTGAATCACAGTTGAGCCACAGGGCACCTCTGGGGACTGGTCAGCCCAGCTCAGACCATAGATTCTGCCTCCGGGGGTCGCACACCACGCGACCCCTTCGGACAATGTCGTCTGGGATCCAGGGGGCCTGCACCAAATGGCCGTGCGAGGCAAGGTCGTGAGCGGCCGCCGCTTCTCTGTCGCCGGATCGATCCCGGGCTACCCCGAGCGCGTCACCGCGGGCGCGGTCCGTTCGGGCAGGGCGAAGGAGGATCGATGACCGCGCCGATGGACGTCACCGGTGGGGACGCGCAGGCCACGCCGGAGGCCGTCGTCGAGGTGTCGGACGCGAAGGCGATCCAGGGCCGGTCTCTCGGTCAGATCGCCTGGATGCGCCTCAAGCGCGACAAGGTCGCCCTGGCCGGCGGACTGATCGTCATCCTCCTGATCCTGATCGCCGTCTTCGCGCCGGTGATCGTCGGGGCGTTCGGGCAGGACCCGACCCAGTTCAACTCCGACCTCATCGACTCCTCGACGATGGCGCCCAAGACGGGCACCGGCATCAGCGCCGAGCACCTGTTCGGCATCGAGCCGGTGAACGGCCGCGACATCTTCAGCCGGGTCGTGTACGGCGCGCGGATCTCGCTGCTCATCGCCTTCCTGGCCACCCTGCTCTCGGTGGTCATCGGCACCCTGCTCGGGGTCACCGCCGGATACTTCGGCGGCCTGGTCGACTCGATCATCAGCAAGGCCATGGACGTCTTCCTGGCGTTCCCGATCCTGGTCTTCGCGATCGCACTGGCGGGCATCGTCCCCGACTCGGCGTTCGGCCTGACCGGCGACACACTGCGCGTCTCGCTGCTGGTGTTCATCATCGGCTTCTTCAACTGGCCGTACATCGGGCGCATCATCCGGGGGCAGACGCTGTCGCTGCGCGAGCGGGAGTTCGTGGACGCGGCGCGCAGCCTCGGGGCGCGCGGGCCGTACATCATCTTCCGCGAGCTGCTGCCGAACCTGGTCGCGCCGATCCTCGTCTACGCGACGCTGCTGATCCCCACGAACGTCTTGTTCGAGGCGGCGCTGTCGTTCCTCGGCGTCGGCGTGCGCCCGCCCACCCCCACCTGGGGCGGCATGCTGTCGGACGCGGTGCGGTTCTACACGATCCCGCACTTCATGTTCTTCCCCGGCATGGCGATCTTCATCACGGTCCTGGCGTTCAACCTGTTCGGCGACGGCCTGCGGGACGCTCTCGACCCGAAGGCCCGCTGAGCCCTCCCTTCTCCGTAAAAGTCCCCCGGCTCCTATCACCAAGGGGTTTGCAATGCTAAGAAGAAGACTGGGTGTGGCGGCCACCGGCGCCGTGCTCGCCCTCGCCGTGGCCGCCTGCGGCGGCGGTTCGGGCACCAGCACGCCGTCGTCCTCCGGCGGCGCCGCGGCCGGCTCCGACGCCAAGAGCGAGTTCAACGCCGCTCTGACGCAGGTGGTCAACCCGTCGGACAAGAAGGGCGGCATCCTCAAGTTCGCCAACGGCGGTGACTGGGACTCCCTCGACCCGGGCGACACCTACTACGGCTACTCCTGGAACTTCATCCGCCTGTACGGCCGGTCGCTGCTGATGTTCAAGTCCGCCGTGGGCAAGGAGGGCAACCAGCTCGTCCCCGACCTCGCCGAGGACATGGGCACGCCGAGCGACGACGCCAAGACCTGGACGTACAAGCTCAAGAAGGGCATCAAGTTCGAGGACGGCACCCCGGTCACGTCCAAGGACGTGAAGTACGCCGTGGAGCGGTCGTTCGACAAGGAGGTGTTCCCCGACGGGTACACCTACTTCAACGACTTCCTCGACTGGCCGAAGGGCTACAAGGGCGCGTACAAGTCCAAGGACGTCAACACCGACAGCGCGATCGAGACGCCCGACGACTACACGATCGTCTTCCACCTCAAGCAGCCGCTGAGCAACTTCGACTACTTCGCCCAGCTTCCCGCCACGATCCCGGTCCCCAAGGACAAGGACACCGGCGCGAAGTACAAGGAGCACATCATCTCCACCGGGCCGTACAAGTTCGAGAAGAACGAGATCGGCAAGGGCTTCACGCTGGTCCGCAACGACCAGTGGGACCCGGCGACCGACCCGAACCGCAAGGCGCTGCCGGACGGCTACGAGGTCTCCACCAACGTCAACGCCGACGACATTGACAACCGGATCATCGCCGGCGACCTCGACGTCGACGTCGCGGGCATCGGCGCACAGCCGGCGGCCCTCGGCCGGCTCCTGTCCGACCCCGCGATGAAGGCGAACACCGACAACCCGACCAGCACCCGCCTCTGGTACACCTCGATCAACGGCAACGTCGCGCCGTTCGACAACATCGAGTGCCGCAAGGCCGTCGAGTACGCCGCGGACAAGGTGGCCCTCCAGACCGCCTGGGGCGGCGAGTTCTCCGGCGGGCAGATCGCGACCAGCATGCTGCCGCCGGCGATCCCCGGCCATGAGGACTTCAACCTCTACCCGCCGGGCGCCGACAACAAGGGCGACCTGACCAAGGCCAAGGAGGCGCTGACCGCCTGCGGCCAGCCCAACGGCTTCGAGACCAACATCTCCTACCGGGCCGAGCGGCCGAAGGAGAAGGCGGCCGCCGAGGCGCTGCAGCAGTCCCTCGGCCGGGTCGGCATCAAGCTCACGCTCAAGCCGTTCCCGCAGGCCGACTACTTCGCGCTGTACGCCGGCAAGCCGGGCTACGCCAAGGACAACAAGATCGGCCTGGCCATGAACGGCTGGATGTCCGACTGGCCCGACGGCTTCGGCTTCCTCCAGCAGATCGTCGACAGCCGCGTCATCCGCGACACCGGCGGCTCCTCCAACATCAGCGTTCGCGACCCCGAGGTCGACAAGCTCATCGACCAGGCGATGAAGGAGACCGACACCGCGGCCCGCAACGCGCTCTGGACCCAGATCGACAAGAAGGTCATGGAGGGCGCCTACGTCCTGCCGAACGTGTGGACGAAGACCCTGCTCGTGCGCAGCAAGAACGCGACGAACATCTTCGTCAACGAGGCGTACGGCATGTACGACTACCTCGGCATGGGCGTGAAGTAAGCGTCCGCCGAGACCAGACAGATCCGATAGACGCGTGAACGCGGCAAGGGGGCCGGTCCCACCGGGCCGGCCCCCGGAGCCGGGGGGACTGTGGTCACATACATCATCCGGCGGCTGATCTGGGCGGCCGCGATGCTCACCATCGTGAGCATCGTCACGTTCGGCATCTTCTTCCTGGTGCCCCGCCTGGCCGGCGCCACCTCGGAGAGCCTGGCCGCGCGCTACGTGGGGCGCACCGCCTCGGCGGAGCAGGTCAAGATCGCGGCTGAGAAGCTCGGCTTCAACGATCCGCTGGTCGTGCAGTACGGGCGGTTCGCCAAGGGCATCGTCGCCGGCGCCGACTACGACTACGGCCCCGGCGTGGAGCACTGCCCCGCGCCCTGCTTCGGATATTCCTTCCTCACCCGGCTCCCCGTCTGGCCCGACCTGATGGACCGGCTGCCCGTGACGATCTCGCTGGCCATCGGGGCCGCCGTCATCTGGGTGATAGCCGGTGTGGCGACCGGCGTCCTGTCCGCGCTGAAACGCGGCAGCGTGTTCGACCGCGCCGCGATGAGCGTCGCCCTGGCCGGCGTGTCACTGCCGATCTTCTTCACCGGCATCGTCTCGCTGGTCGTCTTCAGCTACGGCACGCCGTTCCGCATCACCGCCCCGGGCGGCAGCTTCACGCCGTTCGAGGAGAACCCGGCCATGTGGGCCTACAACCTGATCCTGCCGTGGATCACGCTGGCCTTCCTGTACGCCGCCGGCTACGCGCGGCTCACCAGGGCGGGCATGCTGGAGACGATGAACGAGGACTACATCCGCACCGCCCGGGCCAAGGGCCTGAACGAGCGGACCGTCGTGGTCAAGCACGGCCTGCGCGGCGCGCTGACCCCGATCCTCACGATCTTCGGCCTCGACCTCGGCCTGCTGCTCGGCGGCGCCGTGCTCACCGAGAGCACCTACTCGCTGCCCGGGATGGGCAAGTACGCGATCGACGCGATCCTCGCCCAGGACCTGCCGAAGGTCATGGGTGTGACGCTCGTCGCCGCGTTCTTCGTGGTCTTCGCGAACCTGATCGTCGACCTCCTGTACGCCGTCGTGGACCCGAGGGTGAGGCTGGGATGAGCTTCCTGGAACTGAAGGACCTGCGGATCCACTTCCCGACGGACGACGGCCTGGTCAAGTCCGTCGACGGGCTGTCGTTCACTCTGGAGCGGGGCAAGACGCTCGGCATCGTCGGCGAGTCCGGCTCCGGCAAGAGCGTGACCAGCCTCGGCATCCTCGGCCTGCACAAGGGCGGGCGCGCCCGCATCTCCGGCGAGATCTGGCTGGACGGCGAGGAACTCGTCGGCGCCAGCCAGGAGCACGTCCGGACGCTGCGCGGCAAGAAGATGGCGATGATCTTCCAGGACCCGCTGTCGGCGATGCACCCGTTCTACACGGTCGGCGACCAGATCATCGAGGCCTACCGCATCCACAACGACGTCAGCAAGAAGGTCGCCCGCAAGCACGCGATCGACATGCTCGGCCGGGTGGGCATCCCGCAGCCGGAGCGCCGCGTGGACAGCTACCCCCACGAGTTCTCCGGCGGCATGCGGCAGCGCGCCATGATCGCGATGGCGTTGAGCTGCGACCCCGAGCTGCTGATCGCCGACGAGCCGACGACCGCGCTCGACGTGACCGTGCAGGCGCAGATCCTCGACCTGATGCGCGACCTGCAGCGCGACTTCGACGCCGCGCTGATCATCATCACGCACGACCTCGGCGTCGTCGCCGAGCTGTCCGACGACATCCTCGTGATGTACGGCGGCAAGTGCGTCGAGTACGGCACCTCCGACGACATCTTCGAGCGGCCCGAGCACCCCTACACGTGGGGCCTGCTCGGCTCGATGCCGCGGCTGGACCGCGAGCCGACCGAGCGGCTGATGCCCATCAAGGGCTCGCCGCCCTCGCTGATCAACGTGCCGTCCGGCTGCGCCTTCCACCCGCGCTGCGCCTTCGAGGAGCGTACGGGCGGGCGGGCCGGCACGCAGGTCCCCGAGTTGCTGGAGACCGAGGGCGGCCACCTCGTGCGCTGCCACCTGCCGCGCGAGCGGCGGCGCGCCATCTGGGAGAACGAGATCAAGCCGAACCTGGAGGCTTCGTGAACGAGGAGCCCTTGCTGTCCGTACAGGGGCTGGAAAAGCACTTCCCGGTCACGAAGGGCCTGCTCAAGCGGCAGGTCGGCGCGGTCAGGGCCGTCGACGGCATCAGCTTCGACGTGAAGAAGGGCGAGACCCTCGGCCTGGTCGGCGAGTCGGGATGCGGCAAGACCACCACCGGACGCCTCATCACCCGGCTGATCGAGCCGACCGGCGGGAAGATCCTGTTCGAGGGCAACGACGTCACGCACATGTCCCAGGGCCGGATGCGTCCGCTCCGCCGGGACGTGCAGATCATCTTCCAGGACCCTTACAGCTCGCTCAACCCCCGGCACACGGTCGGCGCCATCGTGGGCGCGCCGTTCCGGATCCAGGGCATCAAGACCGAGCAGGGCACCAAGAAGGCGGTCCAGGAGATCCTCGAGCTGGTCGGCCTCAACCCCGAGCACTACAACCGCTACCCGCACGAGTTCTCGGGCGGTCAGCGGCAGCGCATCGGCATCGCCAGGACGCTCGCGCTCAAGCCCAAGCTGATCATCGCGGACGAGCCGGTGTCCGCGCTCGACGTGTCGATCCAGGCCCAGGTCGTCAACCTGCTGGAGGACCTGCAGAGCGAGCTCGACCTCACCTACGTGGTGATCGCGCACGACCTGTCGGTGGTGCGGCACATCAGCGACCGCGTCGCGGTGATGTACCTCGGCAAGATCGTCGAGATCGCCGACCGCAAGGGTCTGTACGAGTCGCCGATGCACCCGTACACCAACGCGCTGCTGTCGGCGGTCCCGATCCCGGACCCCAAGCGGCGCAAGGAGCGGGAGCGCATCCGGCTGCAGGGCGACGTGCCCTCCCCGCTCAACCCGCCGCCCGCCTGCCGGTTCCACACCCGCTGCTGGAAGGCGCAGGAGATCTGCAAGCAGGTCGAGCCGCCGCTGGAGACGCTCGCCCCCGGCCACCAGGTGGCCTGCCACTTCCCCGAGAACGCCCCGCTTGGCGGCGCGGCCGCGGCCCCGCAGGAGACGGCCGCCGCGCCCGCGGACTGAGTCTTTCCGCCGGTACGGCCCCCGCCGTCTTTCCCCCCAGACGGTCCGCGGGAGCCGTACCGGCGGGGCGTGTTCCGCCACCTCGGCCACGCCCCTGTCACGACGGTACCGGGGCGCGCCCCCGCCCGGCATCGGCCTTCCGTACGGCTCTCGCCCACGACCACGGGAGGACCGGGCCCGCCTCGCTCCTCCCGTGGTCGTAGGCCGAAGGTCAGGAGAAGGCGCCGGGGACGATCAGGCCGGTCTCGTACGCGAGCACGACCGCCTGGACGCGGTCGCGCAGCCCCAGCTTGGTCAGCACGTTGCCCACGTGGGTCTTCACGGTCGTCTCGCTGACCACGAGCTGGGCGGCGATCTCGGCGTTCGACATGCCCTTCGCGATCAGGCGCAGCACCTCCAGCTCGCGCTCGGTGAGCCGGTCGAGCCGCGCGGGGGTGGCCTGCTGGTGGGCGGGGGGCAGCCGGGTGGCGAACCTGTCCAGCAGCCGCCGGGTGACGCTCGGCGCCACGATCGCGTCGCCGGCCGCCACCACGCGGATCGCCTGGACCAGCTCGTCCGGCGGCACGTCCTTGAGGAGGAACCCGCTCGCGCCCGCGCGCAGCGCCTCCACGATGTACTCGTCCAGGTCGAACGTGGTCAGCACGAGCACCTTCGGCACGTGGGCGCTTGGCGCGGCCTCCCGCACGATGCGGCGGGTCGCCTCGATGCCGTCGGTGCCGGGCATGCGGACGTCCATGAGCACCACGTCGGGCAGCAGGGCCCGGGACTGCTCCATGGCCACCGCGCCGTCGCCCGCCTCGCCCACGACGGTGACGTCAGGCTCCGCCTCCAGGATGAACCGGAACCCGGTGCGCAGCAGCGGCTGGTCGTCGACCAGCAACACCCGGATCGTCATGATGCGTCCGTCCTGGGATGGGCGGTGGACCGCCGGGTGGAGGGGGACACCCTGATCGTCATGGTCTGTCCTTGAAGGGGCTCTACTTGAGGGGGAACTGGGCGCGGACCTCGAACCCGCCCCCGGCGCGGGGACCGATCCGCAGAACTCCACCATAGAGCGCCACACGCTCGCGGATGCCGACGAGGCCGTGTCCCTTGCCCCCGATCCGCACCGACTCCTCCGCCGCGCCGCGCCCGTCGTCCTCGACGTGGACGCTCAGCTCGTTCGGCTCGTGCCGTACGGTGACCCAGGCGCGGGCGGCGGGCCCGGCGTGCCGCAGGCTGTTGGTCAGCGCCTCCTGCACGAGCCGGTAGGCGGCCAGGTCCACCCCGGGCGGCAGGCCGCGCCGCTCGCCCTCGATCCACAGCTGGGTCCGCAGCCCCGCCTCGCGCATCTGCTCCACCAGCGCGGGCAGGTCGTGCATGCCCGGCTGCGGCCCGCGCTCGGCCGGGCCGTCGGTGCGCAGCACGCCGACGATGCTGCGCATCTCCGCCATCGCCGTACGGCCCATCTCCTCGATGGCGGTGAGGGCGTCCCGCGCGACGTCGGGCTTGGTGTCGAGCATCTTGCGGGCCGCGGCGGCCTGGACCGTCATCACGCTGACGTGGTGGGCGACGACGTCATGCAGCTCCCGGGCGATGCGGGAGCGCTCCTCGGCCCTGGCGGCCCTGGTGTCGGCCTCCCGCGCGCGCTCCAGCCGGTCGGCCCGCTGCACCAGCTCCGCGAGGTAGGCGCGGCGCAGCCGCACCGCCCGGCCGCACACCCAGCACAGCAGCAGGACGGCGGTGACGACGACGTGGTCGGTCCAGGACGGGGCGATGACCCCGGCGACGACGCCGGCGACGTAGGAGGAGAAGGAGACGACGAGGGCGGCCAGGCTCAGCGCCAGCCCCCGGCAGACGGCCACCGAGTAGAGCAGGACGAGCCCCCCGAACTCGCTCAGGCCGGGGTCGTAGTGGAGCGCGTCCAGCGCCGCCTGGGGGACGCAGGTGGCCACCAGCAGCACGAAGGGCCGGCTACGCCGCAGGGCCACGGGCAGCGTGCAGGCCGCCGCGAGGATCAGGTTCAGCGCGTCCGCCGGGTGCGGCGGGACGGACCGCAGCCACCCGGCTCCCTCACCGGGGCCGGTCGAGGCGATCCACCACAGGGACGCGGTCGTCAGCACCACCGCGAGGATCGAGTCGGAGACCAGGGGATGAGCCCGAAGCCAGGACCGCGTACTGCCGGGGGTGGTGCGCACGAACCAAATCTAGGCGTTCGCCGCCCGCGTCCACCCTGCCCGGGAGGGATATCCGGCCTCCTCCCCACGGAGGAGTTCCCCGGGGGTCACAGTTCGTCGCTGGCCGACCTTCTGCTGACGCGGGCGGAGAGCCCGGGCTCGCGGTCGGGCACGGGCGGCGGAGTGCCGCCGAACTCCGGGCACAGCGCCTGGTGGTCGCACCAGTCGCACAGCCGCGAACGGCGGGCGCGCCACTCGCGGGTGCGCACGGCGCGCTCGATGGCCGCCCAGAGCGCCTCGACCTTGCGCTCGGTCGCCCGCAGGTCCGCCTCGTCGGGGACGTAACGGACGATCTCGCCGTTGCCCAGGTACATGAGCTGGAGCATCCGGGGGACCTGGCCGCTGCGCCGCCACAGCGCCAACGCGTAGAACTTCATCTGGAACAGCGCCTTGGCCTCCCACTCGCGCCCCGGCGCCGTGCCCGTCTTGTAGTCCACGACCCGCATCTCGCCGGTCGGGGCCACGTCGAGCCTGTCGATGTAGCCGCGCAGCAGCAGCCCGCTGTCGAGCACGACCTCGACGTACATCTCCCGCTCGGCGGGCTCCAGCCGCCGGGGGTCCTCCAGCGTGAAGTAACGCTCGACCATGCCGCGGGCCTGCGTCAGCCAGGCGTCCCGCTCCTCGTCGTCCTCGAACAGCCCCGCGTAGTCGGGCTCCTCGGAGAGCAGCCGCCGCCACTGGGGCTCCAGCAGATCCTGGGCGGCGGCGACCGTCCGCGCCTCCGCGGGCAGATCGTAGAGCCGTTCCAGCACGGCGTGAACGAGCGTGCCCCTGACCGCGGCGGCCGAGGGCCGCTCGGGGAGCTGGTCGATCACCCTGAACCGGTAGAGCAGGGGGCAGGTCATGAAGTCACCGGCCCGGGAGGGGGAAAGCGCCCCGATGACGGCGCGCTCTTCGGCGAGGGTCATGCCCGAACTGTAGGACACCGGGCCGACAGAACGCTCCCGCACCTCTCCATGCGCGCCGTGGCGGGCTCAGGCCGAGCCCGCCCCCGCGGCGGCGAGTACCGGCACATCGCGCCTCACCGGATCGATGGCGGGCAGCCGGACCACGAAGCGCGCGCCGCCGGCGGGGGAGTCCTCGATGTGTATGGTGCCGCCGTGCGCCGAGGCCATCTCCCGGCAGATCGCCAGACCGAGCCCGGCGCCGTGAGGATCGACGCGGAGCGACTTCTCCGACCTGACGAACCGCTCGAAGAACCGCTCCCGATCGGCGGGCGGCACCCCGTCCCCGTCGTCGTCGACGGCCATCTCCGCGATGTCACGATCACGCCGCACGGTGACGACGATCGATCGCCTGGCGTGCCGCTGGGCGTTGCTCAGCAGGTTGAGCAGGATCCGGCCGAGCTGTGTCGGCACGCCGTTCACGTACACGCCGGGCTGGAGCCGGAGCAGGACCGGGACGGGTCCGCTCTGCCGCGAGACGTCCTCCTTCACCACCTCGGAGACGTCGACCGGGCGCGGCCGGGTGGTCGCGATCCCCGCCCGCAGGCGGCACAGCGTGAGGAGGTCGTCGATGATGGATTCCAGCCGGTCGACGTCCCGCAGGCCCTCGCGGAGCAGTTCGTCCAGGTCGGTCTCCGGAATGTGAAGCTGCGCCTCCTCGAGCCTCACCCGCAGGGCGGTGAGGGGGCTGCGGAGCTCGTGCGAGACGTCGGAGGCGAACCGGGAGCACCGAGCGGCGTGGTCGAGGGTGGCGTTGATGCTCTCGGCCAGCGGGGCCAGTCCCGTGTGGTGCTCCGGCTTCTGGATCCGCCCGCTGCCGTCACCGCTGTTGATCTCGTCGAGGCGCCGGCGGAACCGCTCGACGAGGGCGGGCTCGGGCCGGACGAGCCGATGCGCCAGCCATCCGATGCGCATGAGCAGCGTCGTCGTCAGGGCGCTGGTCATGCTGTCGAACAGACGTGCGCGCAGGCCCATGTGCGCCCGACTACCCAGGAGAGCGGGGGTGACCCACGCGCCGCGAAAGTATGTGCGAATCTTTACCCTCGACACGCGGGAATCCGCATCGGTCGCCGTGCCGGTCCGCCGGCCGCCGTCCCGGCCGGCGCACCGGGACGATCACACGGTGCGCGAGGGGTGGGCGAGCTCTTAGGCTGACCTCACGGCCCGGCGCGTAGCATCGAGGGGCGTGGGAGGGGAAGGCGGCCACATGAGCACACCGGTCAAGGAGTCCACCGGACTGCGGATGGGACGGCCGTTCGGCATCCCGGTCTACGTCTCACCCACCTGGCTCATCGTGGCGGCGTTCATCACCTACAGCTTTCAGCCGGTCTTCGCCGCCAGTCTTCCCGGATACGGGCTCATCGGCAGCTCCGCGGTGGCGCTGGTCTTCGCCGTCCTGCTCTACGCCTCGGTCCTGCTCCATGAACTGGCGCACTGCGTCGTCGCCAAGTACTACGGCCTTCCCGTGCGCAGGATCACCCTCTACATGCTCGGCGGCGTCTCGGAGATCGAACGTGAGCCCGAGACGGCGGGCCGGGAGTTCAACGTCGCGCTCGCCGGGCCCCTGCTCTCGCTGGGCCTTGCGACGATCGGTTACGTGGTGTCCGCGGTCGCGTTCGTGACCGGTCCCGTCGATCCGCTGTCCATGTTCCTGCACCCGCCCGACGGGCTCGTGCCGGTGCTGATCTGGCAGCTTTGGTCGTCCAACCTGATCGTGGGGATCTTCAATCTCCTCCCCGGACTGCCGCTCGACGGCGGCCGGATGCTGCGGGCCGCCGTGTGGAAGGTCAAGCGCGACGCGGGCACCGGCACGATGGCCGCCGCGTGGGTCGGCCGCGGCGTCGCGATCGCGGTGGTCGTGGTGCCGCTGCTGATGAACCTGATGGCCGGGCAGGAGCCCGGTGTCGGAAGCATGCTCTGGACAGTGGTGCTGGCGTCGTTCATCTGGCTCGGGGCCTCCCAGTCGCTGCGGGTGGCCCGCGTACGGGCCCGGCTGCCGCAGTTGCGGGCCCGGGTGCTGGCCCGCCGGGCGATCCCGGTCACCGCCGAGGTGCCGCTGTCGGAGGGCCTGCGCCGGGCGCGGGAGGCGGGGGCGGGGGCCATGGTGGTGGTCGACCACGACGGGCGGCCGGTCGGCATCGTCAACGAGGCGGCGGTCAACGCCACTCCGGAGCAGCGCAGGCCGTGGGTGAACGTCGGCGCCCTGTCCCGCTCCCTGGAGCCCTCGCTCGTGCTCGGCGCCGATCTGGAGGGGGAGTCCCTGCTCGACGCCATGCGGGAGACCCCGGCGCCGGAATACCTGCTCGTCGAGCGGGGCGGCGAGATCTACGGCGTGCTCGCCACCGCCGACGTCAACCGCATGTTCAGCGGCGTGTGAGCGCGGCGTCGCCGGGGACTAGGGTGCTGATCGAGACCGGGGCGGGGTGCCGTCCGGCCGCCCGCCGCGGGCTCCGGCAGGCCGGTTCACCACTCTTTTTTGCTACTTTCTGGGGTGATCGATCCGGCACATGGCGTGCCGGCGATGGTGCCGGTCATCCGGTGGCGTTTCCGGAGGGAGAACTTCTGTGACGGAACAGGGCGTGGGGGTGGTCCGCCCGCTGCCGGGGGAGGGCGTGGTCGCCCATCTGAACGGTTTGCTGCTCGTGTGCGGCACCGGCGGCGACCAGCCGGTCGAGGACCTGCTGGGTGCGCTGAGCGAGACCGCCACGACGGGCGGGGACGGCCGGGCGCTGGCCCGGCGGGTGGCCCAGGTCCTCGCGCGCGCCATGGACAGGTCGCTCGGCGGTGAGCCGGTGGCCTGTGCGGTCGCCGGGCCGGCCGGGGGCGGCGTGGCCGTGCTGGTCAGCGGGGCCGCGTACGCGACCGTGTCGGGCGGGCCCGACGGCGAGGTCCGCCTCGCCGGGCACGACGCGCTGACCTGGACCGACCGTCTCGTCAACGGCCCGGTGTCCCGGGTCGAGCTGCGCCTGCCCGGAGCGGGCCCGTCGAGCCCGTACGCCAGGCTGGACGGCGGTGTGGTCACCGGGGCCGGGCTGGAGTGCGACTTCACCCGGCACGGCGACCTCGCCTTCCCGCCGCTGCCCCCGCGCCCGCCCCAGCCGCAGCAGCAAGGACAGCAGGGCGTCCAGCCCCCGCCCATCGGCGCTCCGGAGCCGATCGCCCCGCGCGGGCCCGTAGTGCCGTCGCCCGTGCCCCCGCCGCCCGTGCCGCCGTTCCCGTCCGGTCCGATGCCCGGTGGCGGGCCGTCGGCCGAGCAGGGGGCGTCGTCCCCGGGGTCGTCCCAGCCGCTCGCGCCGCCGCCCGTACAGCCGCCGTCCCACGTCTCCCAGCCGTTGCCGCCGCTGCCGCCCGCTCTCTCCGACCCGGGGCCGCTGCACCACTCGGGACCGCAGCCGATGCCCCCGCTGCCCGAGCCCGCCGAGGACCGCGGCGCCCCGCACGACCTGAACCCCCCGTACGACCTGGGCGGGCCGCATGACCACGGCGGGCCGGACGGCCCGCCGAGCGGGCCGTTCGAGCCGGTGCCGCAGGCATCCGCCGACGAGGAGCCGGGCGAGGCGACCCAGATGGACGCGGCGCCCGAGCCGGAGCAGCGGCCGATGGTCTACGGCGTCGACTGCAAGAACGACCACTTCAACGACCCGCGCGCGCCCTACTGCGCGGTCTGCGGCATCCCCATCGACCAGCGGGCGGTGGTGCCCTACAAGGGGCCCCGGCCGGTGCTCGGCGTGCTGGTGCTCGACGACGGCATGGCGCTGCCGCTGGAGGCCGACTACCTGCTGGGCCGGGACCCCGAGCGCGCGCCCGAGGTGCAGTCGGGCGAGGCCAGGCCGGCCAGGGTCACCAGCCCCGACGGCTCGGTGTCGCGCCGCCACCTGCGGGTCTTCCTGGACAACTGGGACGTCAACCTGCTCGACCTGGGCTCGGTGAACGGCACCCAGATCCAGCCGCCCGGCGACCCCAACTTCTACGACATCCCGCCGAACGAGCCGGTGCCGATCCTGCCCGGCACGACCGTGCGTGTCGGCGTCTCGCGCACGATGCGGTACGAGGCCCACCGCAACGCCTGACGAACCCCGAGGCCGCCGGGGTCACCTGCTCCCGGCGGCCGGATCAGGGGCGGAGCCGGTCGATCTCGCTCAGGATCAGCCGCTCCAGCCGCTCGCCGGTGACGTGCGCCGGATACAGCAGCCGGTGGACGCTCAGCCCGTCCACGAGCGCCAGCAGCCGTTCCGCGACGTCCTCCTGGTCCTCGTCCGTACGGATCTCACCGGCCTCGGCGGCGCATCTGAGCAGGCTCGTCACCAGATAGCGGAGCTCGGCGGCCTCCCGCCGCTGGACCTCCAGCAGCGCGGGGCTGGTCAGGCTGCGCCCCCAGAAGCCCACCTCCAGCCCGGTCTCCCCGGCCCGCTCGTCGTCCAGGGGCACGTTGTCGAGCAGCAGTTCGCGCAGCGCCGCCAGTCCGGTGCGGCCCGACAGCTTCTCCCGCAGCCGGTCGGCGATCCGGCGATGGGACGCCTCCAGGGCCGACAGCAGGATCTCGTCCTTGTCGGCGAAGTAGTGCGTGAGCACCCCGTTGGAGTAGCCGGCCTCCTTGGCGATGGCCCGCGTCGTCGCGGCCTCGATGCCCTCGCGCAGGATGATCCGGCGGGCCGCCGCGACGACCTCGCCCCTGCGCTCCTCGTGATTGACGATCTTCGGCATGGTCCACCACCTCGGTTGACATTTTAGTCGAGCGCCCGTCTATTATCCGCTCATGACGGTAGTGACGGTCGGCGTGCATATCGTCGACGTCCTGGCCCGCCCGGTCGAGTCCATCCCGGCCGGTCAGGACACCCACCTGCTTGAGCAGATCCGCATCACCGCGGCCGGCGCGGCCGCGGGCACGGCCGTGGCCCTGGCGAAGATCGGCGTGCCGGTCGCCTCGATGGGCGCCGTCGGCGACGACGAGCTCGGCGACTTCCTCCTGATGATCATGGCGCGGCACGGTGTGGACGTGAGCGGCGTGGTGCGCAGGCCGGGGGAGCAGACGGCGGCCTCGATCCTGCCCATCCGTCCCGACGGCGGACGGCCCTCGTTCCACGTGCCCGGGGCCAACCTGGGCCTGGCGACCGCCGACCTCGACGCGGACCGTCTCACCGCCGCGAAGGTGGTGCACCTCGGCGGTATGGACGTCACCTGGGGCCTGCACGACCCCGCCTTCTTCGCGCTGCTCGACAAGGCCCGCGAGGGCGGCACGGCCGTCACGCTGGACCTGCTGTCGAACATGCCCGACCTCATGCCCGGCGTCCGCGCGTTCCTGCCCCACGTCGACTACCTCCTGCCGAACGAGGAGCAGGCGCTCATGCTGAGCGGAGCGCCGACGCCGGAGGAGGCCGCGGCCGCGCTGCTCGCCGAGGGCCCGAAGGGCGTGATCGTCACCCTGGGAGCCGCCGGCAGCCTCGTGGCCACCGCCGGCGGGGTCACCCGCGTGCCCGCCCTGGACGTGCCGGTGGTCGACACCACAGGCTGCGGCGACGCGTACTGCGCCGGATTCGCCGCGGGACTGCTGCGCGGCCGGGACGTCCTCGGCGCCGCCCGCCTCGGCACCGCCGTCGCCGCCCGGGTCGCGGGCGGCCTCGGCTCCGACGCCGGCCTGGACGGCTCCGTTCCCGAAGACCCCGGCCCGGACGCCTGACCCCGGCCCCTCACCTCGCCGATTTCCCCGACCTCAGGAGTGCCGCCCATGTCCCTCGACGCCTCCCTGCGGGCCCGTGCCGCGAAGGTCATCCCCGGTGGCATGTACGGCCACCTCAACGCGGCCCTGCACGGGGACCGCTACCCCCAGTTCTTCGTCCGCGCCGAGGGCGCCCGGCAGTGGGACGCCGACGGCCGCGAGTACGTCGACCTGATGTGCAGCTGGGGGCCGATGATCGTCGGCCACCGCAATCCGCGAGTGGAGGCCGCCGCCGCGGCGCAGCAGGCGGAGGGCGACTGCCTGAACGGCCCCGGCCCGGTCATGGTGGAGCTCGCCGAACTGCTGGTGGACCTCATCCCCTCCGCCGACTGGGCCATGTTCTCCAAGAACGGCACCGACGCCACCACCCAGGCCCTGATGGTGGCCAGGGCGGCGACGGGCAGGACGAAGGCGCTGGTCGCCCACGGCGCCTACCACGGCGCCGACCCCTGGTGCACGCCCGGCCTGTCGGGCGTCACCCCCAACCAGCGGGCCGACACGATCGAGTTCACCTACAACGACCTGGCCAGTGCCGAGGCCGCCGCGGCGCAGGCGGACGGCGACGTCGCCGCCATCCTGGTCACCCCGTTCAAACACGACTCGTTCGAGGACCAGGAGCACGCCGACGGGGAGTTCGCCCGGGGCGTGCGGGCGCTGGCCGACCGGATCGGCGCGGCGCTGGTCATCGACGACGTACGCGCCGGGTGGCGGCTGGACCTGCGCGGCTCGTGGGAGCCGCTCGGCGTGCGCCCCGACCTGACGGCCTGGAGCAAGGCGATGGCCAACGGCTTCCCCATCGCGGCGCTCACCGGGACCGACGCGCTGCGCGGGGCGGCCCAGACGCTGTATTCGACCGGTTCCTTCTGGTTCTCTGCCACCGCCATGGCCGCGGCCAAGGCGACGATCGAGATCCTGCGCGAGACCGACGGCGTCGCGCTCATGCACCGGGCCGGGACCCGGCTGCGCGAGGGCCTCGCCGTCCAGGCGGCGGCGCACGGCTTCGTGGTCCGCCAGACCGGCCCGGTGCAGGTGCCGTGGCTGTCCTTCGAGGGCGACGACACCCTGGAGAAGGGCATCGCCTGGGCCGGAGCCTGCCTGGAGGAGGGGGTCTACCTCCATCCCTGGCACAACTGGTTCCTGTCGGCCGCCCACACCGACGAGGAGATCGACCGGGCGCTCCAGGGCACCGACGCCGCCTTCGCCAAGCTGAGGGCCGCGTACGGAGCCGACTGAGGGAGCGGCCGGCACCGGCGTGGCCGGGACGCCCGACGGGCGTCTCGAGCCGCGGACGGCCCCGCGCTCGGGCACCGGGTTCCGGGCGGCGCCCGAGCGCGGGAGGTCCGTTCCGCTCCGAGGCCTCAGGGGCGTGTCCTGGCCCACTGGACGTCGTCCAGGCGGGTCCCCCCGGGGCCGGGCAGCAGCCCCTCGACCAGGTACTCCCGGGCGAAGCCCGCCCGTTCGAGCACGCGGTGCGACGAGACGTTGTCCGGCGTGGTCCCCGCGATGATCCGGCGCAGCGGCGTGTTCGCGAACGCCCACTCGACCAGCAGGTTCGCCGCCCGCGTCACCAGGCCCCTGCCGCGGAATTCCGGACGGAGGCTGTAGCCGAGCATCGCCTGGCCGAGCGGCGGGATGACGCCGGTGAGCTGGATGTCCCCGGCGTACTCGCCGGTCCCCGCGTCCCTGATGGCGATGTCCGCCCGCTGCCCGATCAGCCACCGGTGCCCCGCGTACCGGCACACGATCTCGCTGCCCGCGTACTCCGGCTGTCCGGGCGGCACGTGCGAGTCCATCACGTCCGGCACGGACGCCAGCGCGAAGTAGTCGGCGGCGTCGGCGGTGGTCAGCGGCGTGAGCCGGACGACGCCGTCGGTGAGCGACCCGTGGGGGAAGCCCCCGGGGAAGAACGGCAGGAAGGGCGTGATCGGGTCGCCGGGGTCGGTGCTCAGCCGCCCGAACGCGGCGACGTCGGCGGGGGTGCCGCCCCGGGGAGTGCCGGCCCCGCGCAGCACGCCCTCGAAGGCGAAGCCGCACCGCAAGGCGACCTGCTGGCTCGTGACGTTCTCCACGTCGGCGAGCAGCCCGATCCGGGGGACGCCCCGGGCGAAGGCCCGCTCGGCGAGCGTCCGCACTGCGGCCGTGGCGACGCCGCGCCCCCGGGCCCACGGTGCCAGCCAGTAGCCCACCTCGGAGGCGCCGAAGCGGTCCGGCGGCTTGAGCCCCGCGGTCCCGAGGATCTCGTCCGTGACCGGGTCCGCGACGACGAAGCCGGCACCGCCGTTCTCCCACATCTCGGGCACGGTCTTGGTGATCCACGCCAGCGCGTCGTCTCGGGAGTATGGCGAGGGGAGGAAGGGGATGAACCTCGCGATATCGGGGTCGGCACAGGCTCGGGCGATCTGGTCGGCGTCCCCCTCGGCGGGCAGGCGCAGAACGGCCGGCCCGGCGGGGATCGCCTCTTGGGGCAACATGTCCCATTGTTACCAGCAGTGACACCGCACCGGCCAGGTGTTTTCCCGGCCTCCGCCGCTCCCGCCCCTGGCAAATCTCGTCGGTCGCGGCACTAGCCTTTTCCGCATGGGTTTTCGCAGGCACGGCCCGTTCCGGGCCGGAGATCAGGTCCAGCTCACCGACCCCAAGAACAAGCGGCACACGGTGACGCTGAAAGAGGGCGGCGTCTTCCACACGCACAAGGGGTCGATCCCGCACGACGACCTGATCGGACAGCCCGAGGGCTCTGTGGTGCGGTCCTCCGGCGGCACGGCCTACCTGGCGTTCCGGCACCTGCTGGCCGACTACGCGGTGTCGATGCCGCGCGGCGCCGCGGTGGTCTACCCGAAGGACGCGGCGCAGATCGTCGCCATGGCCGACATCTTCCCCGGCGCGCGGGTGGTCGAGGCCGGCGTGGGGTCCGGCGCGCTCACCTGCTTCCTGCTGCGCGCGGTCGGCCCGGAGGGGAAGGTCACCTCCTACGAGCGGCGGGCGGACTTCGCCGAGGTGGCCACCAAGAACGTGGAGAAGTTCTTCGGCGGTCCGGTGGGGCAGTGGCGCCTGGTGGTCGGCGACTTCGTCGACGCGCTGGACGAGGCGGACGTCGACCGCGTCGTCCTGGACATGCTCGCGCCTTGGGAGTGTGTTGACGCGGCGGCGAAGTCCCTTACCCCTGGGGGAGTTATTTGCTGCTATGTTGCGACAACGACCCAAATGTCCAGAACGGTGGAAACCCTGCGGGAGCACGGGAGTTTCACCGAGCCTCACGCGTGGGAGACCCTGGTTCGCGACTGGCATGTCGAAGGGCTCGCCGTACGGCCCGACCACCGGATGGTCGGCCACACGGGATTTCTCGTCACGGCCCGTCGCATGGCGGACGGTGTCACGCCCCCGCCGCGGCGCAGGCGTCCCGCCAAGGGGGCGTATGGAGAGGGGATCGAACAAGTGTGACGATTCGGCCACAACCCGGCAAAGCCGCGTGACACGGGAACATATGGGTGTGTTCCTAATGGTGACCCGAACAATCGGTCCATAAGGTATCAAACGCCGAACACCCAACGTAACTACACGAACACTGCCCGGCCAGGTTACGTACAGCGCCAAGATAGGTAGGGTCTTGAGTAGTCGTTCTCGACGGGGAAGGAGGTGACGGGGCGTGGCAGCTCGCGACGACGCTGAGGCTCGAGCCGCGCAGCGCGAACGGGAGGTCGCGGATCTCACAACACAGGTCTCCTTCCTGCAAGAGGAGATCACCGCGTTGCGCCGGAAGCTGGCCGAGTCTCCCCGGCAGGCCAGGGTTATCGAGGAGCGTCTCCACGAGGCGCAGGCACAGGTGGCCGCCCTCACAAGCCAGAACGAGCGTTTGGTCTCCACCCTCAAGGAGGCCAGGGATCAGATCGTCGCCCTCAAGGAGGAGGTCGACCGGCTGGCACAGCCGCCGTCCGGATTCGGTGTTTTCCTCGAGGCCAGGGATGACGGCACGATCGAGGTGTTCACTGGCGGGCGCAAGCTCCGTGTGAACGTCAGTCCGGCGGTCGACGTCGACTCGCTCAAGCGTGGCCAGGAGGTCATGCTGAACGAGGCGCTCAACGTCGTCGAGGCCCTCGGCTACGAGGACGTCGGCGAGATCGTGATGCTCAAGGAGTTGCTGGAGAGCGGCGACCGCGCGCTCGTCATCTCGCACGCCGACGAGGAGCGGGTCGTCAAGCTCGCCCACTCGCTGCTGGACCAGCCGCTGCGGGCCGGCGACTCCCTCCTGCTCGAACCCCGTTCCAACTACGTCTACGAACGCATCCCCAAGTCCGAGGTGGAGGAGCTCGTCCTCGAGGAGGTCCCCGACATCTCCTACGAGGAGATCGGCGGCCTCGGCCGGCAGATCGAGCAGATCAGGGACGCCATCGAGCTGCCCTACCTGCACGCCGACCTGTTCCGCGAGCACAAGCTCCGGCCGCCGAAGGGCGTGCTGCTGTACGGCCCGCCCGGCTGCGGCAAGACGCTCATCGCCAAGGCGGTGGCCAACTCCCTGGCCAAGCAGGTCGCGGAGAAGACCGGCCAGTCCGGCAAGAGCTTCTTCCTGAACATCAAGGGCCCCGAGCTTCTCAACAAGTACGTCGGCGAGACCGAGCGGCACATCCGCCTGGTCTTCCAGCGGGCGCGTGAGAAGGCGTCCGAGGGCACCCCGGTGATCGTGTTCTTCGACGAGATGGACTCGATCTTCCGCACCCGCGGCTCCGGTGTGTCCTCCGACGTCGAGAACACCATCGTTCCCCAGCTCCTTTCGGAGATCGACGGTGTCGAGGGCCTGGAGAACGTCATCGTCATCGGCGCCTCCAACCGCGAGGACATGATCGACCCGGCGATCCTGCGGCCCGGCCGCCTGGACGTCAAGATCAAGATCGAGCGGCCCGACGCCGAGGCGGCGAAGGACATCTTCTCGAAGTACCTCGTCAGCGACCTGCCGCTGCACCCGGACGACCTGGCCGAGCACGGCAGCAGCCGCGAGGGCACGATCGCCGCGATGATCCAGCGGGTCGTCGAGCGGATGTACGCCGAGAGCGAGGAGAACCGCTTCCTCGAGGTGACCTACGCCAACGGCGACAAGGAAGTCCTCTACTTCAAGGACTTCAACTCCGGCGCCATGATCCAGAACATCGTGGACCGGGGCAAGAAGATGGCCATCAAGGAGTTCCTCGACACCGGGCAGAAGGGCCTGCGGATCTCGCACCTGCTGGCCGCCTGCGTGGACGAGTTCTCCGAGAACGAGGACCTGCCCAACACCACCAACCCCGACGACTGGGCCCGCATCTCCGGCAAGAAGGGCGAGCGGATCGTCTACATCCGCACGCTCGTGCAGGGCAAGCAGGGCACCGAGGCCGGGCGGTCGATCGACACGGTCGCCAACACCGGCCAGTACCTGTAACACCCCGGCTCCGGCCGGACCGGTGCCATCGAGGAGCGGCGCGATCCCGGATCGCGCCGCTCCTCCGGCTTTCCGGGCTCTTTCCGAGACCGGCACACGGACAGGGTGGCAGTAGGCGGGCCAAAAGCGACCTTCCGTGACGATCGTGATCCGAGGGAACCGAAACCCGGAGTGATCACGTCAAAGAGGGCATGATCTTCCTTGGCTCGCGCGGATGACCGCTGTGGGACAGCCTGTGAGACAGCCCGTGCGGCAGTCCGCTCCGGCCTCGGCCGCGCGGGACGCGGTCCCGGCGCGGGGCGCCGCCGCGGACGCCAAGGGCCGCCGCCTGGTCGAGCTCGACGTCCTGCGCTTCGTGGCCGCGTTCGCCGTCATGGCCTTCCACTTCATGGCGGCCAGCAGATCCCTGTGGGACGAGTACCCCACCAAGCTGTTCGAGCCGGTCGCCCGCCTCACCACCCTGGGCATCCTCGGCGTGGAGCTGTTCTTCCTCATCAGCGGGTTCGTCATCCTGATGAGCGTCTGGGGGCACACGGTCGGCGAGTTCGCCGTCTCCCGGGTGTCGCGGCTGTACCCGGCGTACTGGTTCGCCGTGCTCGTGATCTTCATCATGTATCGCTTCAGCGGGGTCGCCGGATTCGACCCCAAGCTCGAAGACGGCGAGTACCTGCTCAACCTGACCATGCTCCAGGGGGCGTTCGGCGTGGGCCACGCCGGCGGCGTCTTCTGGTCCCTCTGGGTGGAACTGCGGTTCTACGTCCTCGTGGCGCTGTTCTCCCTCGTGGGGATCACGCTGCGGCGCTGCCTGGTGTTCCTGGCGGCCTGGTTCGGCCTGGCGCTGCTGGCCGAGTTCACCCAGAACGAGACGCTCGTCTTCGTCTTCATGCCGCGGCAGGCGCCGTACTTCATCGCGGGCATGGCCTTCTTCCTGATCCACCGCTTCGGGGTGCGTTCGGGGGCTCTCGTCCCATGGCTGCTCGTGGCCGCCGGCTACGGGATGTCCCTGTACGCCGCCATGGAGCGCGTGGGGGAGCGGGTGCGCCTGGTCGGCATCGCGCGCTACCCGGCGCCTCCGGAGGCGGTCGTCGTCGCGATCACGGTCGTCTACCTCCTGATGGCCGCGGTCGCCCTCGGCTGGCTGCGGTGGGTGCGCTGGCGTCGCCTGGTCGCCCTCGGGGCCCTCACGTATCCGCTCTATCTCCTGCACCAGACGGTCTCGGCCGTCGTGATCCCCGCGTACCGGGACGTGATCGACCCGTGGCCGCTGGTCGCGATCACGATGGCGGTCTCGATCGGGCTCGCGTATCTGATCTACCGTATGGTCGACAAGCCCGGTCAGCGCTGGCTTCGTGCCAGGCTGGGGGCCCTGCTCGACCGCTCCCGGAGGTCCCGTCCCCGGGGCCGCGGGGGTACCTCCCGGACTGCGACGGCCATTCCGGCGCAAAGTCCCGAGGCATCTGTGCCGTAACTGTTCGGTAGCAGGGCATAGAGAAAGGGCTAGGCTCGGATATGACTACGACGGCCTGAAACAGGCGGGGTGCGAATGACGGTTCGGCGGGTGATGGGCATCGAGACCGAGTACGGCATCGCCGTGCCCGGTCAACCGGGAGCGAACGCGATGGTGACCTCCTCACAGGTCGTCAACGCGTACCTGGCGGCGTCGGCCGCCCGGGCTCGCCGGGCCCGGTGGGACTTCGAGGAGGAGAACCCGCTCCGCGATGCCCGGGGATTCGACCTGGCCCGTGAGGTGGCCGACCAGAGCCAGCTCACCGACGAGGACCTCGGGCTCGCCAACGTGATCCTCACCAACGGCGCGCGCCTGTACGTCGACCACGCGCACCCGGAGTACTCCACGCCCGAGTGCACCAACCCCCGGGCCGCGGTGATCTGGGACAAGGCGGGGGAGCGGGTGATGTACGACGCCGCCGTGCGGGCCTCCTCCATGCCCGGCAACGCCCCCATCCAGCTCTACAAGAACAACACCGACGCCAAGGGCGCGTCGTACGGCTGCCACGAGAACTACCTCATGCGCCGCGCGACGCCCTTCGCCGACATCGTCAGGCACCTGACGCCGTTCTTCGTGTCGCGGCAGGTCGTCTGCGGCGCGGGCAAGGTCGGCATCGGGCAGGACTCGCGTGGCGAGGGCTTCCAGATCAGCCAGCGGGCCGACTTCTTCGAGGTCGAGGTCGGGCTGGAGACCACGCTCAAGCGGCCGATCATCAACACCCGGGACGAGCCGCACGCCGACCCCGAGAAGTACCGGCGGCTGCACGTGATCATCGGCGACGCCAACATGTCGGAAATTTCGACATATTTGAAGCTCGGCACGACGGCGCTGGTCCTGGCGATGATCGAGGAGGGGTTCCTCACCATCGACCTGACCCCCGAGTCGCCGGTCGCGGCGCTGCGCGCGGTCTCCCACGACCCCACCTGCAAGTACGAGATCGCGCTGCGCAACGGGCGGAAGATGACCGCCGTGCAGTTGCAGATGGAATACCTGGAGCAGGCCCGCAAGTACGTCGAGGACCGCTTCGGCTCGGGCGTGGACGACCTCACCAAGGACGTGCTCAACCGCTGGGAGTCGGTGCTCACCCGGCTCGCGGAGGACCCGATGCAGCTGTCCCGGGAGCTCGACTGGGTCGCCAAGCTGGAGATCCTGGAGGGCTACCGCACCCGCGACAACCTGCCGTGGTCGCATCCGCGGCTGCAACTGGTCGACCTGCAGTACTCCGACATCCGCCCCGACCGCGGCCTGTACAACCGGCTGGTCGCCAGGGGCCGCATGCAGCGCCTGGTGACCGACGAGGACATCGACCGGGCGGTCGAGATGCCGCCCACCGACACCCGGGCCTACTTCCGCGGCCGGTGCCTGCGGCAGTACAGCGAGTCGGTCGCCGCCGCCTCCTGGGACTCGGTCATCTTCGACATCCCCGGCCGCGAGTCGCTGCAGCGCGTGCCGACCTTGGAGCCGCTGCGCGGCACCAAGGCGCACGTGGGCGACCTGCTCGACCGGTGCCGTACGGCCGCCGACCTCGTCGCCGCCCTCACCGGCGAGGGCTGAGAGGAAGCGGCGCCGGCCGGTGACCCGGTCAGTCGTCGTGCCGGGTGACCCGGGGGACCGGCACGCCGCCGGCGCAGCGAACCTCGATCTCGAGCCTGCCCTCGTCCGACTCGAACTTCACCCGGGCGCGGTCGTCCGGCCCCGGGTCGACGTCGTCCACCTCGAAGCCCTGCGCCGGGGTCCACGACTGGAGCCGGACCAGCCCGCCGTCGCATCGGGCGATCAGGCTGCCCGCGCCGGTGGAGACGAGCCTGCGTCCCGTCGCGGCATCCGGCGTCTCGCCGCCGGATGAGCCCGCCGGGGTCGCACCGGCGGGGGTGGAGGCCGGGAAGGGCGGGCCGGGGGTGTCCCGGGCGAGCGCGAGGCGGATCTCCTCTGCCGTCATCGGCCGCTCCGCCTGGCCGGTGAGCGGCCGGCCGAGCAGGCCGAGCACCGCGACGCCCGTGCCGGTGGCGAGGGCGGCGGCCAGGAGCCACCCGGCGACGGCGAATACGAGGCGGCTGTTCACGCCGCCCACTCTCCCACCGCGAACGCTAAGGGATTGCTAAGGCCCGGATAACGGACTTATGCCGCTTTCGTCGGGCGGCTACCGTAGCGCTCAAATGCCAAGCGTGCTGCTCATCGAAGACGACGCCCCCATCCGCACCTCCCTCACCAGGAGCCTGCGCGATCGCGGCCATGCCGTCTCCTCCGCCTCCACCGCCCTCGACGGCCTGCGATCGGCCGTCGAGGACCGCCCCGACCTGATCGTGCTCGACCTCGGCCTGCCCGACATGGACGGCGCCGACCTGCTGCGCATGCTCCGTGCGGTGAGCCGCGTCCCGGTCATCGTCGCCACCGCCAGGGACGGGGAGGCCGACATGGTCCGCCTGCTCGACGCCGGCGCGGACGACTACGTGGTCAAGCCCTACAGCGCCGCGCAACTCGACGCACGCATCCGCGCCGTGCTGCGCCGGATCGACACCGGGCGTACGGACACCTCCCTGACGGTGGGGACGCTGCGCGTGGACCCGGGCAGCAGGGAGGCGACGCTCGACGGCGCGGCACTGGACCTGACGCCGCGGGAGTTCGACCTGCTGCACTATCTGGCGTCCCGGGCCGGGCAGGTCGTCACCAAGCGTGAGTTGCTCACCGAGGTCTGGCGCATCCCCTACGGGGGCACCGACAAGACGGTCGACGTCCACCTGTCCTGGCTGCGCCGCAAACTCGGCGAGACCGCCCAGCGGCCGCGCTATCTCCAGACGGTCCGCGGGGTGGGCGTGCGCCTGACCGCGCCGCCTTCGCCCGGGGAGTGAGCCGATGAGGCGCTGGCTCGCGGCCCTCGTCGCGGCGACCACGTCGCTCGTCCTGGTGTCGCTGCTGGTGCCGCTGGCGTTGCTGGTGCGGTCGGTGGCGCACAGCGAGGCCGTCGCCTCCGCGACCCGGGCCGCCGAGTCCGTCGCGGTGGCCGTCGGCGCGGTGGACGAGGAGACGCTGCGGCTGACCGCCGAGCAGGCAGGGGCGTCGAGCGGGCACCCCGTCACGGTCTTCCTCGCGGACGGCCGTGTGCTCGGGGCCGTGGCGGCCCGCACCCGCGCCGTCGATCTCGCCGCACGCGGCCGGAGCCTGACCGCTGCCGTGCCGGGCGGCAGGGAGATCCTGGTGGCGGTGCAGGGGGCGCCGGGCGGCACCGCCGTCGTCCGCGCCTTCCTCGGCGACGACGACCTCGACCGCGGTGTCCACCGGACGTGGCTCGCGCTGCTGGTCCTCGGGGTCGCCCTGGTGGGGGTCGGCATCCTGGTCGCCGACCGTCTCGCCCGCGCGGTCGTGCGGCCCACCACCGCGCTCGCCCGGGTCTCCCACCGCCTCGCGAAGGGCGACCTGACCGCCAGGGCGACCCCGCAGGGCCCGCCCGAGGTCCGTACGGCGGGCCTGGCCCTCAACCACCTCGCGGGACGCATCTCCGACCTGCTCGCCGAGGAGCGCGAGATGGTGGCGGACGTCTCCCATCGGCTCCGCACCCCTCTGACCGGCCTGCGGCTCGAAGCGGAGTCGCTGGCCGACCCCGGCGAGGCGGCCAGGATGGAGGCCCGCGTCGACGCGCTGGAGCGGGCGGTCACGGCCGTGATCAACGATGTGCGGCGGCGGTCGCGGGAACGGGCCTCCTGCGACGCCGTCGCGGTGGTGCGCGGCAGAGTGGAGTTCTGGTCGGTGCTGGCGGAGGACCAGTCCAGGACCTTCGCGCTCGACCTCGCGCCCGGCCCGCTGCCGGTGGCGGTCCCGGCCGAGGACCTGGCCGACTGCGTCGACGCGCTCCTCGGCAACGTCTTCGCGCACACCTCCGACGGGACGTCCTTCCGCGTGCGCCTGGCCTCCGGGCCGGGTGAGGCGGTGACCCTGACGGTCTCGGACGCCGGGCCCGGCTTCGGCCCCGGCGATCCGCCGCGACGCGGGGAGAGCGGCGCGGGCTCGACGGGGCTCGGGCTGGACATCGCCCGCCGTGTGGCCGAGGACTCGGGGGGCTCCCTGGCCGTCGGCCGATCGGACCTCGGGGGCGCCGAGGTGCGCCTGCTCTTGGGCTCGGGCCCTGTTCCCGGGTGAGGCCGTGTGGCGGTTCGAAGGCCGCGGATCCGGACCAGGACGCCCATGAGCCTCGCGCGGCCGGGCCGGGGCTGGCACCGGGACCGATGTCCGTGCTGACACGGATCACTCGCAGCCGCTCGCGCGCCTAACTTGGGAGCCGTGGCCACGACCGCGATGCCACTGGGGCGCTCGGGCCCGATCCTCGGCGATGGGAGAGACGATGCGCACTCCACGGAAGATCACGGTAGCCGCCGCGATGGTCCTGGCCGCTCTTCCGGCGGTCGCGCCGCCGGCGTCGGCGGGCACCAGCGCCGGCGCCCCGTATCAGTACCGCGCCTACCACGGCCTGAACCACCTCGACTCCTACCGCCGTGACAAGTTCATTCGGAACACGCACAAGACGTTGCGCCCGGTGGCCATATCGGTCGGGCTTCAGGATTCTCAGGAAAGATACGCGATGTTCTGGGACAGCAGGCCCGGCCCCCAGTGGCTCAAGCGGGTGGTCAACGCCACCGGAGCCACCGGTGGCTATACCGGCGGATACCAGAGGCTGTTCGACCAGCTCACCTCTGACGGCTACCAGCCCAGCGTGGTGAGCGCGACCGGCAGCGGGTCAGCCGCCACGTTCGCCGCCATCTTCGAGAAGAAGGCGGGCACGTTCGTCGCCCGCCACGGCATCAGCGCCGGCGAGTTCGAGGCGATCAGCTTCGACATGCTGAACACCAAGGGTTTCATCCCCGTCTCGGTCAACGTGTACGGTACGGCGTCCGACCCGCGCTATGTGGCGGTCTGGGTGGCCAACCCGGCGGGCGTCGCCTGGAACTACACCCTCTCCGTGCCGGCATCCGCCTATCAGTCCCGGTTCGATGACAGGGTCAGGGCCGGATATCGGCCGTCCGTCATAGCGGTCGGTCCTGACGGCAAGACGTACTCCACCGTCTGGGTGAAGGACGGGATCCGCACCTGGTACGCCTTCCACGGAATGAGCGCCGCCCAGTACCAGAAGCGGTTCGACGAGATGGCGGCCAAGGGGCTGTACCCGGTCAGCGTCGACATGGAGAACGGCGTCTACGCCGCTGTGTTCACCGCCAGGTGACAGGCATTCACAGCCCCGGTCGTGCGGGCCCGACCGCGGTCCGACGGTTCGAGTCCGCGACGAGCAGAGGGAAAACCACGCTTTAGGGATCGCTTAGCGCGGCCCTAGCATGATCGCTGCGAACCTCGGGGCATGAGAAAGACAACGAAGATCGCTCTCGCCGCCGCCGTCACCGTCGCCGCTCTGGCCGCCGGGGGAACCGCCGTCGCCGCCGCCGTGCCCGCCCCTCTCTCCGCGAACGCCTCCGCTTCCGTCTCCCAGACCTCGGTCACCCGGAGCCAGGCGATCGCGATCGCGACGAGGCGGGTGCCCGGCGCGCGGGTGACCGAGGTCGAACGCGAGTGGGAGCACGGCCACCGCACCTGGAAGGTCGAGCTGCGCAAGAGCCACCGGGAGTACGAGGTCTACGTCGCGATCGCGACCGGGCGGATCGTCAAGTTCCGCGCCCACCACGACGACTGATCACAGGGAGGCGGGCACGGGCGGCTTCCCCGGCCGCGAACCCGGGGGAGTCGTCCGGCCCGTCCCGCCCCGCGAAGCCGCAGGCCGGCGGCCCGGGGGCTACGGGAGGCGTGGAGGCCTGGGCCGGCGGGGCCCGGTCGTGGGGGTGGGCCAGTAGGGATTGTCCCGGCGGCGTGAATCCACGTCGTAGAAGCGCCCGGTGGTGAGTTCCCCGGGCGCTGTGAGTTCCCGGGGTGCAAGGGGCCACCCGTGGCCGGAGGAACGGCCAGAGGGGTGCGCTCCGCTCATTTTGGGCGCCGTGTCGGGCGTGGTGCGGCTGGGCAGCTCGCCTGCCGTACGGCCCGGCGTCGCGGCCGGGATGCCCTGCCGCCGCAACACGTCCACGAGCACGTGCATCGCCTGGTCGACCGTGAGCCGTTCGTCCGGGTCGTGCCGCAGCAGGCCCTCGATCAGCGGTCGCAGGGGGCCCGCCCGGTGCGGCGGCTCAGGCTCGCGGCCCAGCAGCGCCGCGGCCGGCAGCGGGCCCGAGGCCGGGTACGGCGGCCGCCCCTCGACCCCGCAGTACAGCGTGGCGCCGAACGACCACAGGTCGGCGGCGGGGGCCAGGCCCTTCCCGCGCAGCCGCTCCGGGGCGAGAAAGGCGCCCGACCGCGCCACGGGCACGGTCGTCGACCCGGCGGGGTCCCGGTCGAAGGCGGCGATGCCGAAGTCGGTCAGCACTACCCGGTCCTCGGTCAGCATGACGTTGGCGGGCCGGATGTCGCCGTGGACGACGCCCATCGCGTGCGCGTGCCGTACGCCCGACAGGAGCTGGAAGCCCACCCAGGCGGTCCAGTGGACCGGCAGCCGGCCGAGGTGGCGGACGGTGTCGCCCAGCGTGAGGCCCTGCAGGAGCTCTGTCACGATCCAGAGCCGGCCCTTGTCCTCCAGCAGGTCGTGCACGGTGATGACGGCCGGGTGGCTGAGCCGGGCCGCGGAACGGGCCTCCCGCAGGGCCTGCCGGCGAGCGGCCGGCAGGTCGGCCACGTCCACCCGGTACGGCGGTTGCACTTCCTTGATCGCGACGTCGCGCTTGAGGCGAAGATCGTGCGCCTGCCACATGATCCCGCCGCCGTCGCGCCGGAAGGGCGTCAGCAGCTTGTACCGATCCGCCAGCAGTTGCCGTGCGTGCGATGCCATCGACCACCCGTGCGCTAGGTCGTGCCGTGATCCATCAATTGTCGTCCCGGACGCGGTCGCTCTGTGCCGAAAGGCGGCCACGAAGAGTGTGACCTCGATAACGATCCGGTCTAACGCGGTCGGCTCCCACGCCCCGGCGTGCCCGCCGCCGGGCCGGATACCGCGCGTTTGCCTTCCCGGCGCTCACCGGGTTGTCTGGCCACAGCGGCCGGGCCGAAGATCGCGCGCTCTTTCGCGCGCATTGTCGGTCGGTTCGGGGAAGATATGGGGAGAGGCGTCCCCCCGAGCAGCGGAGGTGTCAGGGATGGCGACCAAGGAAACCGGCGGCCAGAAGCAGACCGGGCGTCAGGAGCACGAAGTCGAAGAGACCGAGGCGCAGGCGTCCCCGGACGTCCAGGAGCGTCACGAGAAGCTCACCGACGACGTGGACGCGATCCTGGACGAGATCGACGAGGTCCTCGAGGAGAACGCGGAGGAGTTCGTCCGTTCCTACGTGCAGAAGGGCGGGCAGTAGCCCCGGTGGGAGGCGTCCGGGCCGGTGGCGGCCGCGCCGGGGGGATCACCCCCGGCAGGGCCGCCGTCGGGCCCGGAAACTCCCGCCGGACGCGCCCTCTGCGCCGCGCCGCGATGAGGGGCGCACGAAGCCGCCCTCGGCGACGATGCCGCAGACCATTCGGTGAGCGACGCCGGCAGACCGCCCCGGTTCCACCGGCCCCGTGAAGGCCGGCTTGTCAGGCTGAGGGGTCAGGCTCCGCCGAGTCGAACGGTCGCGATCTCGAAGGGCTTCAGCGGGACGCGCACCGCCCGCCACGACGCCGCGGGCCCCTGCCCGTCGGCCCCGTCGTCTGGCAACACCTCGTCGCGGGACACCTCCAAAGGGCTCAGGGGAGAGCCCGGCACGCCGGCCGTCCAGGCCGCGGTGAAATCTCCCCGGACGACCGCCTCGGTGGCCGTGGGATGCTCGGCCACCAGGCGGACCTCCAGCCGTCCGTCCCGCTCGCGCAGGGCGGCCATCATGACGCCGTCCCCACTGACCTCGAGGCGACCGCCCGCGCCCGGGCCGTCCGCACCGGCGGCGCCGGCGCCCGGTACGGCCAGCAGATCGTGGCGGAACTCCTCGGCGAGCCTCGGCAGCCCGGCCTCGTGCCACTCGCCCGCGTACGGCAGGACGGCGAAGCGCACGGTCAGCGGCCCCTGGCACTGGGCGGCCGGGGTGGGCACCTCGGGCCCGGCGGGCTCGTCGCGGTAGGGGTTGCGGTTCCTGGACAGGTAGCCGACGGACCGCACGAGCGTCAGCGCCATCTCGGTCCCGTCCCCGCCGATCTCGTCCCTGGTGATCTCGTATTCGGTGACGTGGTCGAGCAGCACGGCCAGGCCGCCGGCGGCGGCGAAGGACTCGGCGGGGAAGGTCGGGATCGGCCGCTCGCCGCCCCCGCCCTCGGCCGCCAGGCCGCGCCGCACCACCGCGAACTGTCCCTCGGCGTACGACTCGGCCGCCGCGCGGGGCAGCGGCGCGTGCCAGCGGACGCGGTGGTCGCGGCAGCGCACATCCATGGTGATCTCACACCGTGCGAACGGCTCGCCCGCCCTGAGCTCCACCCGGGTCGTGACGGCCGTCGGCACGGTCTCGCCGTCGCCGTCGCCGTCGCCGTCGCCGTCGCCGTCGCCGAGGCCGGCCGGCCAGTCGTACACCCGCGTGATCTCGTACGCGCCGGTCAGCGGGCCGGAGCAGATCTCCTCGACGACGACCCGGGAGGGCCGGTCGAGGAGCCGGTCGTCCGGCGGGGGCGCGTGGTTGTAGGTGTCCCCGGCGTCCCCGCCGTGGACGATCCGTCCGACGCCGTGGACCTCGGCCCCGTCCGCGCCGCGCAGCGAGAGCGTCCCGTCGCCGGCCACCCGCACCCGCAGCAGCCCGTTGTCCAGCACCGGCTCGAATCCGTACGCGTCGGTCCGCAGGGCGTCCGCGACGGGGGCGGGCCGGCCGGGCGCGGGCGGACGGGCGGTGAGGACGGCCCGGCCGAGCGGTGGCACGGTGACCAGCGCGGCCACGGTGACCACGGGCTCGGCCACCGTGCGGACCACCCACGGCCCGGGACCGGCCTCCAGGACGGCCCGGCGCAGGTCCTCGTAGGCGTACGCGCCGGAGGCGTGCCGGCTCACGGTGACGGTGAACACGCCGTCCCCGGCGTGCCAGGAGACGATCTCGTGGCCGTACAGTTCCCGCTCGTGGACGCGCCCCAGAAGCTGTGCGAGGTCGTCCATGACGGTCTCGTCGAGCAGTGTGGGGGCGTGTTCGAGCCGCTGCAGCGGGACGGGACGCCCCCGGCCGTCCGCCAGGGACGCGCGGTCCTCCGGCAGGTCGGCGAGCACCAGGCCGGTCCGCTCGAACGGGGACGGGTTGACGACCACGAGCGCGCCCTTCGGCGCGGCCTCGGCGAGGGACGCCGCGACCAGGTCCACGACCGCCTGGGCCGTCTGCCCGGCCTCGGCGATCCGCGCGGCCACCTGCTGGGCGGTCTCGTCGGAGCCGCACCCGGTGACCGAGTCGTGCCCGCTGCAGGCGATCACCGACCGCCAGGCCATGTCGACGAGGCGTTCGCAGGCGGACCGGTCGGCGAGCCACAGCGCGGACAGCGGTTCGGCGTAGCGGGTGAGGACCCGCTCGGCCCGCGCCATGGCCTGCTTCAGCGGCACCCGGGCCGAGATCACGCCGGGCAGGATGTTGGCCCGCGCGTGCGAGCGCAACTCCCCCCGCACCCGTGGCACCTCCCCGTCACCCGGATCGCCGGTCAGCGCTTCGGCGAGGGTGGCGACGCGGAGCCCCGAGGCGGTGATCTCTCGGGCCGGCGCCGAGTGGTCCGCGCCGTACATCGCCAGCAGCGTCCTGCCCGTCGCCCAGCCCTCCGCCGTGGAGACGAAGGCCGTCACGCGGTCGGGCATGCCCTCGGCCGGGCCGGTGAACAGGCCGAAGGCGTTGCCGTACCCGCCGGGCAGGTATGCGGTCCTGATCGTGGTGCCGTCGGCGCCGGTCCAGTCGAAGGCGTCGCGGTCCACGTGCGCGGGCACGCCGCGCCACAGGCACGCCAGGCGCAGCCCGGCCAGCGCCAGCATCTGCGGCATCTGGGCGCAGTGGCCGAACTGGTCGGGCAGATAACCGACGGGCATGGCGCCGCCGAGCGCGGCGGCGCCCCGCATGCCGTACTCCAGGTTGCGCAGCAGGGTCTCGCCCGAGCACAGGAACTCGTCGGCGAGGATCAGCCAGGGCCCGACGGCCAGCCGTCCCTCGGCGACGAAGCGGGCGACGTCGCCGCGCCGCGCGGGCCGGATCTCCAGGTAGTCCTCGATCGCCGCGAGCTGGCCGTCCATCGTGAAGCGGTAGGCGGGGTCGGCGGCCATGGCGTCCAGGACCTCGTCGAGCACCCGCACCAGCCCGACCCGGAACCGCTGGAAGGGCAGATACCACTCGCGGTCCCAGTGCGTGTGCGGGACCACCACGATCCTGTCGCTATCTGCTGAGGCTCTCCTCGGCGTGCCCGCTGGCTCCACTCCCGCCCTCCTCGGCGTAGCTGCTGACGTCGGCCCCGGCGGTCGCCTCCCGCGGGGCGCCGGTGACCTCCTGGGCGCACTCCCCGCCGATGGGGATGCCCGCCCACCGCGCGTACCGGTGCACGATCCGCTGCGCCGTGACGATATCCTCCAGGGCCCCGTCGAGTCCGGTGAGCGGCGGTTCTTCCTGGGTGACGAAGCGGTGGAAGGCGCGCAGCTGGCGCTCGAACGCCTCGGCGACGTCCTCGTTGACGACCGTCCGCTCGGTGGTGCCGATTCGGCAGGTGACCGTAAGCCGGGTGGGCGCGTTCAGCAGATAAGGGGAGGGGAAGCGCAGCTCCAGCGAGCCGTGCTCGTGGTGGAGCGTCATGACCTGGTGGTAGGCCGGGTAGCTCGGCAGGTAGTGCCAGCGGATGCCGTACCTGCCGGAGCACTCGCCTCCGAGCGTCCCGCTCACCTCGAGGGACGGCGGGAACACCTCCGTCGGCCACACGGCCACGTGGTCCACCGTGTCGGGAGACCCGGTGAACAGCCGAATCAGCGACAGCTCGTGGGACATGCTGCTCAGCAGCACCTCCGCGTACAGCCGCCGCAGCCGCTCGGACGATGTGCCGAGCGCGGCGGTGAGGGCCCGCTCGTCGGCCTCCGCGTAGGGGGCCACCCGTTCGGGCGCGGGCCGTCCGGGCCGCGCCCGGGCGAACAGCAGCTGCGACTCCTCCGACGGGTGCAGCACGGTGGCGTCCAGGTGGCGGACGACCTCCGGCCCGCCGGCCTCGTGCAGCGCCTCCACGAGCCGCTGGGAGGCCGGGTCGTACTGCTTCATGTAGCCGGCCATCAGCCGTTCGCCGGAAAAGCCGCTCAGCTCGGCCCGGCTGTAGGCGAGGGGCTTCTCGCACAGCACCCACAGGCCGCGTTCGAGGGCGGCCCGCACCAGCGGCCCGTGGGACCCCGGCGTGAGCACGATCAGCGCGTCGAACCCGCCCCTGTCGAGCATCGTCAGCGGGTCGTCGTACGCCGGGACGCCCGCCTCCCGGCCGACCGTCTCCGCGTGCCCGCGGTCGAGGTCGCACACGGCCGCGACCCGGAACAGGTCGCGCCGCCGCGCCAGCAGGGGCAGGTAGACGACCTGCGCGACCACGCCAAGCCCGGCGATCCCCACCTTCACCGTCTCCACGTCCTCACCCTCCTCCGCTCGGCGACCTGCCCTGCACCTCCCCATCGGTGGCGGCGCACAACCCCGTCACGTGCAGACGGCCATCACCTCGTTGGCGGGCGTCTCCAGCCGGTGCACCCCCGGCCGGGCCGGCAGGAGCGCGAGGTCCCCACGGACCACCCGCCGGGTCTGCGGGCCCCACAGCACCAGCCCGTCGGCGTCCACGGCGAGGAACTCGTCCTCCATCCGCAGCAGCAGCGGGGCGCCGGGGGAGGCCGACACCGCCGTCCGCCCCTCCGCCACGGCCCGTACGACCGCCCCGGCCGCCTCGGGACCCCGGCCGTCGCCCTCGGCGAGCACCCACGTCGTCGGCGCGCCGGGCGGGTGACCCTCCTCGGGCCGGTGGTAGTCCCCGCCGCCCACCACCACGAGGTCGCCGGCCGGGTCGCCCGTCCACGCCTGCGACCAGGCCAGCGGCGCCCCCCAGCTGCGGTCCCACCAGCTCCAGTGCCACAGCTCGACGACCCGCGGCCGGTCGGCCATCGGGTGCCGCCAGGCGCAGTCGGCCGCCACCGGGTGGTTGACCGACAGCACCCCGCCCCGGTCCCGTACGGTCTTCGCCCACTCGTCGGGGGGCCGCCGGAAGTCGATCCAGCCGACGTCCCCGAGCGCGCCGGCGTGCCCGAGGTCGGTGGTCACCTCCTGCCCCGGCACGAGCACGAGACCGGCCAGCGCCGAGGCCGCCGCCAGTTCCGTGTGATGGCTGACGGTGTTGTGGTCGGTCACCGCGAGGAAGTCCAGCCCGGCCGCGGCCGCCACGCAGGCCAGTTCGTAGACGCTCAGCGTCCCGTCCGAGTGGTCGGTGTGCGCGTGCAGGTCCCCGGCGAGCCAGCGGTATCCCGGCGGCGACGGCAGGCGGCGCCGTACGGCGGCGGGCTCGGGCGGGACGGGCCCCGGCACGCGGGAGAAGCGGGTGCGGCGCCGGCGCGGCCGGGCGGGCGGGCGCACGTGCCTGATCACCCGGATCTCGTACGGCAGACCGCCGAGGGGCACCCGGTGCAGCCCGACCAGCACCCGCCACACCCCCGGCTCGATCTCGCCGGGCAGGTAGCCGGGGGTGGCCCAGGAGGGGGTGATGGTGTACTCGGAGCGCGCGTCGCCCGACCAGCCGCGGAATCCGGCCGGCCCGGCGCAGCCGAGGTCGAGCACGCCGGCCGACCGGTCGTAGGACAGGCGCACCGTGAGGGCGGCCGTGCCGGGCCGCACCTCCACCGGCACCTCGGCCACCGGCCCGGCCAGCCGGTCGTCCAGCGTCCACGTGCCGCTGATCGCGGCCCTGGTCGTCACGCGCCACCCACCAGGGTGTCGTCGCGGTAGAGCAGCGCCCGGCCGGGGCGGGGGACCGCCCAGGCGGCCGTCCCCGGCGGGGGCTCGGCACCCTCGGGAACCACCACCTGCAGCAGGTGGTCCGCGCACTCCAGCGTGACGAGATGGGCCGTGCCGAGATTCTCCACCACCGCCACCTTCCCCCGGAACGCCCCCTTCTCCCCGGGCTCCCGAATGGTCAGGTCGGCGTACTCGGGCCGCAGGCCGTACAGGACCTCGCCCTCGGGCGTGCCGTCGGGAAGGGGGAACTCGGCCCCGGCCACCCGCAGCACGCCGTCCAAGGCGACGCCCGGCAGCAGGTTCATCGGCGTGGACCCGATGAAGGAGGCCACGAACGTGGTGGCCGGGCGGCGGAACACCTCGGACGGCGTGCCGAGCTGCGTGATCCGCCCGGCCGACATGACCGCGATGCGGTCGGCCAGCGCCAGCGCCTCGCTCTGGTCGTGCGTGACGAAGACCGTGGTCACCGCCAGCTCGCGCTGCAGGCGCTTGAGGAACGTGCGGGCCTCCAGCCGCAGCCGCGCGTCCAGGTTCGACAGCGGCTCGTCGAACAGGAACAGCTTCGGATGGCAGGCGACCGCCCGGGCGAGCGCCACCCGCTGCTGCTGCCCGCCGGACAGCTGCCCGGGCCTGCGGTCCAGCAGCTCCGACAGGCTGAGCCGGGAGGCGGTCTCGGCGGCCTTCGCCTCGCGCTCGGCCCGCGGGACCTTCCTGATCCGCAGCGGATAGGCGATGTTGGCGGTCACGTCCATGTGCGGGAACAACGCGTAGTCCTGGAAGACCATCGCGACGTCCCGCCGTCCCGGAGGCGTCCCGGTGACGTCCACGCCGCCGATCTCGATCCGGCCCGAGGTGGGGGTCTCCAGTCCGGCGATCGTCCGCAGCAGCGTCGTCTTGCCGCAGCCCGACGGGCCGAGCAGCGCGAAGAACTCGCCGTCGCCGATCTCCAGGTCGAGCGAGTCGACCGCCCGCACCCCGCCGGGGAACTCCTTGGTCAGGCCGCGCAACGCGATCACCGCTTGATCCCCCCGTGGAAGCGGAAGCCGTACCTCCGGCTGACGAACACGTACATCACCACCACCGGCAGCGAGTAGAGCAGCGAGAACGCCGAGATCACGTCGAGGCGCGGCGCGCCCCCCTCGGTGTAGAGCGTGTAGAGGATGACCGCGCCCGGGGCCTTGTCCGGGTCGCGCAGCAGGATGAACGGCTGCAGGAAGCTGCCCCACACGTTGGCGACCGCCCACACCGCGATCGTCGCCAGGCCGGGCCGCACCAGCGGGATCACGACGTGCCGCAGCACCTGTCCCGGCGACGCGCCGAACACCCGCGCCGACTCCTCGTAGGACGTGGGCGTGGCGTCCATGAAGTCCTTCAGGATGAAGATCGCGGCGGGCAGCAGGCCGCCCGACAGCGTGAGGACGACGCCGAGGTGGGTGTCGATCAGGTTCAGCCGGGTCGCCAGCTCGAACAGCGGCACCATCGCCGCCGTCCCCGTCACCACCGACGACAGGAGCAGCAGCACGTACAGCAGCGCGTCCCGGCCGGGCACCCGTGCCCGCGACAGCGCGTACGCCGCCAGCGCGGCCAGCGTCACGACCAGGGCCGCGCTGCCGCACGCCTGGAGCAGCGAGTTGCGCAGCGAGCCCAGCGCGTACGGGTTGTCCAGCAGCGCCCGGAAGTTCGCCAGCGTGAACTCCGGCACCGACGCCGTGATCGACGGATGCGCGTCGAACGGCGCCGAGGCCAGCCACAGCAGCGGCAGCGCGAAGAACCCCAGCACCAGGGCGAGGAACGCGGTCCGCCCGATGGTCCCCAGCACGTGGCGCACGGGCGTCATGACGGCCTCACCTCCCCCCGGGACCGCAGGAGGCGCAGGTAGGCGAACGCCAGGACCAGGTTCACCACGAGGACGAGGAAGGAGACCGCCGCGCCGAAACCGAGCCTGCCGCCGCTCATCGCGACGTTGTAGATGTAGACGGGCAGGATCTCCGACCGCCCGTCGGGGCCTCCGGCGGTGAGCTGGAAGGCCGTGAAGTCGTTGAACGTCCACAGCGTGATCAGCAGCAGGTTCGTCAGCACGTGCCCCTTGACGTGCGGGAAGACCACGTCCCTGAGCTGCTGGAACGTCGAGGCGCCGGCGAGCCGGGCGGTCTCCAGGTGCGACGGCGGCACGTTCTCCAGCGCCGCGCCGTACAGCATCATCGAGAACGCCGTGCCCCGCCAGACGTTGAACACGATGATCGACGCCATGGGGTGGTCGAGCAGCCAGGCGAGGCCGGGCGTGTGCAGGATCGCGTTCAGCGTCCCGCCGTCGCGGTCGAGCAGCGCGATCCACAGGAACGCGACGACCGACGACGGCAGGATCCACGCGAGCAGCACCAGCCCCTCGGTGACGCTCTTCAGCGGCCCCCGCCGGTCGCGCAGCGCCCACGCGATCGCGAACCCGAGCACCGCCTGCCCGAGCACGGCCGAGCCGAGCACGAACTGCACGGTGAGCCACAGCGACGCGCGGAACCGCTCGTCGCCCAGCGCCTCGGCGTAGTTGGCCGCCCCGACCACCCGGGGATCGGCCGCCGCCAGGCCCGTCAGCCGGTAGTCCGTAAGGCCCAGGTAGATGGTCCACAGCGCGGGGAAGACCAGGAACACCCCGATCAGCACCAGCGCCGGCACCACGAACCCCACAGCGGGACGGCGGCCCAGCGTGCCGGACTCAGCTCGTGACATGCTCAGCTCGCGACATGGGCGGGGCCGCCGACGAGGGACTCGACCTTGCGCTGGTAGGCGGCGGCCGCCTCGTCCACGCTCGTGCCCGACACGACCGCGGCCGTGGCCTCCTGCAGGGCGACCGACACCTGCGGATAGACGGCCAGCGGCGGCCGGTACGCCGTCAGGGGCAGGACCTCGTCGGAGACGAACTTCAACATCGGGTCGGCCCCCAGCACCGTGTCGTTCACGTCCTTGCGCGCCGTGATCCTGGCGGCCCCGGCGAGCTGCGACGTGGTGGCCTCGGCCGAGTGCATGAACGACAGCAGCTCCCAGGCCAGCTTCGGGTTCTTGGAGTTGGGGTTGAGCACGCGTACGGCGCCGCCGGACATGCTGACGAAGTCCTGGCCGCGGATGCCCGCGCCGGGGCGCTGGGCGGGGATCAGGGCGTAGCCGACGACGGAGTCGCGGTCCTTCATCGGGGCGACCCCGGCCTTCGGCTCGATCACCGACCGCCAGAAGTAGTCGCCCTCCGCCAGGATCCCGATCTTGCCCGCGGCGAACTGGGCGAACGACTTGTCCCGTCCCCGTGCCTCCTGCTGGAGCCTGGGGTCGCCGAGGCCGCCGGAGTAGACCTGCCGGTAGAAGTCCAGCACGTCCCTGAGCGCCCGGGAGGCGCCGGTCCACTTGCCGTCGGCGTAGATCTGCGCCCCCGCGCCCGCCAGCAGCGGCAGCGCGCCCTGCATGGTGGTCGCCTCGCCCATGGCGGTGCCGGCGTCGATCTGGATCGGGACCGGGACCCCGGCCCTCCTGAGCGCCGCGCCGGCGTCGAGGATCTCCTGCCAGCTCCGCGGCTGCCAGCGGTCCGGCAGGCCGGCCTTGCGGAACAGGGCCCTGTTGTAGAACAGCACCCGCCCGTCGGTGCCCTGGGGCAGGCCGTACCTCTTGCCCTCGAACGTGCCGAGGCCCTGCACGGCCCGCGGGATCTGGCTCCAGCCCTCCCAGGAGTCCGCCGCGGGACCGGCGACCTCGGCGAGCGGCTTGATGTACCCGGCCTGGGCGAACTCGCCCACCCAGATGCCGTCGAGGTCGATGACGTCGGCGCCCGCCCGCGACTTGAGGTCGAGGGCGACCTTCGTCTTGTACTGCTCGTCGTCCACGCCGCTCGGCTGGAACACCACGCGGACGTCGCGGCCCTTGGCCTTCTGCGCGGCCTCGAACCGGGGGATGACCCACGTGGCCGTCCAGTCGGCGGTCTCGGCGTTCTTGCCGCCGGAGATCGCGTTGGCCGTGATGGTCAGGGTGACGGCCTCGTCGCCGGAGCCGCCGGTGCCACAGGCGCCCAGAGTCAGCAGGGCCACCGCCGCCACCGCGAGCGCAGGTCTCATGATCGACCTCCCCGTAAGTCCTGACGTACGGACAAATCGACCCTCGCACGCGATTACCAACACGTAAAGAAACGGTTTGGTGAACGAGTAAGGGACGCACGCCCGGCCTCTTGTGGGATGTCTGGTTCGCGCTGAGCTGATCGGGAAGAGTGCAACCAGTGCTGAGACCTGAGTATGGTCGGGCGTAACAACGCACGCTTGGAGGGAGTCGCGTGGCATCTCAGCCAGCCTGGATGAACAGCCTCTTCACATATACGGGATCGTCGTCGTTCTCGGAGTTCCTAGGCGTGCACGCGCCGAACCTGCTGCCCGCCCGCAACGAGTCGCTGGCGGCGCCGGTGGGTGACGAGATCCCGCACGCGACCACCATCGTCGCGGCGACCTGCGCCGGCGGCGTGGTGATGGCGGGCGACAGGCGTGCGACCTCCGGGAACATCATCTCGCAGCGGGACATCGAGAAGGTGTTCCGCACCGACGACTACTCCTGCATGGGCATCGCGGGCACCGCGAGCACCGGCCTGGAGTTGGCCCGGCTCTACCGGGTCGAGCTGGAGCACTACGAGAAGACCGAAGGTCGCTCGCTGTCGACCGAGGGCAAGGCGCACCGCCTGGCCACCATGATCCGCGGAAACCTGCCCATGGCCATGCAGGGCCTGGTGGTCGTGCCGCTCTTCGCGGCCTACGACCCGGCCCGCGACCTCGGGCGGATCTTCAGCTACGACGTGGGCGGCGGGCCGTACGAGCAGAAGGAGTTCCATTCGATCGGCTCGGGTTCGATCTTCGCCCGGGGCTCGCTCAAGAAGCTCTACCGGGAGAACTCCAGCCCGCAGGACACCGTCCTGGCCTGCCTGCACGCCCTGTACGACGCCGCCGACGACGACTCGGCGACCGGCGGCCCCGACGTGATGCGGAAGATCTGGCCGGTCGTGTCCGTCATCACCGCCGACGGTTTCCGCCGCCTCCCGGACGACGAGGTCGCGGAGTTCGTGGAGTCCATGCTGGAGAGGCGGATGACCGCCCCCGAAGGCCCGACCGCGCCGCTGCGCTAACCCAAGAGAGGATCACCCCCGGTGTCCATCCCCTTCGGAGGATATGCCTCGCCCGAGCAGATCATGCGGGACAGGGCGGAGTATGCCCGCAAGGGCATCGCTCGCGGTCGCAGCGTGGTCGTGATGCAGTACGCCGACGGCATCCTGTTCGTGGCGCCCAACCCGTCCAAGGCGCTGCACAAGATCAGCGAGATCTACGACCGCATCGGCTTCGCCGCGGTGGGGCGCTACAACGAGTTCGAGTCGCTCCGCCTGGCCGGCATCCGCTACGCGGACATCAACGGCTACACGTTCAACCGCAACGACGTCACCGGCCGCGGTCTGGCGAACCTGTACGCCCAGCACCTCGGCATGATCTTCACCGAGTCGATCAAGTCGTTCGAGGTGGAGATCGTCGTCGCGGAGGTCGGCGACGCCCCCGAGGACGACCAGATCTACCGGATCACCTTCGACGGCTCCGTCTTCGACGAGCAGGGCATGGCCGTGATCGGCGGACAGGCCGACGCCGTCGGAGGACGCCTGAAGGAGCGCTACAGCGAGGGACTGCCGCTGCCGCAGGCCCTCGACGCCGCGCTGGCCGCCCTGACCGAGCCGGGTGGGGAGCGTCCCCCGGCGACCCAGATCGAGGTCGCCGTCCTCGACCGGGGCAGGGAGCACCGCAAGTTCCTGCGCCTGTCCGGCCCCCGCCTGGAGAAGCTCCTGGAGGCCGCCAAGGAGGGCCAGGAGGGCGCGCAGCAGCCCGCCGAGCAGGCCCCGGTGGATCAGGCACAGGCCGAGCAGGCTCCCGGCGCCGCCCCGCCGATCGCCCCCGAGGGCGACATCGACACGGGCTCCGGCGAGTAGCCCCGTCCTTTCGTCCGTACGGCCGCGGGGGCGCGCCCCCCGCGGGGGCGGGGGGGCGCCCGCGGAGGGGGGGGGGGGGGCGGGGGGG
>NZ_JADBGC010000009.1:0-293720 GCF_014892245.1 Microbispora sitophila | reverse complement strand
GGCGTGTCCCCCCGTCTTTTGTTCCTTCGGGCGGCGGCGCCGCCCCCTCCCGGGGGGCGCGGCGCCGCCGTCTCATGGGCCGGCTCGGGCGTTTCGGCTCAGCCCAACTCCGATTTCGCTACTCTCATCCCGTTATGACGACTCTTGATCTCTTGCGGCGAGCGGGCGTTCCGGCCGCCGCCGTCGCCCTCCTGTCGCTGACCGCGTGCTCCGGAGCCTCTGGCACCTCGGCCTCGCCCACAGTGACCGCCACCGTGACGGTGACGGCCCCGGCGTCGCCCGCGGAGCCGTCCGCCGACCCGGCGGCCTCCGGCACGCCGACGGCGGACACGCCCACCGACTCGGCCACGACCGCGCCGACGCGGAAGCCGGGCAAGGCTGGGCCGCCGATCACGGACAAGGCACCGGCCCCCTTTGGCGGGACCCTCCAGTCGGACCCCGGGCACGACTTCACCAAGGGGCTCAGCCCCAGCAGGGACGGCGTCGTACGCGGCCAGCTCGTCGCCATGCACGACGAGAACGTGGCGGAGTATCGGCCCGTCAAGTTCGTCAAGGAGTACGGCGGCAGCACCAGCGGCCACTTCGAGGGGCCGCCGGAGGGCGACGTGACGGCCTTCGCCGCGCCCATCGCGAAGAACGTGGTGTTCCTCAGCGCGCTCGGGTGCAACGGCAAGGACCAGACCATCGACAGCCAGTACCTCGGCACCCAGCGCTGCTCTCGTGACAAGCTGATCCTGCGGGCCGACGCGGGCGACCTGCGGGCGCTCATCACGGTTCAGGGCGGGCAGATCGTCAAGGTGACGGAGATTTACGCCGCCTGACCGCTCCTTCTCGGCATTCCATCGCCTGATCACTGTTCGGCCGCCGGTTTATGGGAATAGTGTGAGGTGATGGATCGACGCATATTCGGGCTGGAGAACGAGTACGGCGTCACCTGCACGTTCCGCGGGCAGCGGAGGCTGTCGCCGGACGAGGTGGCGCGGTACCTGTTCCGGCGAGTGGTGTCCTGGGGCCGATCGAGCAACGTCTTCCTGCGCAACGGCGCACGTCTCTACCTGGACGTGGGCAGCCATCCCGAGTACGCCACCCCTGAGTGCGACAACGTCGTGGAGCTGGTCACCCACGACAAGGCGGGGGAGCGGATCCTGGAGGGCCTCCTCGTGGACGCCGAGAAGCGGCTCCGCGAGGAGGGCATCGCAGGGGACATCTACCTGTTCAAGAACAACACCGACTCGGCCGGCAACTCCTACGGCTGCCACGAGAACTACCTCGTGGGCCGGCACGGGGAGTTCGGGCGGCTGGCCGACGTCCTGATCCCTTATCTGGTGACGCGCCAGATAATCTGCGGCGCGGGCAAGGTGCTGCAGACCCCGCGCGGAGCCGTCTACTGCGTCTCCCAGCGGGCCGAGCACATCTGGGAGGGCGTCTCCTCGGCGACCACCCGGTCCCGGCCGATCATCAACACCCGTGACGAGCCGCACGCGGACGCCGAGCGGTTCCGCCGGCTGCACGTCATCGTGGGCGACTCGAACATGAGCGAGACCACGATGCTGCTCAAGGTCGGCGCCACCGACCTGGTGCTGCGCATGATCGAGGCCGGCGTGGTGATGCGCGACCTGTCCCTGGAGAACCCCATCAGGGCGATCCGGGAGGTCTCCCACGACATGACGGGCCGGCGCAGAGTGCGCCTGGCCAACGGCCGCGAGGCCTCGTCGCTGGAGATCCAGCAGGAGTACCTGACCAAGGCGCAGGACTTCGTCGACCGGCGCGGCGGAGACGCCACCGCCAAGCGGGTGCTGGAGCTGTGGGAGCGCACGCTGCGGGCGGTCGAGACCGGCAACCTCGACCTCGTCTCGCGGGAGATCGACTGGGTCACCAAGTACCAGATGATTGAACGTTACAGACAGAAGTACGACCTGCCGCTGTCGTCGCCGCGCGTCGCGCAGCTCGACCTGGCCTACCACGACGTCCACCGCAAGCGCGGGCTGTTCTACCTCCTGCAGAAGCGGGGGGCCGTCGAGAGGGTGGCCGACGACGTCCGCATCTTCGAGGCCAAGTCGGTTCCGCCGCAGACCACACGGGCCAAGCTGCGCGGAGAGTTCATCCGCAAGGCCCAGGAGAAGCGGCGCGACTTCACCGTCGACTGGGTGCACCTGAAGCTCAACGACCAGGCCCAGCGGACGGTGCTGTGCAAGGATCCGTTCCGCAGTGTCGACGAGAGGGTCGACAAGCTCATCGCGGGCATGTGATCTCTTACACCGCTCTGACGGCGGGTTCGGGTAGCCTGGCCCGGACCCGCTGTCTGTTTGAGGATTCCCATATGCGCCGTCGTACGGCACTCGTCGCCGTCCTACCCCTGTTGCTCGCCGCCGCCTGCGGAACCGCGCAGAAGAGCGCGTCCAGCGCGAGCCCCACCTCCAGTGGCCAGGCCGCCGCCTCGGCCATCAAGGTGACGGGAGAGGCCGGCAAGAAGCCCACCCTGACCTTCCCGGCGGGCAAGCCCTCGCTCACGTCCGCCTCCATCAAGGTCATCGAGGGCCAGGGCACCCCGGCCAAGGACGGTGACGTCCTCACCGCCAACGTCACCGTCTACAACTGGGACGGCAAGGAGAACAAGGCGGCCGGCTCCGACTACGACCAGGGCAAGTCGGAGTTCGTCTCGGTCAGCCCGCAGCTGCCAAAGGCGCTGCACGAGGCGCTGGTCGGCGCCAAGCCGGGCGGCCGGGTGATGGCCGTGGTCGCCAAGGACAACCTGAGCGCGGAGCAGCTCAGCCAGGCCAAGCAGCAGGGCCAGGACTTCAACACCACGTCCCAGGTGCTGGTGATCGACGTGCTGTCGGCCGCGCTGAAGTCCGTCCAGGGCACCGCCGTCGACCCCGGCGTCGCCGGCGTGAAGGTCGAGAACGCCGGCGGCGAGAAGGCCCCGACGCTGACCACCAAGACCAGTGAGAAGGCGCCCAAGAAGCTGGTCGTCAAGACCGTGATCAAGGGCGGCGGCCCCGAGGTGAAGGCCGGTCAGACGGTCCTCGCCCACTACGTCGGCAAGATCTGGGGCACCGACAAGCAGTTCGACTCCAGCTGGGAGCGCGGCCAGCCCGCGACGTTCGCCCTCGACCAGGTCGTCAAGGGCTGGGCGCAGGGCCTGACCGGCGTCCCGGTCGGCAGCCGCGTCCTGCTGACGATCCCGCCGGACCTCGGCTACGGCAAGGAGGGCAACGCCCAGGGCGGCATCAAGGGCACCGACACGCTCGTCTTCGTCGTGGACGTCCTCGGCGCGGCCTGACAGCCAGGGAAAGCAGGGGCCCCTCTCACCGGTCCGGTGGGAGGGGCCCTTGCCGTACGGGCGTCAGCTGAGGATCTGGTAGCTGTCGCCATAGACCTTCCAGCGCAGCGGCGGGTCGAGGTCGAGGTTGCCGTTCCTGAGGAACACCCGCTGGGCCGTGTCGACCCGGCTGGTGTCGCTGTGCGCCTCCTCGGTCTTCATCGCCGCCTTGCGGGCGTCCAGGAACGCGTTGAGATAGGCGACCTCGTCGCCGCCCTGCGCCGGGGTCTTCGCCTTCTTCATGGCCGTCTTGCGGATGCCGCCGAAGCTGACCGGGTCGGTGCCGGGGCCGTGCATCACGATGGCGTCGTAGTAGACGAACTGCCCGAGCGCGCGCAGGCCGTCGGCCTTGGCCTGGGCCACGGCCGGGTTGAAGTAGACCCGGTCGCGCTCGTCGTTCTGCGCCTGCTGGAAGACGGGATCGGCGGCGGCGGTGCGCCAGTCCCTGGGGAAGTCCGGGTCGAGCCCCTTGTGCGAGTCGGTGCCGTTCACCTTCCGCAGCGCGGGCAGATACTTGGCCAGCACGTTGCCGGGCTTGCGCGTGGTGTAGAGCTCGACCAGGTCGAGCATGTCGCCGGTGCCGGAGCAGAAGCCGATGATCCCGGCGGTGTAGCCGCGTCCGTCGTCGATGTCCTCGATGTACTTGTACTGGGCCTTCCAATCGAGTGAGGAGTTCTCCGCGCTGGAGACGAGCTCCATCGCGATCTCCTTCTTCTTCGGGTCCGTGAGGTCGACCGGCGCCTTGACGGTGACCTTCACGGCGTCCCGGGCAGAGGAGGCCGGAGAGGCCGGGCCGCCGGTGACGGCTCCCGCCGCGTTCGCGGGGAGTACGGCCGCGGCGGCGGCCACGAGCAGCAGAGCCGCGCGCCGGGGAGTGCGCCTGATCAGCGGGTCTTTCACGTGCGTCGCTCCGTTCTCCGCCCGCGGCCGTTCGTCGTGGCGGGAAGGGGGCGCGGGGCGGGGGTGAGCCCTCCGGAGGGGGGGTTTAGTTAGTAAGGTTTCCTAATGAAAGCAGCATGCCGCGGCGGTGTCAACGCCCTCCTTGACCGGCCGTCCCGGCCGCAGGTCCGATGGTCCGGTCCGCCCGCCTAGACTCCGGCTGTGACGAGCGACGACCTGGAGTCGATCAGCGTGCTCGGCGATCCCGTACGGCGGGCGCTGTACAGGTTCGTGGCCGAGCAGGGGCGGGACGTGGGCCGCAACGAGGCGGCCGAGGCGACCGGCGTCCAGCGCACGCTGGCGGCCCACCATCTGGACAAACTGGTGGAGGCGGGCCTGCTGGAGGCGGCCTTCCGGCGGCTGAGCGGCAGGGTCGGCCCCGGCGGCGGCCGCCCGGCCAAGGTCTACCGGCGGGTGCGTGAGGAGCGGACCGTGAGCCTGCCGCCCCGCGACTACCAAACGCTCGCGCTCGTGCTCGCGGAGACCGTCGACCTGCTGGGCGGCGAGGAGAAGGCCGAGGAGGCCGCGCGGCGGGCGGGGGAGCGCCTCGCCGCCGCCGACGCGTCCGGCGACCTCATGGAGGTGCTGCGTGCGCGTGGCTACGAGCCGTACGAGGAGGACGGGCGGGTGCGGCTGCGCAATTGCCCCTTCCACGTGCTGGCCGACAGTCATCCGCTGCTCGTGTGCTCGATGAACCTCGCGCTGTGCGAGGGCCTGCTGGCCGGCCTCGGGGAGAACGGCGTCACCGCGGCGCTCGACCCGAGACCGGAGGAGTGCTGTGTGGCCTTCGGGCCTTCTAAAAACAACGTAGATTGACATAGAATCGGGACATGCATCTCGCCCAGCTCAACGTCGCCCATCTCAGGGAACCCCTCGACTCCCCCGCGCTGGCGGACTTCCTCGCCGCTCTGGCGCCGATCTACCAGGTGTCGGACGCCGCGCCCGGCTTCGTCTGGCGCATGAAGGAGGGCGATGAGCCCACGGACCTGATCCAGCACGACTACGGGCCGATGCTGGTCGTGAACCTCTCGGTCTGGGAGTCCCGCGACACGTTGTGGAACTTCGTCTACCGCAGCGCCCATCTGGAGGTGATGCGGCGCCGTCGGGAGTGGTTTCACCGGATCGCCGAGCCGTACACGGTGATGTGGTGGGTGTCCGAGGGCCACCTGCCGCCGCTCGACGAGGCCATGGCGCGCCTGGACCTGCTCCGGGCACAGGGACCGGGCCCGGAGGCGTTCACGTTCAAGGATTTCTACGACAGCAGTGACGCCGCGTGCCTCCCGGCGGCGGCGGAGGTCACGAAGTAGGCCAGGTCCTCCTCCAGGCCGCGGCCCATGGTGGACAGCCGCACGGGCGACGCCTTGAGCGCCTCGTGCAGGCCCTCCACCGGCACGGTCACGATCTCGTGGCGTGTGGCCAGGGCCGCGGCCTGCTCGCGCACCGTCGCCCCGAACGCGCCGGGCAGGTCCGGCACGACGACCCGGGCCGGGGCCAGTGCGACCCGGCCGTAGGCCGTGAGCGAGTGGTGCGACACCCCGATGTGCCGCTCGCGGCGGTCGCCCTCGCTGACCCGCAGCGCGGCCACGGGCCGCCCGGCCAGCACGGCGGCGGCGTTCACCGCCTCGCCCGCGGCCACGCCGGAAAATCCCCAGCGGGTGCCGGTGCCGAGGTTGCCCGGCCCCTGCGTGACCACGGCGACGTCGGCGCCGAGCACGTGACGGGCGGCCAGCAGGCCGGTGTGCAGCGTGACCGCCTCGACGTCCCCGCCGAAGGACTGGCCGGTCGTCACCACCCCGCACAGCCAGTCGCGCTCGCGCAGCGCCGCGCACGACATCGAGAACCAGGCCGGCAGCGCCCCGCCGTCCTGCATCACGTACGCCACCCTGATCCCCGGGGAGTCCGCGTACAGACCGCACAGGATCGCGGGCAGGGCGGAGTGCAGGTCGGCGACCACCACGGGCATGCCGTCGACCGAGTCGGCCTCCCGCAGCGCCTCGTGGTGCGGGGACTCCTGCTCGTCCGCGCCGAGCACGGTGGCCTGCAACGGGGTGTAGCGTGCCTTCACCAGGTGACCGGGTCCGGAAGGATCTTGCGGTAAACGGTCCGGGACGGCCACCACCATGGCGTACCCTCCCGTACCGAGACCCATGGCGAGGGCGGTCGTGTTGAGCAACACGGTGTCGCCCACTTCAGGGCGTCCCACCAGCGGGGGATAGGCGAGCGCCCGGCACTCGCCCTCGGCGACGGCGACGTCGAGTTCCACCGCCCCCGGCCACTCGCGCCGGACCCGCACCACTTCGCCCTTGCGCCATCTGATCACGCCGAAAAGGGTAGCGTTCTCGATTGGAAGGGAGGCCCGATGTCGCGGCGGAAGACCGAGCGGCTGCTCAATCTGGTGATCTGCCTGCTCGCGACGCGGCGGCCGTTGAGCGCGGAGCAGATCCGGCAGGCCGTCCCCGGGTACGACCCGGACAACGACGAGGCCTTCCAGCGCATGTTCGAGCGCGACAAGAACGAGCTGCGCGAGATCGGCATCCCCATCGAGGTCCACAAGGACCCCTGGGAGGACGACCCCGGCTACCGGATCGTGCGTGAGGCGTACGAGCTGCCCGAGATCACCCTGGAGCCCGACGAGGCCGCCGTCATCGGCCTGGCCGCGCAGGTGTGGCAGCGGGCGAGCCTCGCCGAGGCGGCCAGCGGGGCGGTGCTGAAGCTGACCGCGGGCGGCGTGCACGCCGACCTCACGGAGAGCCCGCTGGAGCTGCGGGTGGACACCCGCGACCCCGCCTTCCCCGCGCTGTGGGAGGCCGTGCGGGACCGGCGCGCGGTCGCCTTCGACTACCGGTCGGCCGGCAGCGAGTCGGTGCTGCGGCGGACGGTCGAGCCGTGGGGGGTCGTCAGCAGGCGCGGCCGGTGGTACCTGGTCGGGCACGACCGCGACCGCGGGGCCGCCCGGGTCTTCCGGCTGAGCCGGATCACCGGGGCCGTGTCCACGCTCGGGCGGCCGGGGGCCTTCACCGTGCCGGAGGGGCTGGACCTGCGCGCCATGGTGGGCTACCAGGAGCTGCCGAACGAGCGGGTCGCCCTGGTGCGTGTGCGCAAGGGCACCTGCCTCGGTCTGCGGCACGCCGCCCAGGCCGTGCGTACCGGGCCGGGGGAGTGGGACGAGGCCGAGGTGACCTTCGCCGACGCGGAACGGCTGGCCGGTTGGCTGGCCAGCCTCGGCCAGGACGCCGTCGTGCTGGACCCGCCGGACGCGCGCGAGGCCGTGATCCGCCGTCTGAAGGGGGCGTTGCAGTGAGCTCGGACCGGCTGCCGCGGCTGCTGGCGCTCGTGCCGTATCTGATGTCGCATCCGGGCGCGCAGGTGCCCGAGGTGGCGCGACTGTTCGGCCTGTCGGAGAAGCAGCTCATCGACGACCTCCAGCTCGTCTGGATGTGCGGCCTGCCCGGGCACACGCCCGGCGACCTGATCGACGTCTCGTGGGACGGCGGCGAGATCCTCATCGACAACGCCGAGGCGATCGCCCGGCCGCTCAAGCTCGGCGTGGACGAGGCGAGCGCGCTGCTCGTCGCGCTGCGCATGCTCGACGAGCTGCCCGAGTTCCAGGGCCGCGACGTGCTCGGGCGGGTCATCGCCAAGCTGGAGCAGGCGGCGGGCGAGGGCGCGGCCACGGTGAGCAGCCAGGTCCAGGTGGAGATCGGCGCGGCCCCGGACGCCCACGCCGTCATCACCGACGCCGCCCGCAGGGGCCGCAGGCTGTCGCTGCGCTACTACGTGCCGGGACGCGACGAGATCACCCCCAGGGAGGTCGATCCGCTGCGGGTCGTGCTCGTGGACGGGCGGCACTACCTGGAGGGCTGGTGCTACCGCGCCGAGGCGATGCGCATGTTCCGCCTCGACCGGATCATCGAAGTCGAGGTCCTCGACGTGCCGGCCGATCCGCCGGCCGAGGCCGAGCCGATGGACGTCGCCAAGGGCGTGTTCCGGCCGTCGGACAGCGACGAGCTGGTGGAGCTGGAGCTGACCCCGGCGGGTCGCTGGGTGGCGGAGTACTACCCCTGCGAGGAGGTCGCCGAGCTCGGTGAGGGCCGTCTGCGCGTCTCCCTGCGGGCCCGCGACCAGTCCTGGCTGGTACGGCTCGCGCTCCGGCTGGGCGACAGCGGCCGGGTGCTGTCCCCGGCGTCTCTCGCCGAGCGGGTGACGGCCACCGCCAAGCAGGCGCTGGCCAACTACGAGACCGTCTGACCTGTCTCTGACCTGGGAAGGACCGGCATGACATGGATCTTCGCTCTGTCCGCGGTGGCCGTGGCCGGGCTCGCCGTCCTCGTGTGGCCGGCCGCCCGGGTGCTCGCCGCGGCGCGCGACCTGCATGCCGAGGTCAAGCGGGCCAAGGGACGGCTTGGAGTGCCCGAATAGGGGACTTTGCGCACGATTGATGTGATTTTGAAGCCCGAGGACAGGTGAACTTTGGCGTGCGGTGCGCGTACGATCGGGGGGTAGTACCCACGGCCCTCGCGGTAAGGACATGACATGCCCAACCTCGGACCCATGGAATGGATTCTGATCCTCCTGGTTCTGATCCTTCTTTTCGGCGCGAAGAAGCTCCCGGACACCGCGAAGGCCCTGGGGCAGTCGCTGCGCATGTTCAAGAAGGAAACCAGCAAGATGAGCGATGAGGACGAGGCGCGGCAGACGGTCAAGGCGCAGGCCGAGCCCGTCGCTCCGCCGGCGGCGCAGATCCCGCCGGCCACCCCGTCCGTCGAGGAGCGGCTGCGTGCGCTTGAGGAGGAGAACCGGAAGCTGCGTGAGAGCCAGCAGCCGGTGAGCTCGCAGAACGAGCAGCGCTCCAACTAGGTGCCGCAACCCCCCACTGATCTCAGGACGAGCTAGATGGCCTTGCTGAAACGGTCGACTCCCGCCACGTCGGGCGACGGGCGGATGACGCTCATGGAGCACATCCGCGAGCTGCGCAACCGGCTGATCAAGGCCATCCTGGCCGTGGTCGTCGGCACCGCGGTCGGGTTCATCTACTTCGAGCCCATCTGGAACTTCCTCAAGCAGCCGTACTGCCGGCTGCCGCAGGCCCACCAGCTGAACGGCGACAAGTGCACGCTGGTGGTGAACGGGGTCTTCGACTCGTTCTTCGTCAACCTCAAGGTCGCCGTGATCTTCGGCGTGGTGGTCTCGGCGGTGTTCTGGATCTACCAGATCTGGGCGTTCGTGACCCCGGGCCTGTACCAGAACGAGCGCCGCTACACCATGGCGTTCCTCGGGCTCTCCGTCCCGCTGTTCACCGCCGGCTCGGCCCTGGCCTACGTCACGATGGACAAGGGCCTGTCGCTGCTGCTCGGCTTCGCGCCCGAGGGCACGTTGACGCTGGTGAGCATCAACGAGTACCTCAGCTTCGCGCTCGCGATGCTGATCATCTTCGGCGTCTCCTTCCTGATGCCGTTGCTGCTGGTGTTCCTCAACGTCATCGGGGTGCTCCGGTTCAAGACGGTGTCCAAGCACACCCGCATGGTCGTGTTCCTGATGTTCGTCTTCGCGGCCGTCGCGACGCCGAGCCAGGACCCCGTCACCATGCTGGCGCTGGCACTGCCGATGGTCGCGCTGTTCTTCGTCGCGGAGGCGTTCATGTACTTCCACGACAAGAAGCGCGACGCCGCCGACGCGGCGCACGCACGGGCCATCGCGGAGGAGCTCGACGGGCCGTCCGCCGCCGAGGGCACGGCGGACTCGATCGACGTGAGGGACTGACAGAAGGTCCCTCTGGTGCCGCCCGGTGGGCGGCGGTAGGTTCCGCCTATGGCCGATGAGATCGCCGTCCTGGTGAACCCCGCCGCCCGCGGCGGCCGTACGCTGCGCCTGCTCGACCCGGTGCTGCGGCGGCTGCGTGCGGGCGGCCGCCCGGTCTCGGTGATCGTCGGGACCTCGGCGGCGGACGCCCTCTGCCGGGCCCGCGAGGCCGTCGCGGCCGGACCGGCCGCGCTCGTCGCCTTCGGCGGCGACGGCCTGGTCCACCTGGCCGTGCAGGCAGCGGCGGGGACGGCCGTGCCGCTCGGGATCGTGCCCGCCGGGACCGGCAACGACATCGCCGACGCCCTCGGCATCCCACGCAAGGATCCGCTCGCCGCCGCCGACATCGTGACCGCGGGCGGCTGCCGGGTGGTCGACGCCGCCAGGCTGGGCACGGGCGAGTGGTTCGCGGGAGTCCTCGCCTGCGGGTTCGACTCCCGCGTCAACGAGCGGGCCAACGCCATGACCAGGCCGCCCGGAATGGCGAAGTACCTGGTCGCGCTCGTGCGCGAGTTTCGGTCGTTCACGCCGATCCCGTTCCGGATCACCCTCGACGGGGAGGCGGTCGAGCGCGAGGCGATGCTGGTGGCGGTGGCCAACACCCGGTCGTACGGCGCCGGGATGCGGGTGTGCCCGGACGCCCGGCCCGACGACGGCCTGCTCGACGTGCTCGTGCTCGGGGCGGTGCCCAAGGGCGAGTTCCTGCGCACCTTCCCCCGCGTCTACCGGGGCAGCCACACCGGACACCCCGCGGTGACCCTGCGGCGGGCCCGGCGGGTGGAGATCGAGGCCCTGGACGGGGACGTCGTCGCGTACGCCGACGGCGAGCGGGCCGGCCCGGCCCCGCTGACCTGCGCCGTCGAGCCGGGAGCGCTGCGGGTCCTGGCCCCCTGATCGACGACCGATCTACGGCGTAAAGGCGCCCGCGTAAAAGGATCACCGATGACGGACGCCCGGAATCCCGTTATCGGTAGGGTTGACGGTATGAGTACGCCAGCGGAACGCTATGCCGCCTTCCGTGAGGGGCAGTCCGGCGCCGGACCCGCTCTCGCCTCGTTCCGCGAACTTTACGACTTCGAGCTCGACGAGTTCCAGATCGACGCCTGTCAGGCGCTGGAGGCCGGGGACGGCGTGCTGGTGGCCGCGCCGACCGGGTCGGGCAAGACGGTGGTGGGGGAGTTCGCCGTCCACCTGGCGCTGGAGCAGGGCCGCAAGTGCTTCTACACGACGCCGATCAAGGCGTTGTCCAACCAGAAGTACAACGACCTGGTCAGGCGGTACGGCGCGCGCAAGGTCGGCCTGCTGACCGGCGACAACAGCGTCAACGGCGAGGCCCCGATCGTGGTCATGACCACCGAGGTCCTGCGCAACATGCTGTACGCGGGCTCGAACACGCTGACCGGCCTCGGGTACGTGGTGATGGACGAGGTCCACTACCTGGCCGACCGGTTCCGCGGCGCGGTCTGGGAAGAGGTCATCATCCACCTGCCGGAGTCGGTGCGGGTGGTGGCCCTGTCGGCCACGGTCAGCAACGCCGAGGAGTTCGGGGAGTGGCTGGGCGAGGTGCGCGGCGACACCACGGTCATCGTGGACGAGCACCGGCCGGTCCCGCTGTGGCAGCACATGCTGGTCGGCAACAAGATGTTCGACCTGTTCGTGGACGAGGGCGACGGCACCCTGCGGGTCAACCCGTCCCTCATGCGGATCGCCCGCGACGAGATGCGGCTGGCCCAGGCCAGGGGAAGGCGGGGCTACTCGCGGCCGGGCCGGGGCACGACCCCGAGCCGGTCGGACGTGATCGAGAAGCTCGACGCCGAGGGCCTGCTGCCGGCGATCACCTTCATCTTCTCCAGGAACGGCTGCGACGCCGCCGTCATGCAGTGCCTCTACTCGGGGCTGCGCCTCACCACGGAGGCCGAGAGCCACGAGATCCGCCAGATCGTGGACGAGCGCACCGCGCACCTGCCCGACGAGGACCTCGCGGTGCTCGGCTACCTCGAATGGCGCGACTGCCTGGAGCGCGGTCTGGCCGCCCACCACGCCGGCATGCTCCCGGCGTTCAAGGAGGTCGTGGAGGAGCTGTTCACCAAGGGGCTGGTGAAGGCGGTCTTCGCGACCGAGACGCTGGCGCTCGGCATCAACATGCCGGCCAGGTCCGTGGTGATCGAGAAGCTCGACAAGTGGAACGGCGAGACCCACGCCGACCTGACCCCGGGCGAGTACACCCAGCTCACCGGGCGGGCCGGGCGGCGCGGCATCGACATCGAGGGCCACGCGGTGGTGGTCTGGCAGCCGGGCATGGATCCGCTCTCGGTCGCCGGCCTCGCCAGCACCCGCACCTATCCGCTGCGCTCCAGCTTCCAGCCGTCGTACAACATGGCGGTCAATCTCGTCGGGCAGGTCGGCCGGGAGCGGGCGCGGACCCTGCTTGAGGACTCCTTCGCCCAGTTCCAGGCCGACCGCGCCGTGGTCGGGCTGGCCCGCCAGCTCCGCAAGGCGGAGCAGGCCCTCGAGGGCTACGCCGAGGCGATGACCTGCCACCTCGGCGACTTCGAGGAGTACGCCGCGATGCGCAGGCGGCTGTCGGACCGCGAGGCCGAGCTGTCGCGCCAGCGGGGGGCGGCCCGCCGCGCCCAGGCCGTGCAGTCCCTGGAGGTGCTCAAGCCCGGCGACGTCATCCGGGTGCCGGGCGGGCGCCGCGCGGGCATCGCGGTCGTGCTCGACCCCGGCGTCAACGGCCGGGGACACGAGGGCCCCGCGCCGCTCGTGCTGACGATCGGCAAGCAGGTCAAGCGCCTGTCGGCGGCCGACTTCCCGGTGCCGGTCGAGCCGGTCGACAAGATCAGGATTCCGAAGGGCTTCAATCCGCGCTCGCCGAAGGAGCGGGCCAACCTCGTCTCGACCGTGCACGCGAAGCTGGGCGACCGCGACCTCGGCAAGCCGCCGCGGGCCCGCGACCACGCCGCGGAGGACGAGGAGGTCACGCGCCTGCGGCGGGAGCTGCGCCAGCACCCCTGCCACGGCTGCGACGAGCGTGAGGACCACGCCCGCTGGGCCGAGCGCTACCACAAGCTGCTCAAGGAGACCGAGGGGCTGCGCCGCCGGGTCGAGGGGCGCTCCCACGTCATCGCCAGGACCTTCGACCGGGTCTGCGGCGTGCTCGACCAGCTCGGCTACCTGGACGGCGAGACCGTCACGGAACAGGGCCGCAGGCTCGCCTCGCTCTACACCGAGCTCGACCTGCTCACGGCCGAGTGCCTGCGGGCCGGCGTGTGGAACCGCCTCGACCCCGCCGAGCTGGCCGCGTGCGTGTCGTCGCTGGTGTACGAGTCGCGGCAGGCCGACGACGTGCGCAGCCCCAAGATCCCGGCCGGGGCCACCCGCGAGGCGCTCGGGGAGATGGTGCGGCTGTGGGGCGAGCTGGAGGGCATCGAGGAGGACCACGGCCTGTCGTTCGTCCGCGAGCCCGACGTCGGCTTCGCCTGGGCGGCCTTCCGCTGGGCCAAGGGCCACAGCCTCGACGCCGTGCTCACCGACTGCGACCTCGCGGCGGGCGACTTCGTCCGCTGGGTCAAGCAGCTGCTCGACCTGCTCGGCCAGCTCAGGGACGCCGCGCCCAAGGGGAGCAAGGTCGCCGAGAACGCCGCCAAGGCCATCGACGCCATGCGCCGAGGGGTCGTCGCCTACTCGTCGGTGAACTGAGCCGTGCCACGCACGCACACGGAGTTCCGTAGCCAGGCGAACGCGACGTGGACGAGACCGGCGGCGCCCGGCAGCGCGGTGCCGAGCAGCAGGCCCGTCGCGACGTAGTAGGCGACGGCGTTCGACGGGATCACCAGTCCGCCCGCCAGCGTCAGCAGCGCGACGCCGAGCAGCGCGAGGCACATCGCGAGGTACTGCCGCAGCGGGCGGGTGGCGCGTAGCTCCTGGCAGATGAAGAGCACAGCCGGTGCGGTGCACATCCTGAGGCCCTCGGCCGCGTACCCGAGGGCGCGCAGCGGGTTGGCGGCGAAGAACCGGGCGACGGCGGGGATGCCCGCCGCCCACACGGCGTTCGGCGGGTCGCAGGTCTTCTTCAACCAGTTCGAGCCGCCCCACAGGACCGCGAGGCCGGCGATCATGAGGGCGTACTCGCCCCACGGGCGGGGGCCGCGGCCGGATTCCGGCGTGGAGTCGTCCGTCGTCATGTGGCCTCCGCCGTCGTGATCACCGCCAGAATAACGACGGTCATCACCGGAGAACAGTGGGGCGGCTCGGGCGGCCGCTCAGGCGGCGGAGAAGCGGACCTCGCGGGTGGCGGGGTCGGCGCGGGTGAGCCGTACGGGGATGCGCTCGCCGAGCGGCAGGCGGTCGCCGTCGCAGCGGGCGATGACGGCGGGTTCCGTGACCTGCACCTGCCCGCCCGGTTTCCCATCGGCGACGTCGATGACGACCGCCTCGAAGACCTCGCCGATCCTGGGCCGCAGCACGGCCGCCTCGACCAGGTCCACGCAGGCCCGTTCCACCGCACCGGCCCGCCTGCCGCCCATGGCCATCTGCTCCGGCAGGCCGGGCAGCGCCGCCGCGATCTCCTCGGGGACCGGGCGGCCCGCGGCGACGGCCAGGCAGACCTCGGTGCCGAACCGGTCGACCAGCCGCCGCAGCGGCGCGGTGACGTGCGCGTACGCCGCGCCCACGGCGGCGTGCAGCGCATGGGCGGGCACCGCGTGGTCGGCAGTGCCGTCGAACGCGACGTAGGCCGCGCCGCGCAGCAGCACCGTGGACTCGTGCAGGAAGGCGGCGTGGCCGGGGATCTTCGGGTCGAGCCCGTGCACGACTTCTGCGTACGACGTGCCGTCGGGCCAGGGCACGCCGAGCGCGGCGGCGACCCTGCGGACCTTGCCGACGTCCTCCGGGCCCGCCTGCGGGAGCACCCGCAGCACGCCGACGCCCGCGTCCAGCATCATCCGGGCCGCCGCCATGCCGGTGAGCAGCGAGATCTGGGCGTTCCACGCCTCGCAGGGGTGGTTCGTGCGGAACTCCACCTGGTAGCCGCCGTTCCCGTCGGGGACCACCTGCTGCTCGGGTGCCGGCAGCGACAGCCCGCCCCTGGCCCGCTCCCGTTCCAGCCGCAGCGGGCCCACCTCGGCGAGCAGCGCGATCGTCCCCTCCGCCCGGCCGGTGTCCACGGCGGCCTGGACCGTCTCGTAGTCGAGCCGTTCCCGGCTGCGCACCAGCGCGCGGCGCAGGTCCACCGCCTCGATCTCCCCGTCGGAGCCCAGGTCGAGCCGCCACAGGGCCGCGGGACGGGTCTGGCCGGGCAGCAGGCTGGCCGCGCCCTCCGACAGGACCGGCGGGTGCAGCGGCACGCGCCCGTCGGCCATGTAGACGGTCTCGGCGCGGACTCTCGCCTCGGCGTCGATCGCGCCGCCGGGCCGGACGAACGCCGCGACGTCGGCGATCGCGTACCACACGCGGTAGCCCGTCCCGCGCCGCTCGATGCACAGCGCCTGGTCGAGGTCCATCGAGCCGGGCGGGTCGATGGTCACCAGCGGCAGGCCGGTCCGGTCCTCGCGGGATGCGTCGACGGGCGTGGCGGCGGCCCGCTCGGCCTCCTCCCGCACGGGGGTGGGGAAACCGTCCGGCAGGTCGAAGTCGCTGCGGATGCGTGCGAATCCGTCGCGGAGGCCGTCCGCGGTGTCCCGGAGGCGGATCGTCGTGTACGGCACGCGATCAACCTACCCGAGTGTGGACATACCAGGCCGTAAACGGCCTCTCTAGGCCAATGTGGCGAGCAGGCGGTTGAGCGGGCTGTCCAGGCCGTACTTCTCCGACAGCGCGACGAGCCGCTCGGGGTCGCGCGGCGCGGCGGGCAGGGTGATGTCGACGTCAGGGACCGGAACGTCGTGGGCCACCCGGACCACGGCCGGGGCGACCTCCAGGTAGTCGCGGGCGGCGGCGAGCTTGGTCCGGGCGCCCGCGGGGAAGCCGTCGGCGCCGCCGTCGTCCAGCGCGGCGAGCAGCGCGGACAGCGACCCGAAGCGCGTGATGAGGGCCGCCGCCGTCTTCTCGCCGATGCCGGCGACGCCGGGCAGGCCGTCGCTCGGGTCGCCGCGCAGCGTCGCGAAGTCGGCGTACGCCCGGCCCGGGATGCCGTACTTCTCCCGGACGAACGCCTCATCGATGATCTGGAGGTTACGGATTCCCCTTACTGTGTAAAGGGCGCGGCAGGGCTTCGCGTCGTCGACGAGCTGGAACAGGTCGCGGTCGCCCGTGACGATGTCCACGGCCGTGGTCGCGGCGGTCGCGTAGGTGCCGATCACGTCGTCGGCCTCGTAGCCGGCGACGCCGACGCGGGCGATGCCGAGCGCGTCCAGGACCTCCTCGATGACCGGGACCTGCGGGGCCAGCGTGTCCGGCACCTCCTCCTCGTCGCCGCTCGCCACCCGGTGCGCCTTGTACGACGGGATCGCGGCCACCCGGAACGCCGGCCGCCAGTCGGCGTCCATGCAGGCCACGACCTGGGCGGGGGAGTGCTGCCGGACCAGGGTGGCGATCATGTCGAGGAGCCCGCGCACCGCGTTGACCGGCATGCCGTCCGGCGAGGTCACCGACTCCGGGACTCCGTAGAAGGCGCGGAAGTACAGCGACGGGGTGTCGAGAAGCATCAGCACCCTGCCATTGTCACGCCTGTCAGGGGTGCCGTGGACCCTCTCCGGTCACCGCCACGGCCAGCAGGCAGGTGTCGTCCTCGGGGTTGGGGCCGCCGATCGCCTCCAGCAGGCGGTCGAGACCCCCGTCGAGGTCCGCTCCGGCCGAGCCGAGGCCGGTCGCCACGGCCGCCTCCACGATGAGGGACACCCCCGCGCCGATGTCGCGCGAGCGGCGCTCGACCAGGCCGTCGGTGAACATCAGCAGCAGGTCGCCGGGCTCGAGGCGGACGTCGGCCACTCCGTACGGCAGGCTCGACGTCGCCCCGAGCACGACCCCCCGGGGCGCCCCGAGCTGGCGCGCGCCCCCGCGGCGCACCAGGATCGGGGCGGGGTGACCCGCCTGTGCCCACGTGAAAAGGCGGGTCGCCGGGTCGAAGTGGCCGCACACGGCGGTCGCGGTGGTGTCGTCCAACCGGGTGAGGACCAGGGTGTTGAGCCACGTCAGCAGCATCCCGGGGCAGGCGCCCGTCATGCTCAGGCCGAGCAGCGCGTGACGCAGCTGCGCCATCTCGGCGATCGCGGGCAGGCCGTGTCCCGACACGTCGCCCACCGCGAGGAACATGCGTCCGTCGGGCAGCGGCGCGGCGTCGTACCAGTCGCCGCCGAGGCTCGACGCCAGGCCCGCCGGGACGTACCGGACCGCGATCCGGGCGTAGGGCAGGTCGATCGACGCGCCTGGCTCGGGCAGGATCGCCTCCCGCAGCGCCAGGGTGACGCGGCGCTCCTCGGCGGCGCGTTCCCGGCGCTCCGCCCACCGCCGTCCGCCGATGTCCTGGACCATGAGGGTGCCGACGGGGGCGGCGCCGGGCGCGGTGTCCGGGTCGCGGTCGTCCGCGGGGGGAAGGGCGGGCCTCGTGCCGCCCACTACGCCGACCATTTGTCTCGCTCTCGATGCCGCTCTTGCACTGCCGTACGGACGTTCTGTGATCGCCCTGACGCGGAGCGTAGCAGTCCTGCATTCCGCAGGGGTTGGTTTTCTTCTATGGCGTGGAATAAGCCAGAGCCCCGCGAAGGTCCCCCGCGTGGCGCCTGTGGTATGCGCACCTGAGTGGGTCGCCGGGGCCGAAGCTCGTTAGATTAGGTCGCGTGACGACGATGTCCATGGAGCCCTCCGACCTGTATCCCACGACCCGTCCGGCCGCGGTGAGCGAGGCCGTCGACCGAGCCGGTCTCGACGCGCTGCTGCTGACGCCGGGCCCGGACCTGCGCTATGTGACCGGTTACGACGCCCTGCCGCTGGAACGGCTGACCTGCCTGGTCGTGCCGGCGTCAGGCGAGCCGTTCATGATGGTGCCCCGCCTGGAGTTGCCGGCCGCCGAGCACTCGCCCGCCTCCCGGCTCGGCGTCGAGTTCGTCGCGTGGGACGAGACCGACGATCCGTACGCCGAGGTGGCCCGCCGCCTGGGCCCGGTCGCCCGGGTCGGGCTCGCCGACCGCATGTGGGCGCTGCAGTCGCTGCGGTTCCGCGCGGCCATGCCCGGGGCCGAGCAGGTGCTGGCCGGGAGCGTCCTGCGTGAGCTGCGCATGCGCAAGTCGCCCGCGGAGAAGGCGGCGCTCGCGGAGGCGGGGGCGGCCATCGACGCCGTGCACAACCTGGTGCCCCAGTTGCTGAAGGCCGGTCGCACCGAGCGCGAGGTCGGCAAGGACATCGCGGAGGCGATCATCGACGCGGGGCACGCCCGGGTCGACTTCGTGATCGTGGGCTCGGGGCCGAACGGCGCCAGCCCGCACGCCGAACTGAGCGACCGCGTCATCCGGCCCGGCGAGCCCGTCGTCGTGGACATCGGCGGCGTCATGCCGAGCGGCTACTGCTCCGACTCCACGCGGACCTACTGCGTGGGCGAACCCCCGGCCGACTTCGCGGCGTACTACGAGGTGCTCAAGCGCGCCCAGGAGGCCGCCTGCGCCCACGTCAGGCCCGGCGTGAGCTGCGAGTCGGTGGACGCCGCCGCCCGCGAGGTGATCACGGAGGCGGGGTACGGCGAGTACTTCGTCCACCGCACCGGGCACGGCATCGGCCTGGAGACGCACGAGGAGCCGTACATCGTCGCGGGCAACACCGAGGAGATGCGGCCGGGGTTCGCCTTCTCCGTCGAGCCGGGCATCTACCTGCCCGGACGGCACGGCGCCCGGATCGAGGACATCGTCGTCTGCGGCGAGACCGCCGGAGAGCGGATGAACAACACGACCAGGGACCTGGTCGTGGTCGACTGATCCCCCGCGGCCGTGCTCTCCGCAGCTCTGGCACAGTGATGATCACGACGGCCGGATCGGAGGACGGATGACGCACGAGGGCATCGACGGGGGCTTCGGCGAGGGTATGGACGATCCCCGCGCCCAGGCCGAGGGTGAGGTCAGCATGGCGCGGCTGGCGCTGGAGGACGGGGAGACCGGGCACGCCGCCGCGCACGTCGCGGCGGCGCTGGCCCACGATCCCGCCCTGCCCGAGGCGCACGAGATGCTGGCGCGGCTGCTGGCCGGTCCGGGCGGCGGGCCGGACCTGTTTCCCGTGGACGAGCCGGTCTTCCTCGGCACGGCGCTGGCCCGCGCGCACGCGCTGGCCGCGCAGGGCGAGCACGTGCCCGCGCTGCGCCTGCTGATCTCGGTGCAGCGGCACGAGCCGGAGGGACGCTGGGCGCACGTGCCGTGGGTGCTCGACCCCGAGCTGCCCGGGCGGATCCCGCCCGGCGAACTGTGCTCGCTCGTCTCGCTGCTGGCCTCCGGGCTGCCCGGCACCGTGCCGGAGGACGGCCGCGAGGCGCTGCTGCCGTACGTCACGCTGGTGCGGGGCGCGCTGCGCGCCCACCCGGACGACGCGTCGCTGCTCTGGCTGGCCTCGCTGCTCCTGCGCCGGGTGGGCGAGGCCGAGGAGGCGGTGGAGCTGGCCGCCCGCTCCTACGCGCTCGCGCCGTCCTTCCAGGCCGCCCTCGCCGAGGGGTACGCGTGCCGCGACCTGCAGCGGTGGCCCGAGGCCGAGCGGGCGATGGTGCGGGCGCTGGAGCACGACCCCGCCAACCTCGCGTTGTACACCGACATCGGCGAGATGCTGCACAGCAGCGGTCGCCCGGAGGAGGGCCTGGAGTGGGTGGAGCGCGCGCTGCGGCGTGAGCCCCGGCACCCGAACGCCTATCCGACGGCCTGCGGGATGCGCTTCGAGCGGGACGGGGACGTCCGGCACCTGGTGGAGCTGGCCGACCACCTGCGCGACGACCCCGGCAACGAGCACGGGGACGCGGTCCTCGGCGAGCAGTGCGCGCTGCGTCTTTGGCTGGGACGCGTCCCGGGCCCGACGGAGTCGGTGATCGACGTGCTCTACCAGGTGGTGGAGCAGGAGGAGGTCCCGGCCGGCGGCGAGCTCACGGTCTCCGCCCCCGAGCCGCCCAGCGCGCTGCTCGCCTTCTCCCTGGTCGTGCCCGGCTTCGCGGTGACCGTCGCCGACGCGCCGGCACCCGACGCGCGGCTGACCGTGCCGGAGGTGTACGGCCACGGCCCGGTGCGGAGCGTGACCCGCCGGGTGTGGCGTTACGAGGGCATGACGGCCGTGCCCGCCGTGCCGCCGCCGTCCAGGGAGGCGCTGGAGGCCGTCGCCGCCGTCGCGGCGTTGCGCTGGCCGCACCTGCCGGCGGCCTACGACCACGCCGTACGCCTGTCGGGCCTGTCCCTCGATGACCTGCTCGGCGTGCTCGTCCGCCCGCCGCTGTCGCCGTACGGCGAGCCCGCGGCCGTGCCGCTGTGGATCAGGCAGGTCCAGGCGTGGGCCTGCCTCGGCATCGCCCATCACCGGGCCGGCCAGGCGTGGGCGGAGTCCGAGCGCAGGAGTGTGCTGACCGACCTGGCGTACGGGCCGGAGGACTGGGTGACCGAGGCGGCCCTGCTGGGAATGATCGCCACGGCCTGGATGGACCCGGACGCCCGCGAGGACGTGGCCGAACTGGTGGCCTGGCGCTATCTGGCCGCCGTGGAGGCGTCGAAGACGAGGCCCGTGACGATCCTCGGCTCGCTCGCCGCCCTCGTGCTCGCGACCCCCGGCATGCACCCCGACGTACGGGCGCTGGCCACGGAGGCGTGATCGCGGAATTGTCGCCGGGGTCTGGTAGGACGGACCCGCCAGATCCCCCCGACGAGGAAGTCCGCCCATGATCCCCTACGACCCCTACTTCGGCTACCAGCATCGCTACGAGGAGAGCTACGCCGGGCTGCCGGTGGTCGAGATCGCTCCGGAGGAGGAGGAGATTCCCGACCCGGCTTCGGTGGCGGTGCGGATCAGCTCGGGATGGGACGACTACGACATCGAGGAGGCGTTCGACGCGCTGCTGGCGCGTGTCGACACGACCAAGGTCCCGGCACTGGTGATCGGGGGCTGGGAGGACTGCTACGAGACCTCGTCGGAGCACCTCATCGGCCTGCTCGCGGACAACGCCGCCTGGTTTCCCGGGCTGCGCTCGCTCTTCCTCGGCGCGATCAGCAGCGACGAGGCGGAGATCTCCTGGATCCAGCAGTCGGACGTGACACCGCTGCTGGAGGCGTTCCCGCGGCTGGAGCGGCTGGAGGTACGCGGCGGCACGGGGCTGGGGCTCCGGCCCGTGACGCACGAGTCGCTGCGCATGCTGCGGTTCGAGACCGGCGGGCTGCCCGCGAAGGTCGTGCGGGCGGTCGGGGCCTGTGAGCTTCCCGCGCTGGAGCACCTGGAGATGTGGCTCGGGGTCGAGAACTACGGCGGGGACGCCACCGTCGCCGACTTGGCGCCGATCCTGTCCGGCGAGCGGCTGCCGGCGCTGCGCCACCTCGGGCTCCAGGACAGCGAGATCCAGGACGAGATCGTCACGGCCGTGGCCTCCGCGCCGGTCGTCGCCCGGCTGGAGTCCCTCGCCCTGTCGATGGGCACGCTGACCGACGCCGGGGCGGAGGCCCTGCTCGGGGGCCAGCCGCTGACCCATCTGCACACGCTCGACCTGCACCACCACTACCTCACCGACGCGATGGCCGCCCGGGTGGCCGAGGCGCTGCCCGGTGTCGAGGTCGACCTGTCCGGCAAGGAGGAGCCCGTACACGACTGGCGTTACGTGGCGGTGAGCGAGTGACGGCCGCTCCCGACCCCGGCGAGACCTTCGTCCACGAGGACCTCTATCTGTACGGCCTGGAGTGGGAGGAGCACGGGCAGTTCTTCGCCGGCAGGCCGGTGGCGGAGCCGGGAGAGACGGTCGCCGATCCCTCGGCGGTCGCGTGGGCTCTCACCAACGGCCTGTCCGGCCACGAGGGAGAGCCGGGACTCGAGCAGGACCTTCGGCGCCTGCTCGACTCGGTGGGCGGCGACGCGATCGAGTCGATCGTGCTGGCCGACTACGGGCGCGACGTGCCCGCGTTCCTGGCCGCCAACGCGGCGCGGCTGCCCCGTCTCCGGTCGGTCTTCCTGGGGTTCGTCAGCGCGGAGCTGATGGAGATCTCCTGGATCGAGCAGGGGGACATCACCCCGCTGCTCGAGGCGTTCCCTCACCTGGAGCGGCTGGACGTCCGCGGCTCGCAGGGGCTGACCCTGCGGCCCGTACGGCACGAGCGGCTGCGGGTGCTGCGCTTCGAGTGCGGCGGGCTGCCCGCCGAGGTGGTGCGGGCGGTCGGGGCCTGTGAGCTTCCCGCGCTGGAGCACCTGGAGATGTGGCTCGGGGTCGAGAACTACGGCGGGGACGCCACCGTCGCCGACCTGGCGCCGATCCTGTCCGGGGAGCGGTTGCCCGCGCTGCGGCGGCTCGGCCTGTGTGACAGCCCGGCGCAGGACGAGATCGCGGCGGCCGTCGCCGCCGCCCCCGTGGTGGCCCGGCTTGAGGAGCTCAGCCTGTCGATGGGCGAGCTCACCGACGCCGGTGCGGAGGCGCTGCTCGGCGGGCAGCCGTTGACCCACCTGCGCAGGCTCGACCTGCACCACCACTACCTCAGCGGGCCGATGTCGGCCAGGATCGCCGCGTCCCTGCCCGATGGGGACGTGGATCTGTCCGAGCGGCAGCCCGACTACGAGCGCTACGTGGCGGTGAGCGAGTGACGCCGCACCTGGCCGTGGTCGGGGTGCCGGGCGACCGTCGGGTGACGATGTTCCGCGACGCCCTCGTCGCCAGGGGGCTGCCCGAGCCGCGGGTGGTCGCCTGGCGTGACGTGCTGACCGGACGCGAGATCGGCCTGCCGCCGGGGACGCTCGTGCGGATCGACTCGCCGGGTGAGGACGCGGAGGCCGACGCGCTGCTGCGCGGACCGGGGGACCCCGCCCGGGTCGGCGGGGGCGTGGCCTGGTACGCCGCCTTCACGGCGGGGCTGCGGAGGATCGCCGCGATTCCCGGCGTCCGCCTGCTGGGAGACGTCGAGGAGATCGCGGTGATGTTCGACAAACGCCGCTGTCATGCCCGGCTTTCCGCGGCCGGGGTGCCGGTGCCGCCCGCCTTCGAGGCCGGCTCGTACGGCGAGCTGCGCGAGCGGATGGCCGAGCGGGGCTGGGCCCGCGTGTTCGTCAAGCCCGCGCACGGCTCGTCGGCCTCCGGGGTGGTCGCCTTCCAGGCCCACGCGGGCCGGGTCAAGGCGGTCACGTCGGCGGCGTGGATCGGCGGCACGCTGTGCAACTCGCTGCGGGTCCGCTCCTATGAGGACGAGGCCGACGTGAAGGCGCTGGTCGAGACGCTCGCCCCAGACGGGCTGCACGTGGAGCGGTGGTTCCCGAAGGCGTCGGCGGGCGGCAGGACGTTCGACCTGCGCGTCGTGACCGTGGCGGGGAACCCGACCCACGCGGTGATGCGCACGAGCAGGACGCCGATCACCAACCTGCACCTCGGCGGCCTGCGGGGCGACCTCGGCGTGGTCCGGGCGCGGCCCGGCCTGTGGGAACGGGTGCTCGACGTGGCCGCCCGGACCGCCGCGTGCTTCCCGGGAAGCCTGACCGCCGGGGTCGACCTCATGGTCGGGGCCGACCGGCGGTCGGTGGCCGTGGCGGAGGTCAACGCGTTCGGCGACCTCCTGCCCGGCCTGGGCGACCTGGCGGGCAACGGCAGGGACACCTACGCCGAGCAGGCCGAGGCGATCCTGGATCGGTCATGGACATGAACGAGATCGTGGGGACCCACGACATCCTCCTGGTCACGCTCGACACGCTCCGCTACGACGTCGCGGCCGAGCTGGCCGACGCCGGGCGGCTGCCCAACCTGCTGCCGGGCGGCCGGAGGTGGGAGCGGCGGCACAGCCCCGGCAGCTTCACCTACGCGGCGCACGCCGCGATCTTCGCGGGGTTCCTGCCCACGCCGGTCACGCCGGGGCCGCACCCCCGCCTGTTCGCCGCGACCTTCCCCGGCAGCGAGACGACCGGGACGGGCACCTGGGTGTTCGACGCGCCCGACCTGCCCGCCGGGCTCGCCCGCGCCGGCTACCACACGGTCTGCGTCGGCGGGGTCGGGTTCTTCAACAAGCTGACCCCGCTGGGCTCGGCCCTGCCCGGGCTGTTCGCGGAGAGCCACTGGGAGCCGGAGTTCGGGGTGACCAGCCCCCACTCGCTGGAACGGCAGATCGACCGCGCCGAGGAGGCGCTGACGCGGCGGGACCGGCCGGTCTTCCTGTTCGTCAACGTGTCGGCGCTGCACCAGCCCAACCACTTCTACCTGCCCGCCGCCGCCCGGGACGGCCGGGACACCCACGCCGCCGCGCTCGAATACGTCGACCGGCACATCGCCAGGCTGTACGCGCTGATGCGCCGGCCCTGCCTCGTCATCGTCTGCTCCGACCACGGGACGGCGTACGGCGAGGACGGGCACGTCGGGCACCGCGTCGGCCACGAGGTCGTCTGGACGGTGCCCTACGCCGAGTTCATCCTGGAGCACACCGATGACCCCCTATAAGGGACCTTATGAGGGTTACGTCTACGCCTACCCGCACAAGACCGCCTACCGGCCGCTCGATCCGCGCCCGGCCCTGGGCGAGGTCTGGGCGGGGGAACGGGCGGGCGCGCTGTACGTCCACATCCCGTTCTGCGAGATGCGGTGCGGGTTCTGCAACCTGTTCACCCGCACCGGCGCTCCTGAGGGCCTGACCGGGGCCTACCTGGACGCCCTGGAACGGCAGGCGCGAGCCGTACGGGCCGCCCTGGACGAGCCGCGCTTCACGACGGCGGCCTTCGGCGGCGGCACGCCCACCTACCTCGACGCCCGGGAGCTGACCCGCCTGTTCGACCTGACCGAGCAGGCGATGGGCGTCGACCTGCGGGAGATCCCGCTGTCGGTGGAGACCTCCCCGGCCACCGCCACGCCCGACCGGCTCGCCGTGCTGGCCGAGCGGGGCGCGAGCCGGATCTCGATCGGCGTGCAGAGCTTCGTCGACGCCGAGGCCCGCGCGGCCGTACGGCCGCAGAAGCGCGCGGAGGTGGACGCCGCGCTCGACGCGATCCGGGCGTCGGGCATCGCGGCCCTCAACATCGACCTGATCTACGGCATCGACGGGCAGTCGCCGGAGTCGTGGCGCTACTCGCTGGACACCGCGCTGACGTGGAAGCCGGAGGAGCTGTACCTCTACCCGCTGTACGTCCGGCCGCTCACGGGGCTGGGCAGGCAGTCGGGCGAGCAGGGCCGCGCGTGGGACGACCAGCGGATGGAGTTATACCGCCTGGGCCGCGACCAGCTGCTCGACGCGGGGTACGAACAGGTGTCCATGCGGATGTTCCGGCTGCCCGATACAACGGCGTCCACGGACTACTGCTGCCAGACCGACGGCATGGTCGGCCTCGGCTGCGGGGCCCGGTCGTACACGAGCACCCTGCACCACTCCTTCGAGTACGCGGTCGGGGCCCGGCACGTGCGGGCGATCATCGACGACTACGTGCGGCGCGACGACTTCGGCGTGGCCAACGTGGGGTTCGCCCTGGACGAGGAGGAGCGCAGGAGGCGGCACCTCATCCAGTCGCTACTGCGGACCGAGGGGCTGTCGCGGGACCTCTACCGGTCCAGGTTCGGCACCGACGTGCTCGACGACTTCCCCCTGCTGGGCCGCTTCCCGGGCTGGCTGACGGCGGACGCGTCCGCCGTGCGCCCGACCCCCGACGGGCTCGCCCACTCCGACGCCATCGGCCCCGCGCTGTTCTCACCGCGTGTGAGGGCGCTCATGGAGGGATACGCCGCGTGCTGACCATCCTCTACCGGGGGCCGCTGGCGAGCTGCGACTACGACTGCGGCTACTGCCCGTTCGCCAAGCGCAGGGACACCCCGGAACAACTGCGCGCCGACCGGGCCGCGCTGGAGCGGTTCACGGCGTGGGTGGCGGCCCAGGACGCCGAGATCTCGGTGCTGTTCACCCCGTGGGGCGAGGGGCTGGTGCGGTCCTGGTATCGCGAGGCGCTGGTGCGGCTGTCCTGGCTCGGCAACGTGCGCCGGGTGGCCATCCAGACGAACCTGAGCTGCCGCACCGGCTGGCTCGCCGACGCCTCGGACCGGGCGGCGCTATGGGTGACCTACCACCCCACCCAGGTGCCCTACGAGCGGTTCCTGCCCAAGGTCCGCTCCCTGCCCGTACGGCACAGCGTCGGCATCGTCGGCGACCCCGCGCATCTGGCGGACGCCCGCAGGCTCAGGGCGGACCTGCCGCCCGAGACCTACCTGTGGGTCAACGCGCAGGAGGGCCGGGTCTACACCGACGCCGAGGCCGCGGACTGGACGGCCGTCGACCCGCTGTTCGGCTACAGCAGGCACGCGCACCGCAGCCTGGGCCTGCCCTGCCGCACCGGGGACAGCGTGATCTCGGTGGACGGCGACGGGACGGTCAGGCGCTGCCACTTCGTGCCGGAGGTCCTGGGCAACCTCTACGACGGCTCCTACCGGCCCGCCCTGCGGCCCCGCGCCTGCCCGCTGCCCGTCTGCGACTGTCATATCGGCTATGTCCACCTGGAGCCCCTCGGCCTCTACGACGTCTTCGCGGGAGGCGTGCTGGAACGCGTCCCCGCCGCCTGGCCGCCTCAGGTCTCCCGCTCGGGGCGGTAGTCCTCCTCGCGTACGCCGAAGGTCCACGCCACCCCCTCGCGCGCCCTGGTCACCCACGGCGGGACCCGCAGGAAGTAGGTGCGCCGGGTGCCGTCCGGCTCGGGCGTCGAGTTGACCACCTCGACCATCACCACCGGTTCGTCGCCCGGCAGGTCGATCCGCCACAGGACGCCGGTCTCGTCGGAGTGCCGCGGCCGGGCGCCCGACTCGGCGAGGTAGCGGTCGAGGCCGAAGTGCTCCAGCATCACCCGGCGCAGCTCGGCGTTCTCCTCCGCGCGGATGCGCTCGGGGGTGAGCGCGGCCATGGTCGCGCCGAACCCCGCGGGGACGGGCATCCCGTGCCAGGCGTGCAGCGCGAAGCCGTCGGCGTACGACAGGGCCGGGCACTCCGCCGCGGAGCCAAGAGGAGAATGTAGCCGCCCCACGTCGTCCAGGTGCAGCTCAACCGGACGGTCGGTGACGATCGCGACCCGCTCGTACGGCCACCACCAGCCCGCATGCCGCGCGACCCGCTTGAGCCCATCCAGGCCCTCGAAGGCCGACAGCCAGGGCGCGTCGTGCTGGCCGAGCACCGCGTCGAGCGTCGCCTGGCGCAGCACGTCGCCGCCGAGGTCGCCGATGGCCCCGCGGATCTCGGTGACCAGCCGGTCGACGCGCGGCCACAGCCGGCCGCCCGTCTCCTCCCACAGCCGGGCCCAGCCGGCGGGCCCGGCCTCGGCGCTCGCCTCCGCCCTGGCGCTCTCCCAGGGCACGGTGCGGACCTCGTAGCGCACCGAGACGCCGGGGTCGATGCCGTCGAGGGCCCGCAGCCGCCCGAAACCGATCTCCTCCATCGCCGCCCGGACCTCGTCGGTGCCGAGCAGCCACACCGCCGCGATCGCCCCGGCGGCGGGGGAGGCCAGCCGTACGATCACCTCCGGCTCGGGCAGGCCCGCCTCGCGGTAGGCCAGCCGCACCCCCGCCGACGCCTCGCCGTGGTCTCCTTCACCCGTGGCGAAGGCCACCCGCTCCCAGGTCAGGGTCTCCATCAGCCGGCCCATCAGTCGGCCACCGTCCGGAACGAGCCGGGCACGTACTCCCGCTGGCGGATCACCCGGAACCACCCCTTCGGCAGCGAGATCGGATCGTGCTCCTCGTGGACGAGGCGTCCGCCGGTGGGCAGGTGCAGGAAACCGGGGTAGAGCGTTCCCGGGCCCGGGATCGCGTGGCAGTGCCCGGTCGCCTCGCCCTCCGCCAGCACCAGCCTCCCGCGCGGGTCGCGCGGCACCGGGCGCAGCCCGCGCGGCACCGACTCCTCCGCCACGGGCACGATCAGTACGTCTCCCTGTCGATACATCAGTCGACCTCCGGTCTCGGCGATGATCGGAAGGTAGCCGTGCCCACTGACATTCCTGGGAACGCGGCATTTCGGTGGCTTCGGGACGAGACAGTCTCGGGCGGCGCTACCGTTGCTGGGGTGGAGGAGATCGATCGCCGAATCGTCACCCTGCTGGCGACTGACGGCCGGATGAGCTTCACCGATCTGGCCAAGGAGACCGGGCTGTCGGTCTCCGCCGTGCACCAGCGGGTACGCAGGCTGGAAAAGCGTGGTGTCATCCGCGGATACGCCGCTCTCGTGGACTACGACGAGATCGGTCTTCCGATGACCGCCTTCGTCTCGATCAAGCCGATCGACCCCTCCGCGCCGGACGACGCGCCGGAACTGCTGAGCCATCTGACCGCCATCGAGGCGTGCCACAGCGTCGCGGGCGATGAAAGTTACATTCTCAAGGTCCGCGTCGCCTCCCCTCTGGCACTGGAGGAACTCCTCCAGCAGATCCGCGCCTCGGCCAACGTCAGCACGCGCACGACCGTCGTCCTCAGCACGCCGTACGACTACCGCTCCCCGGTGATCGAGAAGGAGCCGGAAGAGGACGCCGCGGGCTGAGCGCCCGGCGCCGCCGGGCCCTCGCGGGAATGTCGGTCGGCGCCGCTACAGTCCGGGCCATGACGACGCAGGACCCGTCGTACCGGCTGTTGCTCACGCCTGCGCGCGCGCCGATCCGCGAGCCCGTCACCAAGTTCGGCGGGCAGCCCGTATGGGTCACCGGACCGCAGTGGCCGCTGTCGCGGCGGGCCGAGGCGCCGATGGACTTCATCGGCCAGTTCCGGCTTCCCGGCGCCGGGACACGCATGGCGTATCTGTTCATGACAGCGCTGCAGGACGTGGACGGCACATGGGAGAGCGAGGGCGGGGAGAACGCCCTGATCGTCCAGCCGGGACGGATACCGCCGCACGTCACGACGGTCCCTCTCGCGGAGGGCCCGGCGCTGGGATCGGAGTTCGAAGTCGAGTTCGAGGTGACGAGCCCGGGCGAGCTCGACGACGCGCTGGACAGCCGGATCGGGGGCGAGCCGACGTGGCTGCAGGCCGAGTCTTACCCGCCCGGCGCCTGGGGCTTCCTGTTCCAGCTCGACTCGTGCGGCCCCCTGGAGGAGGTCAACGTCGGCGACGTCGGCGTCGGCTACGGCTTCCTCAGCCCCGACGAGCAGGAGGGGCGGTTCCTGTGGCAGTGCTGCTGAGGACGTGCGGCAGGAAGTGCGCACGCACCCGGGCGTACGCCTCGGGGGGCGCGCCGAGGCGGTCGAGGCCGAGCAGGGCGGCGCCCACGATCGGCGGCACGTCGGCCACGACGAGCCGGGCGAACGGCGCGCGTTCGGCGTAGTGCCGCTCGACCAGCGACGTCAGCAGGGGGTGCCGGGCGGTCAGCACGCCGCCGCCGAGCACGACCTCGCAAGGCGTGGCGAGCAGGCCGAGCCGCCGCATGGCGACCACGCCGAGCAGCGCGATCTCCTCGGCCTGCCGCTCCACCAGCGACCCGGCGATCGCATCGCCGTCCGCGGCGGCGGCCAGCAGGGGCGGCACGAGGGCGTGCAGCCGGTCGGCCGGCAGGTCGCCGAAGTGCAGCCCGACGACGGCCTCCTCGACCGTGGCGGTGCCGAAGCAGGCGCGCACGACGTCGGTCAGCACGGTCGCGGGGCCGCGGCCGTCCTCGGCGCGCACGGCGTGCCAGAATGCCTCCTCGCCCAGGTGGTGCCCGCCGCCCCAGTCGCCGCTGAGGCGGCCGAGCGCGGGGAAGCGGGCGACCTGCCCGGCGGGGGAGACGCCCACCGCGTTGATGCCGGCGCCGCAGACGACGGCCACGCCCCATCCCGCGCCCGACCCGGCCCGCAGCAGGGCGAAGGTGTCGTTGCCCACGTCGACCTCGGCGCCGTAGCCGCGGGCCAGCAGTTCGGCCCGTAGCCGCTCCTCCTCGACCGGCAGGTCCGCGCCCGCGACGTACGCCGCGACGTGGTCGGCGTACGGCGGTGAGGCGGCCTCGTCGGCGAGGGCACGCCGTACGGTCCGGCCGATCACCTCGACGGCGGCGGCGGCCCCGGCGCTCTGCGGCAGGAACGCGGGCCCGCGCGCGGTGGCGAGCACCGTGCCGTCCTCGCGGACGAGGGCGACGTCGGTCTTGCTGTTGCCGCCGTCCACCGCCAGGACCGTGCGGGAGGGGGTGGTCACCGGGCCACCGCCCACGGCAGGAACGCGCGGTTGGCCTCCACGAGGCGCGCGGCGAGGTCGTCGGCGAGGGAGGCCTGGCCGACCAGCGGATTGGCCAGCAGGGCGTCCCTGACGCGGTCCTCGCCGCCGTGCAGGGCCGCCTCCAGGGCGAGCGACTCGTACGCCGACACGTGGGCGACCAGGCCCCGGTAGAGCGGCTCCACGGGATCGACGGGCAGCGGGACGGCCCCGGCGGCCCCCACGGCGGCCGGAACCTCGATCACCGCGTCGTCGTCGAGGAACGGCAGCGTGCCGTTGTTGCGGGTGTTGACGACCTGCACGTCCCCGCGGTCGCCCATGAGCGAGGCGACCAGGGCGACGGCGGCCTCGGAGTAGAAGGCGCCGCCGCGCCTGTTCAGCAGGTCGGGCTTGGTGTCCACGGCCGGGTCGGCGTACATCTCCAGCAGCGCCGACTCCATCGCCGCCACCTCGGCGGCCCGCGACGGCGAGGTCCGCTGCTCGGCCACCACGCGGTCGTGCTCGTAGAAGTACCGCAGGTAGTACGACGGCACGGCGCGCAGACGGCGGACCAGGCCGACCGGCAGGCCGACGGCCTCGGCGATGCCCTCGCCGTGCTCGTCCAGCAGGCGGGGCAGCACGTCCACGCCGTCGAGCAGGACGGACCGCTCCCAGGTGAGGTGGTTGAGCCCGACGTGGCCGAGCGCGATCCGCTCGGGGGCCACGCCGAGGAGGGCGGCGAAGCGGCGCTGGAACCCGATGGCCACGTTGCACAGCCCGATGGCCCGGTGCCCGGCGTCGAGCAGCGCCCGGGTGACGACGCCGACGGGGTTGGTGAAGTCCACGATCCACGCGCCGGGCGCGTGCGTGCGCACCTTCTCGGCGATGTCGAGCACCACGGGCACGGTCCGCAGGGCCTTGGCGAGGCCCCCGGCGCCCGTGGTCTCCTGCCCGACGCAGCCGCACTCCAGCGGCAGGGTCTCGTCGACGTTCCTGGCGGCCTGGCCGCCGACGCGCAACTGCAGCAGCACCGCCGCGGCCCCGGCCACGCCGTCCTCCACGCGGGTCGCGGTGGTCAGCGTGGCCGGATGTCCGGCGCGGGCGAGCATCCGCCGGGCCATCCCGGCGACCGTCGCGAGCCGTCGCTCGTCGGGGTCGACGAGCGCGATCTCCGACAGCGGCAGCTCGCCGCGGAGGCGGGCGAAACCGTCGATCAGCTCCGGCGTGTACGTGGAACCGCCCCCGACAACGGCCAGCTTCATTTGACTCCCGTCAGCTTGACGCCCTCGATGAAGACCTTCTGGGCGAAGAAGAAAACGATGATCACCGGGGCCATGGCCAGCAGCGTGGCGGCCATCGTGAGGTTCCACTGCACGCGGTGCACCGACCGGAACGCCGCCAGCCCCAGCGACAGCGTCCAGTTGTCCAGGTCGGTCCCCGCGTACAGCAGGGGTCCGTAGTAGTCGTTCCAGCAGTAGAAGAACTGGAACAGCGCGACGGCGGCGATGGCCGGGCGGGCCATCGGCAGGATCACCCGCACGAGCGTGCGGAACTCGCCGCATCCGTCGACCTTTGCCGCGTCGGAGTACTCGCGCGGGATCGTGACGAGGAACTGGCGCAGCAGGAAGATCGAGAACGCGTCGCCGAGCAGCATCGGCAGGATCAGCGGCCATAGCGTGCCGGTCAGGTGGAAGCGGGCCCAGATCAGGTAGATCGGCACCGCCACGACCTGCGGCGGCAGCATCATCATGGTGATCACGAGCAGCAACGCCGTCCGGCGGCCGGGAAAGCGGAACCGCGCCAGCGCGTACGCCACGGGGATCGACGACAGCAGCATGAACGCGGTGGCGAGCACCGAGTAGAGCAGCGTGTTGCGGATCCAGGTCAGCAGCGGCGCCTTCTCGAAGATCTCGGCGAAGTTGCCCCAGTTCCAGGTGTGCGGCCACAGGTCGGAGGTGAGCGCCTGCCGGTCGCTCATCAGGGCCGTGAGCGCGATGAACACCAGCGGGCCGAGGAACATCAGCGCGAGCGCGATGCCCAGCGCGTGCCGCGCGACCCACAACAGCACCGAGCGCCTCGTCATACGTCCTCCTCGCCGAGGCCGCGGAACTGCCGCAGCAGGATGAGCGTGAACACCATCGCGACCGCGAACAGCACCAGCGCGAGCACGCAGGCGTAGCCCATCGCGTAGTCGCGGAAACCCTGCTGGAACAGCCACTGGGGGAACGTCAGCGTGGACTGGTCGGGGTAGCCGGGGGTGAAGACCGACCCGGCCGAGTCGGTCGCCCCGGACGCGACCCGCGCGGCGACCTCGGCCTGGGTGAAGTACTGCAGCGTCTGGATCACCCCGGTGACGAGCGCGAACATCAGCACCGGCCGGATCACCGGCAGGGTGATCGACGTGAACTGCCGCCAGCCGTTCGCGCCGTCGATGGCGGCGGCCTCGTAGAGCTGTTTCGGCACGTCGAGCAGGGCGGCCATGAAGATGACCATCAGGTCGCCGACCGACCACAGGCCCAGCAGAGTGAGGCCCCACTTCGACCATGCCGGGTCGCCGAACCAGTCCGGCGCGGGCAGCCCGACCGCCGACAGGATCGCCTGCACCGGCCCGGTGCCGGGGTTGAGCAGGAACACGAACCCCAGCGTTCCGGCCACCAGCGGCACCAGCGCCGGCAGGTAGAAGATCGTGCGGTAGACCCCGGCGCCGGCCTTCAGCCGGGTCACCAGCTGGGCGACGCCGAGGCCGAACAGCACCCGCAGCGGGACCATCACCACGACGAGCCACAGCGTGTTGCGGATGGCCGTCCAGGCCGCCTGGTCCTTGAGGAAGTACTCCCAGTTGAGCAGCCCGACCGGCTCCAGGGTGAACAGGTCGTACCGCTGGAAGGAGAAGTAGACCGTGGACACCAGCGGGTAGACGAAGAAGATCGCGAACCCGGCGAGCCAGGGGGACAGGTAGAGCAGGGCGCGCAGATTTCCCCGGCCGGGGTTCTTGTGGCGCAGCGCCGTTCCTGCCATCGGCTCAGCCGCCCGCCGTCAGCTTGAGCTTCTCGTCGATCTTCTTGTCGACCTCGGCGAGCAGCGCGTCCAGGTCGGACGCGCGGCCCGACTCCCACTTGATCTGCGCCTCCTGCAGCGTCTGCTGATTGAAGACGGAGTTGACGTGGGCCGGCAGCGTCGTGCTGTTGGGGTTGGCGAAGACGTCGAGGAAGGTCTGGAAGTTCGGGTCCTTCTTGAGGTCCGGCGACTGGAGCGCGGGCAGCGTGCTCGGCACGTTCCTGATCGCGTTCGACAGCGTCACCAGCGAGCCGGTGTCGGTGGTGAGGTATTTCACCAGTTCCCAGGCGGCCTCCGCGTGCTTGGCGCCGCGCGGAATGCCGATGACGGTGCCGGTGATGAAGCCCGCGCCGTACCGCTGCGGCTGGTCGTCCGCCACCGGCAGCGGAGCGGTGCCATAGTCGAGGTCGGGGGCGTCGGCGGCGAGCATGGCCGTGCGCCACTCGCCGTCGATGGCCATGGCGACCTTGCCCTTGTTGAACGGGTTCTCGGCCGACCACTCGTCGCCGAAGCTCTTGCGGAACTTCTCGAGCCTGTCGTAGCCGTACCAGTCGGTGAGGTCCTTCTGCCAGGTCATCAGCTTCTTCCACTGCGGGTCGGAGCCGATGGCCGAGGTGCCGTCGGGGTTGGTCCACTTCGCGCCGACCATCACGCCGGTGTGGATGGGGGCGTTCTCGTACATCTGGCTGGTCGGGACGAACCCGGCGACCTTGATGTCACCCTTGTCGTCCTTGACCGTCAGCTTCTTGGCGAGGTCGGCCAGCTCGCTCATCGTCTTCGGCGGCTGGTGGCCCTTCATGAGCGCCTTGTTGTAGTAGAGGCCGTACGCGTCGGCGAGCATGGGCATCACGCAGCGCTTGCCCTGATACTGCGTGTACTCGGCGATCACCTTAGGGAACAGCGACGCCGGGTCGATGCCGCTCGCCTTCAGATACGGGTTGAGGTCCTGGAAGATCCCGGCCTTGCAGAACTCGGCGACGCTGTCGGTGGTGAACGACAAGGCCACGTCGGGCGGGTTGCCGCCGCGCACGGACTGGAGGATCTGGGAGTCCTGGACGGCCTTGGTCGGCTTGACCGTGATCCAGGGGAACTTCTTCCGGAAGCCGGCGAGGGTCTCGTCGAAGGCCTTGAGCTCGTTGTCGGCGCTGAAGCCGTGCCAGAACTCGATGGTGACCGGCTCGTGGCTCGCCCCGCTCTGGGCCACCTTGGGCGGCCCGCTCTCGGTGCCGGCCGTACAGGCGGTGAGCGCGAGCCCGGCCCCGATGGAAAGTGTCGTGGAGAGGAAGAGAAGGCGTTTCATGGGGGGTGCCTCCCTAGTGCATCAACAGTGCGTCGAAGGGGATTTGTTCACCGCGCCGAACAGCTCCTCGCGTACGGCGCCGAGCGCGAGGTCGAGGGCCCCGGCGAGGACCGGGTTGCCCTCCAGGGTGGACAGCAGCACGCGGGGGCGGGGGATGGTCAGCGCGTGCAGCTCACGCTCGACCGTCTCCCGCAGGACCTCGCCGCCGGCCAGCAGCACGCCGCCGGACAGCACGACGATCTCGGGATCGACCACGGCCGTGATCGCGGCCAGCCCCAGCGCGAGGCGACCGGCGAGGTCGCGGAGGGCCTCGCGCGCGCTCTCGCCGTCCGGACCGCCGCGTCCGGCCACGGCGATCGCGTTGCGGACGGCGCCGCTCGGCGTGGAGCCGCGCACGCCGTGCGCCCGCAGGAGGGCGAGCACGGCCGGGCCGCCCGACAGCGCCTGGAACCCGTGGTTGGCCCGCCTGCCGACGTCCCGCGCGGTGGGGGCGCCGACCACGGGCATGTAGCCGACCTCGCCCGCGCCGCCGGTCGCCCCGCGATGGAGGCGGCCGCCGATGACGAGGGCCGCGCCGATGCCCTCGTCGGCCCACAGCAGCACGTAGTCCTGGTGGCCCCGGCCGCTGCCCCTGGACCGTTCGGCCTGGGCGACGAGGTTGACGTCGTTCTCCACGTCGATCGGCACGCCGATCCCGTCGCGGAGGGTTCCGATCAGGTCGGGGATGTGCCAGCCCGGGATGTGGGCGGCGTAGCCGAGCCTGCCCGTCGAGGGGTCGACGGCGCCGCCGATGCCGACGACCACCCGGCTCAGCTCCGTCGGGTCGAGCCCGGCCGGGCCGCACGCCCCCGCGAGCGCGGCCCGGACCCGCTCCACCACGTCGCCGCCGGTGCGCCCGGGGGTGGCCAGCCGGTGCTCGGCGACGACCGCGCCGGTGACGTCGGCGACCGCCACGGCGATCCGCGCCGGCGTGACGTCCAGCGCCGCCACGTGCGCCGCGCGCGGGTTGATCCGGTACAGCTCGGCCGTACGGCCCGGCAGGCCCTCGCGGATGCCGTCCAGCACGACCAGACCGGCCTCCTGGAGCCGGGCCAGCAGCTGGGAGGCGGTCGGCTTGGACAGGCCGGTGAGCGCCCCCAGCTCGGGCCGGGTCAGCGGGCCGCGTTCGAGCAGGACCATCAGCGCGGCGCGGTCGTTGATCGCGCGCAGCAGGCTCGGCGTCCCCGCGATGGGCCGGGTCATACGTTCTCCCACGAAGCGGGTTAGGAAAGTTTCCTAACTTTGGCTGCGACCGTACGAACGGGCTCGAGCGCCGTCAAGAGCGCGATCCGCGCCGAGATCCATCTGTGACCGCACCTGTGGCCGCGCCGTGCCCGATGCGGGAGAAGGGCGGTGCGGCACGTAGAATCTGGCGGCCTATGCCAGAGTCTTCGACGGGCGAGCTGGCCCGGGAGCAGAAGTACGTCGCCGCGCTGTACGAGCGCCTCGACGTGCTGCGGGAGCGCACGCGCGGGCAGCTCGACGCCGTGCTGGCCCAGGGGGCCTTCGGCACTCACCAGAACCGCTCGGAGCGCGACAACTTCGCCGTCATGTACACCCAGCGGCTGGCCCGTCTGTGGGCGGTGGAGAACGGCCTGTGCTTCGGCCGGCTGGACCTTGCCGAAGAGAGCCGGGCGGACGCCAACCGGCTGTACATCGGCCGCATCGGCCTGTCGGACGACGACCAGCACCGGCTGCTGATCGACTGGCGGGCCCCGGTGGCGCAGCCGTTCTACCGGGCCACCCCGGCCGCCCCGATGGGCGTCACCCGGCGGCGCCACCTGCACACGCGGGGCCGCAGGGTCACCGCGATCGACGACGACCTGCTCGACCTCGACAGCCTCACCGACGCCGACCGGGCCTCGCTCAACGGCGAGGCGGCGCTGCTGGCCGCGCTCGGCGAGAAGCGCACCGGCCGCATGCGCGACATCGTGGCCACCATCCAGGCCGAGCAGGACAAGATCATCCGAAGCGACCTGAACGGCGTGCTCGTCGTCCAGGGCGGCCCTGGCACCGGCAAGACCGTGGTGGCCCTGCACCGCGCGGCCTACCTTCTCTACACCTACCGTGAGCGGCTGGAACGCCGGGGTGTGCTGATCCTCGGGCCCAACCCGACCTTCATGCGCTACATCGAGCAGGTGCTTCCGTCTCTCGGCGAGACCGACGTGCTGCTGTCCACCGTGGGCGAGCTGTACCCGGGCGTCACCGCGACCCGGGAGGAGCCGGCCGAGGCCGCCGCGGTCAAGGGCCGGATCGCGATGGCCGACGTGATCGCGCGGGCCGTGCGGGAGCGCCAGCGGATGCCGCGCACGCCCGTGGAGATCAAGCTCGACAAGTTCACGCTGAAGCTCGACCGGCAGACGCTGGAGGCGGCCCGGTCGAAGGCCGGCCGCTCGCGCCGCCCGCACAACCAGGCCAGGGCCGTCTTCATCCGGCATCTGCTGACCGCGCTCACCCGGCAGGCCGCCCGGCACCTGGGCCGCGGCAATCTCGACGACGCCGACTTCGCCGACCTGCGCGAGGACCTGCGTACCGAGGAGCCGGTGCGGGTGGCCCTCAACCGGCTGTGGCCCTACCTGACGCCGCAGCAGCTGCTGATCGGCCTGTTCACCGACCGCGACCGGATGGCGACGGCCGGGCTGGGTGCGCCGGAGCGCGACCTGCTGCTGCGCGAGCCGCCCAAGCAGGGGGAGAACTGGTGGAGCGCGGCCGACGTGCCGCTGCTCGACGAGGCCGCCGAGCTGCTGGGGGACATCGACGAAGGGGTGCTGCGGGCGGCGCGCCGGGCCGAGCAGGAGCGCGAGGAGCGCATCGCCTACGCCCGCGAGGTGCTGGAGCTGACCGGCCTGGCCGACATTATGGACGCCGAGCGCTTCGCGGAACGGCACCAGGCCGAGGACGCCTATCTCACCACGGCCGAGCGGGCCGCCAGGGACCGCACGTGGGCCTTCGGCCACGTGATCGTGGACGAGGCCCAGGAGCTGTCCGAGATGGCCTGGCGGATGGTCATGCGGCGCGTTCCCGGCCGGTCGATGACGATCGTCGGCGACATCGCGCAGACCGGGTCGGCCGCGGGCGCGGTGAGCTGGTCCCGGGTCCTCGATCCGTACGTCGCGGGCCGCTGGCGCGAGGAGCACCTGAGCGTCAACTACCGCACCCCTGCCGAGCTGATGGAGGTCGCCGCGCGCGTGCTCGAACTGGTCGGCTCCGACCTGAAGGCGCCGGAGTCGGTGCGGGAGACGGGCGAGCGGCCGTGGGCCCTGCGGGTCGCCACCCTCGCGGAGGCGGGCCCGGTGGTCGCGGCGGAGGTCGTCGGGGAGGGCCGCCTCGTGGTCATCGCCCCGGCCGGGATGACCGAGGAGATCGGGGCGATCGTCCGGGCCGCTGTGCCCGACGCGGCCACCGGGCCCGGCCCGGCCGCGCTGGACGCGCCCGTGGCGGTGCTGTCGGTGACCGAGGCCAAGGGGCTGGAGTTCGACTCGGTGATCGTGGTCGAACCCGGCCGGATCCTGCGGGAGTCGCCGCGCGGCCCGAGCGATCTCTACGTCGCCCTCACCAGGGCCACGAGCCGCCTTGGCGTCGTTCACACGGAGGAATTGCCCGAGGTCCTCGACGGTCTGGAACGACGCTGAACGGGCACCGCTCCTACCTGCGTAAATGTGGTGTTTCCGCTGATCGGGACGCGGTTGACATCTGCGCTGAGGTCGGTAGTTTGCTGCGCAGTCCAGCACGGGACTGACCGGTTGGCCGCTCTATGGCGCCGCCGACCTCTGCGTCGATGACGGAGCGTGACACCGTCAGCACACCAGGCGCAGGGCGGCGTCCCGCCGAGGCGGGGCACCCCATCCGGCCGGGGGGTTGGACCCAGGAGGGGCCCGGGCACCCAGTAGACAACGGAGCTCCGCGCCCGCCGCCGACGGGACGGAACCGGTCCGAAGGGCCGCCCGGGCCTTCTTCCCTTCCTCACTCCTCCTCGCCGCCCTCACCGCCGCCGTACAGTGGCTGAGGCCGGTTTGGCGGCCTGCGCCGCCGTCTGCGACCCTGACCTGGAATGATTTTTGGCGTCAGGACCATCGACACGCGAGGAGAGACTGTCCCGTGGCACTGAAGACGGCACAGGACGCGGCACCGCCCGCCGCCGCGGCGCCGAAGCCGCGAGTGCCTGGCGTGCTGGTCCGCCTCACCGTCTCCGTCGCGGGCGGTCTGGTGCTCTACCTCGCCTTCCCGCCCATCGGCTGGTGGTTCTGCGCGCCTGTGGGCGTGGCGCTGCTCGCCCTCGCGTTGTACGGCACCCGGCCGCGCCGGGCGGCGTGGATCGGGTACGCCGGGGGGCTGGCGTTCCTCCTGCCGACCCTGGCCTGGGTTCGCCCGATCGGAGACGACGCCTGGCTGGCCCTGTCGGGCATCGAGAGCCTGTTCTGGGCCGCGCTGGCCTGTGTGGCCGTCCTCGTCATGCGGCTGCGCCTGTGGCCGCTGTGGGTGGCCTGCCTGTGGGTCGTGCAGGAGTGGGCCCGGGGGCTGTTCCCCGTCGGGGGCTTTCCCTGGGCGCGGCTGGCCTTCAGCCAGGGCGAGTCGCCGTACACCGGCTTCGCCGCGCTGGGCGGCGCCCCGCTTGTAAGTTTCACGGTCGTCCTCACGGGAGCCCTGCTCGCCGCCCTGGTCACGCGACGTCCGCCGAGGTGGCGGGCCGACCGGGTGGTTGCCGGAACGCTCCTCGCCGCGATAGCCGTACCGGTGCTGGGGCTGGTCGTGCCCCGGCCCGGCGACGAGGGCAGGACAGTGCGGATCGGTGTCATCCAGGGCAACGTCCCTGGGCGGGGGATGTACTTCCTCGGCGACGAGCCCGCCGTCGTGCTGCGCAACCACGCGGACGAGACGCACCGGATGGCCGAGGCCGTGCGCGCAGGGAAACTCCAGCGGCCCGACATCGTGGTGTGGCCGGAGAACTCCACCGACATCGATCCCTACACGAGCGCGTACGCCCGGCAGGTGATCGACTCCGCCGCCAAGGACATCGGCGTGCCGATCCTCGTCGGCGCGGTGGTCAAGATCGGCACCGAGAACCGGGCCACCCGCGGCGTGGTCTGGGACCCGGTCACCGGTCCCGGCGCGTACTACGACAAGCGGCGGCTGGTGCCGTTCGGCGAGTACACCCCGTTCAAGGAGCTGTTCCTGGCGCTGTCGTCGCGGGCCCAGCTCGTCGGGCGGCAGTCGGTCCCCGGCGACAAGCCGGGAGCGCTGCGGATGGGGCCGGTGACGATCGGCAGCGTGGAGTGCTACGAGGTGGCGTTCGACAGCACGGTCCGCGACACGGTGCTGGCCGGCGGTACGCCGCTGGTGGTGCAGACCAACAACGCCAGCTACGCGCTCACCAACCTGCCGCCGCAGCAGCTCGCGATGTCGCAGCTGCGCGCGGTGGAGTTCAACCGTGCGGTGGTCACCGCTGCGACCACGGGAATCTCCGCGTACGTCGGCCCCGACGGCCGGGTCGGATGGCGTACCGGCGAGCTGGTGGCGGGGATGAACGTCCTGGACGTCCCCGTCAGGACGAAGAACACGGTGGCGGCGGAGGTAGGTGCGCTGCCGGAGTGGATCATGGTACTCATGGGAGCCGGAGCGACGGTGGCGGCCATCTCTGGGCGGAGGAGAACCTGATGGAGCGGACCCCAGGGCGGGTGCTCGTGATCGTCCCCACGTACAACGAGAGGGAGAACCTCCCGTTGATCACGCGGCGGCTGCGTGAGGCGCTGCCCGACGTGCATCTGCTCGTGGCCGACGACAACAGCCCCGACGGCACCGGCCGGGTCGCCGACGAGCTGGCGGAATCGGACGATCACGTCCACGTCCTGCACAGGACGAGCAAGCAGGGGCTGGGCGCCGCCTACATCGCCGGGTTCCGGTGGGGCCTGGCCGAGGGCTACGACGTGCTGGTGGAGATGGACGCCGACGGCTCCCACCAGCCCGAGGAGCTGCACAAGCTGCTCGACGCGGTGACCGACGGCGCCGACCTGTCAATCGGCTCCCGGTGGGTGCCCGGCGGCAAGACCGTCAACTGGCCGTTCTCGCGCGAGCTGCTGTCCCGGGGGGCCAACACCTACGTCCGGCTGGTGCTCGGCATCCCGGTGCGCGACGCCACGGCGGGCTTCCGGGCCTACCGCGCGGCCACCCTGGAGAAGATCGGGCTGGACGACGTCGAGTCGCAGGGCTACTGCTTCCAGGTGGACCTCACGCTCCGCACCGTACGGCAGGGCCTGCGGGTGACCGAGATACCGATCACGTTCGTCGAGCGCACCGTGGGCAGCAGCAAGATGAGCCGGAAGATCATCTTTGAGGCCTTCTGGCGCATTGCCGTCTGGGGGGTCACCGGTTTCGGTGATCGGTTTCGCCCGAGGCGATAGGCGCGATCCACAGGAACCCCAGCGGCCGCGGGGACGTTGACGCAGACGTACGAGTGCCGGGGTGAGTGGGGCAAGACATGGTGCGGATCGGGCTGTTCCTCGGGTTCCTTCTGGTTCCCGTCCTGGAGATCTGGTTTCTGATCCGGGTGGGGTCCGTGATCGGTGGGTGGGAGACGGTCGCCCTGCTCATCGCCGACAGCATCCTCGGCGCCTGGCTGGTGCGCCGTGAGGGGCGGCGGGCGTGGGCGGCGCTGCGCACGGCCATCGAGTCGGGGCGGATGCCCGACCGGGAACTCACCGACGGGGCGCTGATCGTCGCCGGCGGCGCTCTCCTGATGACCCCCGGCTTCCTGACCGACCTGTTCGGGTTCTTCATGATCCTGCCGTTCACCCGGCCGATCGCCCGGCGCTGGCTGTCGTGGTTCCTCGGCCGCCGCGTGCGGTCGCTCGCCGCCCGCTCGCCGTACGCGCCGCTCTTCGACCGGACGGGAGGGTTCGGCCGGGCTGCGGGGTTCGACGGTGCGGCGGGCTCCGATGGTACGCATGGTTTCGGCGGTGCCGCTGGTTTCGGCGGGCCCGCCGGCGCCGGCCGGGGCCGCGTCGTGCACGGCGAGGTCATCGACGACGACTGAAGGCGGCCGGGCACGCCGTTGCCCCGGCGGCGGAGGCGCACCGGGGCAACGGGGCTGGTGACGAGCTGCTACCGAGCTCTTCCGGGTTCTCCCGGGTTCTTCCAGGTTTTTCCAGGTGATTTCGGCTTACAGGCGCGGCTCGTCCGGGTCGGGGATGTCCTGGCTGTCACGAATGTCCCGGTGGCGGATGTCCCGATCACGCGCGTCCGGGTCGATGACGAACCGGTCGCCGGCCCGCGTCACCGGATCTCCGGTGCCGAACCGCTCCTGTGAGCGGGCCGCCGGGTCCTCGGTGCCGTACCGCTCGCTCGACGTGCGCGAGGGATCGCCGCTGCCGAACAGTTCCTCGGACCGCGTCTCGGGGCCTCGGGGCGCCAGCGGCTCACCCGGGCGCGTACCGGGGATCTCGGCGTCCAGCCGGTCCCTGGAGCCGAGCGCCGGGTCGTCGGTGCCGTACCGCTCCCCGCCGCGGGTCACGGCGTAGTCCGAGTAGTCGCCGGGATCGTCCGTGCCGATCCCCAGGCGTTCACGTTCACGCCGCCCGGTGCTGTCGGCCCAGCCGGTGAGGCTGTCGGGCCGGTTGGCCCGTTCCCAGGCGGCATCCCAGTCCATGTCGTAGTGCCGGTAGAGCTCACGCTCCTGCTCGGCGGACAGGTGCCCGTCGGCGTCCAGGTCCACGTCGGGCGCGTTCTTGACGTGTTCCTTGTCGTACGGGACCTCGACATGGCCGGCCGTCAGGTCCGCGTCGTGCACCGGGACGAAGGTCTCCTTGGTGTGGAGAAGTCCCGTCTTGACGCAGAGCCACTTCGGCCGTCCCGTCGCGTCGTCGAGGAAGACCTGCGCGACCTCGCCGATCTTGCGGCCGTTGAGGTCGTGGACCGGGTTGTCGAGCACCATGGGGATCTGCTCGTGAGTGATCACGCGCTTCTCCTTGTCTCTCGCTTGGTCGGTCGCTTACTGGGCTACCGCCGATGGGAGAACGGAAACCACCTTTTTCGGAATTCGCCTCCGAAGTGTCCAGCTGCTACGCCGAAACGGTCGGCATCGCCGCAGGTGAAGGCCCGCACGCGGCGTCCTCCGCCGCGGCGGAATTCGCCGTCCGGCCCGGCCGGGGCAGGGTCCTTCGGCCTGCCGCGGCGGGAGGAGCGGTCCCCCGTCACCCCGACCTGCTCGACGCCCGCAGCCGCGCCAGGCGGTCGCCGGGCTGCCGCGAGTGCACGCCTTCCTCGCCCAGACCCTGCTCCCGTACGAACATGGCTGGGGAGGCCCGGCTGTATCCGCCGATGAGGGGCCCGCTGCCCCGGGATCGCCCGACCTGTGCGCCTGCCTCATGCGGCTTGCGTGCGGTGCTCACTGTGCATTCCGCGCGGGCCGAACGAAAGGCGGCTTATGCCCAGAATTGCGGTTCGGCCTGTGACTCCATTTAATTCGGCTGCGCGGTTGAGCACGGTGAGCAGTGCGTGAAAGAATTCATACAGGTTTTCGAATGAGCATGAGGAGGGGTCATGGAGTCGCCGCTCGTCGATCCTCACCGCCTCGGCCGTTCGAACATGCCTCGTCAAAATGGACTGCAGTGGCTGAATGCCCGATCGCCCCTCTGGTCATCCGGAAGCACGCCCTCCGGCGGCGATTACGTTCGGGGGCTTTCCGATGAGCCGGGCCGGGATCCTCGTGTCGTGCAAAGATGGAATTTCCTTACCGAGCAGATGCGACTGCATTCAAATGCCGCTGCCGAAAACCGCGCATATGCGACCTCGCATACAGGTGCCTCCACCGGCGCCGACAGTGCGGGTGGTTGTCAGGCCGGCGCCGGTCGAGAGCGGGCCCGGTCGTCGTGGGTGTTGGTGGGTTCGCTGCGTGAGTCGGCGCAGGAGCTGGCGCTGGCGCCGTTGCCGGATGATGTGGATATCTGTCTGGTCGAGGCGGAGGAGTTGATGGTCGCGCGGGATCGGATCACGTGTGCTCTTGCTGAGCGTGTGGGGCGGGTGCATCGGGCGGGGCAGGCCAAGCGGCATGGGCATGCGTCGACCCGTAGTTGGTTGCGCAGCGCCGGGGGGATGGGTGTGGCGGGTGCGGGCCGGTTGCTGACCGTGGCGGTGGAGCTGGCTCGTCTGCCGCGGGTGCGTGCGGCGTTTGTGGCTGGGGAGTTGGCGGCGGGGGTGGTGGAGGCGATCTGCACCGCCACCGCCCGGTTGAGCGATGAGCAGGCCGGGGTGGCTGAGCCGATTTTGCTGGAGCTGGCGGGCAAGGCGGGCCCTGGGGAGGTGGCCAAGGCCGGGCGCTACCTGCGTGCGGTGCTCGACCCTGATGGGGAAGAGGGCGATGAGCAGGCCGATTACGGGCGGCGGTTCCTGCGGGTGCGCCCTGCCCGGGGCGGGGGGTTGGAGGGGGAGTTTTATCTGCCGCGGGAGGCGGCCGCCCGGTTGCGGGCCCTGCTGGACGCCTACGCCAAACCCCGTGCGGAGGGTGATGACCGCCCGCCGAGCGTGCGTAACGCCGATGCGTTCATCGCGTTGCTGGAGCAGGAGATCGCCACCGAGCTTTTGGTCCTGGTCAACGCCGAATCCCTCCCCGTCGACCCCGAGCCCGAGCACCCCGGCCACGCCGAAGCCGCCGACCCTAGCGAGGCCGACAACACCAGCGGCTGCATCCCGAGCGACACCGGAAGCGCCGCCGACTCCGCCGATTCCGGCGACATCGAAGACATTGTCCCCAGCGACGCCGACGGCACCGGCAGCCCCGGCGACCTCGGCCCCGCCGCCGACCCCGGCACTGCCGAGGCAGAGGCAGGGGCAGAGGCCGATGTAGCCGCGGGTGCCGGTGCTGGTGCCGGTGCTGGTGCCGAGAGTGCCGACCGTGCCGCCACCGCCGCCCGCGATGCGGAGTCTCGCGACCCCGGAACCGGTGAGCGCGGGAGCGATGAGGAGCGGGCCCGTGAGCGGCAGGCCAGCGAGTGCGGGCCGCGCGGCGCCGCGAGCACCGCCGCTGCCGGGGGCGACGGTGCCGCAGCCCGCACTGGAGCGACGCACGCCAGGCGCACGCCCGCACGGCCTACGCGCGGCGGCAGCGGGCATCCGACCACAGCGCCTCCGACCACAGCGCCTCCCAACACGGCGCCTCCGACCACAGCGCAGCAGGATCCTCCTCCCGAGGACGCACCTGGACATCGCACCCACGCCGGGCGGCCTGCGGGGGACTGTCGGCGTGGGCAGGGCACGCGTGAGGACCACGGCGACGTGCGCTGTGGGCTGCTGGGGACGGCGCCGGGGTTGTTGCTGGCGACCGGGCAGATGCTGCCGGTCTCCAGCGTGCATCGCCTTGCCCGCACCTCCACGCTGGTGCGCCTGGTCATGGACGCCGACGGGCAGGTGCTCGATATGGGCCGCAAGGTCCGCCTGGCCACCCCCGCCCAACGCCGGGCCGTCTTCGCCCGCTACGCCACCTGCTGGATCGACGGCTGCCCCCTGCCGGCCACGATGTGCCAGATCGACCACGCCGACAACTGGAGCACCGGCGGCCTGACCGACCTGAAACTCCTCGGACCGGCCTGCCAGTTCCACAACCGCGACCGCTACCGCCACCCCGACCGCTACACCCGACGCAAACTCGGCACCGACCGCTGGGCCTTCACCTACCACCCAGCCCCCATCAGGGTCCGGAGCTATTGACATGAACCCAGACGTGAACCCGAACATGAACTGGGAACATGAGCCGAGCCGCAGGCGGGTGGAGGCTCCGGCATGCGCCGACCTCGCTGCGCATGCCGGTGCTGGCGCATGCCGGTGCTCGCGCGGGCCGCTCCGGCCGTGCTCCGGATCAGGCCCCCTCCCAGGGGCCGACGTCGTCCTCCTTCCACTCCAGGCGGTCGACGACCCCGATCACGCCGTTGGTCCGTTCGACCATCCGCGTGAGCACCCGCGCCTGGGAGCGGCGCTCCAGGGCGCCGGTGAGCGTCACCACGCCTTCCGACACCGACACCTCGACGCCCGACAGGTCGGCCCACAGGCAGTTGCCGATGATGTCCTCGCGTACCTCGTGAGCGATGTCGGCGTCCGCACGGGCGAGGACCTTGAGCAGGTCGTGGCGGCTGATGATGCCCACGAGCACGCCCTCGTCGTCCACGACAGGGAGGCGTTTGACACCGTGCTGGCTCATCTGCCGCGCTGCGCTGACCACGCTGGTGTACGGCCGGGTGGTGACCGCGGGGGTGGACATGAGTTCGGCGGCGGTCACTCCACGGGCCCGCGCCTGGCTCCTGGCGGCCCCGTGCCCCACGGCCTCGCGCAGGCGGGCGCGTAGCGGCGGCCGGTAGCCCTCCCGGTAGAACTGCTCGCGGAACTCCTCCTTGCGCAGCAGGTCGGCCTCGGAGACCACGCCGACGACGTGGCCCTCGCCGTCGACGACGGGCACCGCGCTGACCTCGTGCGCGATGAGCACCTCGGCCACGTCCCTGAACGGCGTGCTGCCGTTGACGGAGGCGACCTCGCTGGTCATGACGTCCCGCACCTTCATGTGCATGATCGGCTCCTTCCCGGGCCGTCTGCCGTTCCCAGTCCCATCGCACCGCCGTACGGGCCGGATGCGAAGGGACTGACGGCCCTGACGGCGGGGCCCTTCGCCATGCCTCGCCCGGGACGGCGCGACGGGTGGCCGAAAGTCCCGGGTGGTCAGGACCTTCACCGCTGACCTCGAAAGACATGGAGAGGCACGCTGGCACTGAGAGATGGGAGGCGTCGTCATGACGGCGAAGGTGAAGGATGTCATGGGCAAGGTCGCCATCGCGGTGCCGATGGACGCGTCGTTCGCGGACCTTGTCGCCACCATGCAGCGGTTCAAGGTGGGCGCGGTCACGGTGATCGACGCCGACCGGCGCCCGGTCGGGGTGGTGTCGGAGGACGACATCCTGCTGAAGGAGATCGACCCGGGCGAGAGCGTGCTCGACGGTCCCCGCAGGCGTGAGGAGCACCGGAAGGCGACGGGCACGAAGGCCGGCCAGATCATGACGCGCCCCGCGATCACGGTCACCGGCGGCACGTCCGTGCGGGACGCGGCCCGGCTGATGCACCGCAACCGCATCAAGCAGCTGCCCGTGATCGACGCCATGACCGGCCGCATCGTGGGGACGGTCCACCAGGGCGATCTGCTGCGCGTGTTCGTCCGTCCGGCGGAGGACATCCTGGCCGACATCGAGGAGATCGCCGCCCGGCTGAACCTCGGCCCCGACGACCTCCGGATCACCGTCTCGGGCGGCGTGGTCGCGATCGACGGACAGGTGCCCCGCAGGTCGGACATCAAGCCGCTGCTGCACGCCGTACGCCGGGTCGAGGGCGTCGTCGAGGTGGACGCCGACCTCGCCTTCCTCGTGGACGACCTGCTCATCGCCCCGCCGTTGCTGTGACCGAGGCCCCAGGGGGAGGAGATCGTGAACACTCAGACGTCTGAAGGGATCGCGCAGGCGGCGAAGGCCGCGGTGGAGGCGGCCCTGTGGGCGCCGTCGATCCACAACACCCAGCCCTGGACGTTCGGCGTCTCGGGAGACGAGATCTGCCTGCGCGCCGACCCTGACAGGAAGCTGCGGGTCTCCGATCCCACCGGCCGCCAGATGACGATCAGTTGCGGCGCCGCGCTGTTCAACGTGCGGATCACGCTGCAGGCGCTCGGTTACGCGCCCGAGGTGCGGCGCTTCCCCGACCCGGAGCGCCCGCTGCTGCTGGCCACCGTACGCGTGCGACCGGGGCGGGAGCCGGGCGAGCACACCCGCCTGCTGCACGCGGAGATCGAGCGCCGCCGTACCCACCGGTCCGGGTTCACCGCTCTGCCGGTGCCGGATCCCCTGGTCGACGCGCTCGTGGCGGAGGCGGCGTCCGAGGACGGCCACCTGATGCCGATCGGGTCGGACGCCGCCGCACGGGTGCTCGCCGCGCTCACCGGCGCGGCCCAGGACGTGCAGTCGCAGAACCGGTTGTTCGTCCTCGAACTCATGCGCTGGGCCCGGCCGCCCGGCAGTTCACGCCGCGACGGGGTGCCCGCGGCGGGTTATCCGACCGATCCCCGGCGTATGTACCCCCAGCACTTCGCGCAGCGGGACTACGCCCGGGGCCTCGAGTGGGGGATGGCGCCGGACGAGCAGGTGTCCGCCTCGACGGGCCTCGTGGCGCTGCTCACCAGCACGAGCGACGGCCGGGAGGACTGGCTGCGCGCCGGCGAGGCGCTGCAGCGGATGCTGCTGCACGCCTCCGCGTACGGCCTGAGCGTCGCCTTCCACACGCAGGCATTGGAAATGCCGGAGTTGCGGGAGTTCATTCGCAGGCATCTGTGCTCGGGGGAGCCGCCACAGATGATCATGCGGCTGGGGTTCGTCATCGACGAGAGTCAGAGCGTCCGCCGCGCCGCCTCCGACGTATTGGAATGAGCGCTCAGCGCTGGTGGCCGCGCGTGCGGCCCGGCAGGGTGAGGAACGCGTGAGGAACGGGTGAAGAACCGCCACCGCCGCAGCCTCTTGACGCGCCCCGTGCGAGCGTTAACATTGCCGACACATGATCGGTGAGCGCAATGGCGCGGCCGGCCGGTGTGTGAACCCGGTGGGCCAAGCGCCGTCGCCTGGCCTGTCCATATCACCTCTGACCAGCGATAACGACCCCTGAGCCGCCGACCGCCGCTTCTGTGGCGGCCGTCGGCCCGGACTCGCGACCGAACCGCGGCGAGTGATCGTCCCCTACCTCCAAGTGATCTTATGTTAGCGCTAACAACTTCTGCCCGTGGTCCGCCGTCGGATTGATCCAGCTCAGACTCGCGAGAAATCGCACCACCAGACGCCGAGTCAACGACAAGGAGCCCCCGAAATGACCACTCCCATTCACCGACGTGACGTGCTGCGCTGGGCCGCCCTGGCCGCCGCCACCCCGCCCGCGCTCGCGCTGGCCTCCGTCGCCGGGCCGGGGACGGCCCAGGCGGCCGTCGCCCGCACCGCGACGACGGTGAGCGCGGCCGGCGGCGACTTCCCGATTCCCGCCGGATGGCGCGTGCAGCCCTTCGCGAACGACAGGGTCAAACTGGGTGACTCCCTGTTCGCCACGAACCGCGACCGCATACTGAACTTCCTGCGGGCCTATCCGGCCGACCGCATGCTGGCCAACTTCCGGGCCAACGCGGGGCTGGACACTCTCGGCGCGCAGCCGCCCGGCGGCTGGGAGGACGCCACCGGCAACCTGCGGGGCCACTACGCCGGGCACTTCCTCAGCGCCCTGGCCCTGGCGTACGCGGGCACCGGCGACGAGTTCTACAAGAACAAGGTCGACTACATGGTCACGGCGCTGGGCCAGTGCCAGGACGCCCTGGCCGCCAAGGTCGGGCAGCCCGCGCCGCCCCCGGCTCCGGTCGCCCGGGTGAACGGGAAGTTCGGCACCGCGGTCAAGCTGAGCGGCCCCCAGTACGTGGCGCTGCCCTCGGGCGTCCTGAGCGGGCTCGGCGACTTCACGATCGCCCTGTGGGTGAACCCCGCGGTGATCAGCACCTGGTCGAGGATCTTCGACTTCGGCACCGGCACCACCCGCAACATGTTCCTGGCCCTGAGCGCGGGGTCGGCGCCGCGTTTCGCCATCACCACCAGCGGCAGCGGCGGTGAGCAGCGGATCGACGGCACCAGGCAGCTGGCCGCCAACGCCTGGAGCCACGTCGCGGTCACCCTGTCGGGCGGCACGGGAACGCTGTACGTCAACGGCGAGGCGGTCGGCACGAACACCGGCATGACCCTCAAGCCCTCCGACCTCGGCACGACCGGCAACAACTGGATCGGCAAGTCCCAGTACGGCGACCCCCTCATGAGCGGGGCCGTCGACGAGTTCCAGATCTACGACCGCGCGCTGAGCGCGACGGAGGTCCAGGCCCTGACCACCAGCGCGGACGGCGGCCTGGGCGGCGGGAACGTGGCGTGGTACCGGTTCGAGGAGACCTCGGGCGAGACCGCGGCCGACTCCTCCGGCAAGGGGCGCAACGCCCGCCTGATCTCCGAGGCCACCGGGGCCCCCGGGCCGAGCCACCCCGGGTTCCTCGCCGCCTACCCGGAGACGCAGTTCATCCTGTTGGAGCAGGGCGCGACCTACCCGACGATCTGGGCGCCCTACTACACCTGCCACATGATCATGCGCGGACTGCTCGACGCGTACCAGCACGCCGGCAACGAGCAGGCCCGCGAGATCGTCCTGAAGATGGGCGACTGGGTCCACAGCCGGCTGTCCAAGCTCTCGCGGGAGCAACTGGACAAGATGTGGACCACGTACATCGCGGGCGAGTACAACGCGATGAACGCGGTGATGGCCGACCTGCACGCGCTGACCGGCAAGCAGGAGTACCTCGACACGGCCAAGTGCTTCGACAACACCGCGCTCAAGAACGCGACGATCGCGAACCAGGACACGCTGAACAGGAAGCACGCCAACCAGCACATCCCGCAGTTCATCGGATATCTCTCGGTGTACGAGCAGACCGGCGATCGCGACTACCTGACCGCCGCCGTCAACTTCTGGGACATGGTCGTCCCGCACCGCACCTTCACCGACGGCGGCCTTTCGGGCCCGAGCGACAACGGCGAGCTCTTCGGGGCGCGCGACGTCATCGTGGGCGCGCTGGGCGCCAACAACGCCGAGACGTGCGCGGTCTACAACATGCTCAAGCTGAGCCGGGGCCTGTTCTTCCACACGGGCGACCCGAAGTACATGCAGTACTACGAGCGGGGCCTCTACGGCCAGATCCTCGCCTCCCGGAGGAACGCCGACAGCACCACCGACCCGCTGCTGACCTACTTCATCCCGATGAGCCCTGGCTCGGTCAGGAGCTACGGCAACCTCGGCACCTGCTGCGGCGGCACCGGCCTGGAGAGCCTGACCAAGTTCCAGGACTCGGTGTACTTCAAGGCGGCGGACGGCTCGGCGCTCTTCGTGAACCTTTACATGGCCTCCGAGCTGACCTGGCCGGAGAAGGGCTTCAGGATCAGGCAGTCGACGAACTACCCGGCCGACCCTTCCGGCACCGTGACGCTCAGGGTCGACGGGTCGGGCCCGCTGGACCTGAAGCTCCGGGTGCCCTACTGGGTCGAGAAGGGGTACACCGTACGGGTCAACGGGGTCGTGCAGCGCCTCGGTGACGCGCCGAAGGGGTACGTCACGCTCAGCCGGACCTGGAAGCCCGGTGACGAAGTCAAGATCACGATGCCCTTCAGCCTGCGGGCGGAGAAGGCGCTGGACGCCCCGTCCATCCAGAGCCTCGCCTACGGCCCGGTGCCGATGGTCGCCCTGAGCGATGAGAAGAGCTACCGCGACTTCTCCTTCTACAAGGACCTCGGGCTGGACGGCGACCTGGCCAAGGCCATGACGCCCGCGGCGCCGATGACCTTCACGACCCACGGGCTGTCGCTGGTGCCCTTCTACATCGGGGACACCAAGCACTACCACGCCTACTTCCAGAGGCAGGAGCCCGAGATCGTCTTCGGGAAGGTGGATTCCGGCGTGCCGAACCGGGCCAAGGACGACGGCACCACGTTCCTCGACGCCGTCTGGGAGCAGGCTCCGTTCGGCAACCGGGGCCGGTTCCAGTCGGCGGTCGCCCAGGCCGCCGAGGAGTGGGTCGCCGCCGGCCTGCTGTCGCCCGCGGAGAAGGACAAGGTGGTGTCGTCCGCCGCCCGGGCGAAGCTGAGCTGAGCTGAGGCCGTCCGGGCGGGCGTGGACGGGCCCGCCCGGGGAAGTGGGACCTCCTGTGGCCCGACAGGAGGGGTGCCATGAGGTCGATCGCCCGCTGGGTCGTGTCGCGGTTACGCCGCTACCGGCCCGATCGCAACCCCCTGCGCCGCCGTTCCGATCTGATCGAGGCGGCGCTCGCGGCGGCGGCGCTGGCCGCGGTCCTGCTCGCCGCGTGGCCCGCGACGCTGGCCGCTCGTACGGTGTACGACGGCGGCGTCGCGGCCGAGCGGGTCGGGCCGGGAGCACGGCAGCTGGTCGAGGCCACCCTCGTCGAGGCCACTTCGATGGAGGAGGGCTCCGCCGTCCCGGCGGGCGGCCGCGGTCTGCCCGCGGTGGGCCCGGCGCGGTGGACGCTGCCATCCGGCGAGGTCCGGGAGGGCATGATCCCGGCGGCGCTCCTCCTGCGGGACGGTCCGGCGAACGCGCGGCTGTGGGTGGACGCCGAGGGCAGGCCGGCCGCGCCGCCGCCGCAGCGCGCCGAGACGGTCACGAGGGCGGGGCTGGCCGCCTTCGGCGTCGTGGCGGGCGCCGCCGTCCTGGCCTGGGCCTGCTTCGCGCTCGCGCGTCACTTGCTGGACCGCAGGCGCTACCGCGAGTGGGAGGTCGCCTGGGCGGCGGCCGACCGGAAGTGGCGCCGTCACCACATCTGAACGCGATCTGAACGTGCACCGGACCCCTGCGCCCACCGGGCCCCCTGCTGCCAGACTTTTGCACCATGACGGAGAACGAGCCGCGGTCGCTGATCCCCAGCATGCGATTGGACGACTTGCTGGCCGAGTTGCAGTCGCGTCTGGAGGCGGTGCTGGCCACCCGGGATCGGGTGCACGCGCTGCTGGAGGCGGTCGTCTCGATCGGCAGCGACCTCGACCTGGAGGTGGTGCTGCGGCGCATCGTGGAGACCGCCACGACGCTGGTCGACGCGACCTATGGGGCGATGGGCGTGATCGGGGAGGAGAACACGCTCATCCAGTTCGTCCCGGTGGGGCTGAGCGAGGAGGAGATCGCCGGGATCGAGCACTGGCCGCACGGGCTGGGCCTGCTCGGCCTGCTGATCAAGGAGCCGCAGACGTTGCGGCTGTCGGACATCTCCCGGCATCCCGAGTCGTACGGCTTCCCGCCCGGCCACCCGCCCATGGGCAGCTTCCTCGGGGTGCCGGTCCGGGTGCGCGACGAGGTGTTCGGCAACCTCTACCTCACCGAGAAGCGCGGCGGCGGGAACTTCGACGAGGACGACGAGGCGATCGTGGTCGCCCTGGCCACCGCCGCCGGAGTGGCGATCGAGAACGCCCGTCTGTACGAGGAGAGCCGTCGCCGCGAGACCTGGCTGCAGGCGTCCTCGGACATCACCACCCGCCTCCTGTCCGGCGGCGAGCCGCAGGAGGTCCTCACGCTGATCGCCCGGCGCGCCCGCGAGATGGCCGACGCCGACGCCGTGGCGATCCTGCTGCCGCGCAAGGGCGGCGACACCCTGCAGGTGGCTCTTGAGGACGGCGAGCCGGGGACGCGCCCGGCCGGCGGCGACCTGCCGATCGAGGGCTCGCTGTCGGGCCGGGCGTTCCTGAGCGGCGAGCCCCTCATGCTGGACGACCCCTCCGGTGGGGACGCCCACCTCGCCGGCACCGGCGACCACCTGGAGGCGGGGCCGGTGGCGGCCGTGCCGCTGGGCGCGGCCGGGGCCGTACGCGGGGTGCTTGCCCTGGTCAAACGCTCGGGACGGATGCCGTTCAGCCAGTCGGAGCTGCGCACGCTGCACGCGTTCGCCGGGCAGGCGGCCGTCGCGCTGGAGCTGGCCGAGACCCGCAGGGACGCCGAGCGGCTCGGCCTGCTTGAAGACCGCGACCGGATCGCCAAGGACCTGCACGACGTGGTCATCCAGCGCCTGTTCGCGGTGGCGATGACGCTGATGAGCGCGGTGCGGCTGGTCGAGCGGCCGGAGGCGTCCTCCCGGCTGCAGAGCGCGATCGACGAGCTGGACACCACCATCCGGCAGATCCGCTCGACCATCTTCGCCCTGCAGACCCCGCGCGAGGACGCCTCGCCCAGCCTGCGCGCCCAGGTGGTCGATCTGGTCGAGGGCGCCCGCGGTCACCTGGGCTTCATGCCGGGCCTGAGCCTGGAGGGCCGGCTCGACAACGACGTGCCCGCCGAGGTCGCAGAACACCTGCTCGCCGTCCTGCGCGAGGCCCTGTCGAACCTCGTCCGCCACGCCAAGGCCACCCGCGCCGACGTCGCCGTCCACGCCGGGGACGGGCGGCTGACCCTCGTGGTGGAGGACAACGGCGTCGGCATCCCGGCCGAGGGCCGCCGCAGCGGCCTGCGCAACCTCGGCGACCGCGCCGAACGGCTCGGCGGCGCCTTGACCCTCGCCTCTCCTGACGCCGGCGGCGCCCGCCTGGAGTGGAGCGTCCCGCTGGGCTGATCACTTCATGGTCTGGGAGATGTTGCAGGAGCGGCTGCCGGGGGCGCAGTAGGCGCCCTGGCTGGTGATCTTCCCGGCGGACGTGACGGCGGTCGACTGCGCGCCGCTCAGCAGCGAGGGCGTGTAGACGCCGTTGAGGTTCTGGATGTTCTTGCCGCGGCCCGATCTGTACTGCCTGGCGCTGGTTCGCCCGCCTCGGACCGCCTGATGACCGCGCGGGCCGGGCCGGGGCTTCGCCTTGGCCTTGGCCTTGGCCGCCGCCGCACCGGCCGCGGCCGCACGCGGCTTGTGGCGCAGCGGAGCGGAGGCCGCGTCCGCCGATTCCGGGACGGCGAGGCCCGCGATCGAGACGACGAGCGCGGCCACCGCGAGCCGCCGCGCCGCCGAGACGAGATCGGTTCGGAAGACGTCCGCGCAGTGACGAGACACCTGGCAACCACCTGCCCATGCGCCAGTGGATATAAGCGACATAGGGCATATGCCCGTACCGCTGGGGTCCCGTCGGCGTCCTGGGGAACTCCGGCACGGATGATTACCCTGTGCGGGCGCGTCGCCTGCTCGGTCCTGGCGGCTCGGTCCTGGCGGCTCGGTCCTGGCGGCTCAGTCCTGGCGGCCGGCCTTGAGGCGGGCGGCGAGTGCGGCGGCCTGGGTGCGGCGCTGCATGTCGAGCTTGCTCAGCAGGTTGGACACGTAGTTCTTGACCGTCTTCTCGGCCAGGAACATCCGCTCGCCGATCTGGCGGTTGGTCAGGCCCTCGCCGATCAACTCCAGGATCTGCCGCTCCTGGTCCGACAGCGCGGCCAGCGGGTCCTTCTTCGTGGCCTGGTCGCGCAGCCGGTGCAGCATGGCGGCCGTTGTCTGCGGGTCCAGCAGCGACTGCCCGCCGGCCACCGTGCGCACCGCGCCGACCAGGTCCGAGCCGTGGATCTGCTTGAGCACGTAACCGGCCGCCCCGGCCATGACCGCGTTGAACAGCGCCTCGTCGTCGGCGTAGGAGGTCAGCATCAGGCAGGCCAGGCCCGGCACCCTTGAGCGCACCTCACGGCAGACGTCCACCCCGTCGCCGTCGGGCAGGCGCACGTCGAGCACCGCCACGTCGGGCCGCAGCGCGGGGATGCGGGCCACGGCCGACTCGGCCGTTCCCGCCTCGCCGACGACCTCGATGTCGTCCTCGGCGTCCAGCAACGCCGCCACCCCACGCCGTACCACCTCGTGGTCGTCCACCAGGAACACCCGAATCATGTCTCTACGCTAAGCCGCGGGCGGGCCGAAGGTCCCGCAGGCCGGTGGCTTTCGCCCGGCGCCGCCGCCGGGGCCCGGGTGATCTGCTGGTGCCATGGGGTGCGCTCTGCGCACGCGGCGCGGGCCGCGTGAGTGAGATGAAGCAGGAGATCGTGGTCGCCTACGACGGCACACGGCAGAGCCGGGCCGCGATCGAGTGGGCGGCGGCGGAGTGCCGGGTCCGCCACCGTGCGGGCGTCACGGTGTGCCAGGTGTGGGACGGCCCCTACCCGGAGCGCGCCGAGGCCGTCGCCGCCGAGGAGCGCCGCCTGGCGGGGCTGCGGCTGTTCGAGGGCGTACGGCTGGCCGAACGCCTGCTGCCGGGCCGCGAGATCCGTCCCGTGCTCGTGCGGGGAGACCCGAAGGACGTCCTGGTCGGCCTCAGCAGGAACGCCGCGATGCTGGTCCTGGGCCACCGGAGCGTGCGCGGGCTGGCCGGGCTGCTGCGCGGCTCGGTCAGCGCGTACGCGGCGGCGCACGCCGCCTGCCCGGTCGTCGTGGTCGGCGCGCCGGCGTCCGCGACGCCCGCCGGCGGGGTGGTGGTGGGGATCGACGCGGCGCGGCCGGCCGGTCCCGAGGCGGACTCCGCCCTGCGCTTCGCGGTGGAGGTCGCCCGCGGCAGGTCGCTGCCGCTGACCGCGGTGTACGCCACGAGAGGGCGTGAGCCGGAGGGCGAACGGGCGCTGGCACGGATCGTCGAGCCGTGGCGGCTGCGCTGCCGAGGCCGGCCCACGATCGAGACCAGGGTCGTCGAGGCGCCGCCGCTGCCCGCCCTGGCGGCGTGCGCCCGGGAGGCGTGGCTGCTGGTGCTGGGCGCCCACAGAGTGGGAAGCCCCAGAGCGGGAAGCCCCAGAGTGGGAAGCCACGGCGCGGGAAGCCACGGCGTGGGGGCCCGGCTGCTCGGTTCGGTCGGGCAGGGCCTGCTGCGGCGCGCCGCCTGCCCGGTCGCGGTCGTTCACCCGGTATGGCCGATACCATGCGATATCCCAATAATTTGATCCTTTGGAGGGCGAATGTCCCGACCCGGTCTGGTGATCGGCGGATACACCCCCGACACGGAGGGGTCGGGTCCCGGCCTGACGGTGGCCCGGGCGCACGCGGACGGGCGGCTGGAGGCGGTGGCCGAGACGAGCGCCTCCGGGCCGTCGTTCGTCGTCGCCCACCCCCGGCTGCCGCTGCTGTACGCCGTGCTCGAACGCGCCGGGGACGGCGGTCTCGCGGTCTTCGCCGACGACCCCACCCCCCGGCTGCTGGCCGAGCACTCCAGCGGCGGCTCACTGCCGTGCCACCTGGCGCTCGACCCCGAGGGGCGGTGGCTGGCGATCGCCAACTACGGCGACGGGACCGTCACGGCCTACCGGCTGGGTGAGGACGGGATGCCCGAGCCCGGCCCGCTGACGTTCCGGCACGAGGGCCACGGCCCCCACCCGGACCGGCAGGAGGGGCCACACGCGCACCAGGCGGTCTTCGGGCCCGGCGGCGTGCTGTACGTGACCGACCTCGGCACCGACGAGATGCGCCGCTTCCTGCCCGGCATGCGCCCGCACCCGGACGGCCCCGTACGGCTGGCCTCCGGCAGCGGCCCCCGGCACTTCCTGCACCACGAAGGCCACTGGTACGTCACCGGCGAGCTCGACGGCACCGTGCGCGTCTACGACGCCGAGTGGCGGGAGGCGGGCGTGGTGCGGGCGAGCGGCGCCGTGGTGGAGAGCGGGGTGGAGAGCGGGGGGGAGAACCTGCCCTCCCACCTCGCGCTGTCGGCCGACGGCCGCCACCTGTACGTCGCCAATCGGGGGCCGGACACCCTGTCCGTCTTCGAGGTGGACGGGCCCCGCCTCACGATGGTGACCGAAGTGCCGTCGGGCGGAAGCTGGCCGCGCCACTTCGCGATCGACGGCGACCGCCTCTACGTCGCCAACCAGCGGTCCGATTCGGTCACCGTGCTGGCGCTCAAGGACGGGCTGCCCGAGCCGGCCGGTCAGGCGCTGGCGGTGGGGACCCCCTCGTGCGTACTCATCCGGTAGGTCGTCACAGCACCCGGCCGACGCCGCCGACGATCCACACCCGCTGGGCCTGCCCGGTGCTCTGCGGAACCTCCGGCCGCCACTGGCGGATGTAGACGACGCCGGGGTCGACGAGTTCCGTGCCGTCGAAGAAGCGCAGCACCTTCTCCCGATCCCTCGGCGCGTCGTCGGCCTGGGGCACGATCTGCCGGAACAGCTCGACGATCGGCCGGGCCAGCTCGGGACGGCTGTCGAAGACGGCGTGACCGACGGCCAGGTAGCTGCCCGGGGCCAGGTGGTCGCGCACGTGGGCCACGCACTTGTACGGCTCGACGGCGTCGGGAAGGTACTGCAGCCGGGCCGGGATCAGCACCCCGACCGGCTGCCCGAAGTCGATGAGCCGGAGCATCTCGGGGTCGGCCAGCATCTCCGCCGGGCGCAGGATCGAGCCGTCGACCACCCCGGTGCCGGGGTTGCGGGCGAGCATGGCCCGCGCGTGGTTGAGCACCACCGGGTCGTCGTCGACGTACACCACGCGGGCATCGGGCGCGAGCTCCTGGGCGACCTCGTGGGTGTTGCGCCGGGTCGGCAGCCCTGACGCCACGTTGAGGAACTGCCGCACGCCCTGGTCGATGAGGAAGCGCACCACCCGTTCCAGGAACTCGCGGGTGTCCACGGCCATCGTCTTGACCTCGGGCGCGATGGACATCAGCCGCTCGGCGAACTTCCGGTCGGCGGCGAAGTTGTCCTTGCCCCCGAGCAGGTAGTCGCTCATCCGGGCGATGTTCGCGGTGCCGGTGTTGAGACCCGCCACCTTGGCGGGCCGTTCGCCCCCGCTCGGCTCCGTGCCGCCCAAACCGCCTCCCTCACTCACAATCAGTCCGCCGGTAATTATCGCGTTAATCCCACCAGAACGACCAGGCATTCTGGCCCACGATCTGTTCGGCGTAGTCGGCCAGCGTGCCCGGGCCCTGCAGAATGCTGTCGGGGCAGAACGTCCAGTGCTCGGCCGCCACGTGCAGCGCGTGCGCGGGGGTGGCGGGCGGCGCGGCGACGCTGAGTTCCAGCGTGTTGAACCCCATGCCGACCACGCGCGCCCCGAACCGCTCCTCCCAGCTGCGCACGACGGCCGCCAGCGGCACGGTCCACTCGTTGTGGTGCAGCGCCCCCTGCCAGCCCATGGCGACCATCGCGTCGGCGCCGCGGTTCACCGCCGCGAGCCCCAGCGGCGTCATCCGCTCGGCCACCACGTCCGCGTACCAGTCGGCGACCACGTCGGGGTCGGCCACGAGCGCGGCGGGCGGCGCGATCCCCGGGCACTCGGCCCCGAACGGCGCGAGGTACGCCTCGTGGCCCAGCAGCAGGTCCTGCCACGCCTCGGCCATGAACCCGGCCGCGCCGTAGTAGTCGATCTGGCTGGGCGAGTCCGGCGCGATCTGCCCGGCCGACCAGGGCTGCACGCCGTCCTCGAGCAGCACCGGCCACAGGCCCGACCGGGGGTGCTCGGCGCGCAGCCGGGCCCACAGCCCGGCCGGCACCGGATCGTCGCTCAGCCAGAACGAGGGGCGGTGGTGGGTGCGCAGCTTGTCGTAGTCGGGGTCCGGCCACACGAGGGACCCGGACGGCAGGTCGACGGACAGCACCCGGCCGTCGCCGCCGTCGCCGAACAGCAGCTCCAGGCCCGTGGGGAGCCGCCGACGCTCGTGAACCGACATGCGCCAATAATGTCGGACCCGGCCTCGGCGCGTCCCGCGAGGGCGATCATTACGGGATGTCGAGCCGGCACAGCCCCTCGGCGAGAACCTTCGTGGTCAGGCGCGTACGGCTGTCGCAGCCCAGCTTGGCGAAGATGTGCTCCAGATGGGTGGTCACGGTGCGCACGCTCAGGACGAGCGCGGCGGCGATCTGCGGGTTGGAGTCGCCCTGCGCGACCCGGGTGAGCACCTCTATCTCCCGCGAGGTCAGGTCGTACGGCAGGGCGCACGGGCGCTCGGCGATGACCGTGCCCTGGATGGAGCCGTGGAAGCCCACGCCTGCCCGGTGGAGGCGCAGCTCGCGCCACTGGCCGGTGCCGTCCAGCCACAGCCCCCGGCGCGACAGCTCGCGGGAGTCGATGAACGCCCTGGCCAGCTCCGCCATGGCCGGCTCGGCGGCGAGCGCCTCCGACGGGGGCCACCCGGCCACGTCGCGGCGCCGCCCGCCCCGTTCGTACGCCACGGCGTGGAAGCCGGGCGGCAGGCCGAGCGGGTCGATGACGCAGCGGGTCACGTCGGTGAGGTGGGCCAGGGCGGGGGAGACCGCGCTGATCACCGCGGGCGCCTCGGGCGGCAGGTCCTCCCGGGAGCTGACGTGCAGCAGCCCGGTGTAGCGCCCGCCGGTCAGGAACAGCGGCGTTGTGATCCCCGCGCGCCAGCCGTACGGCTCGAGGTGGCGCCGGAAGTAACGCTCGGTGCCGGGGGAGCCCATGACGACGGGCGTGCGCAGCGACATGGCCCGGCGGTAGGCGTCGAGCCGGGCGTACTCCTCCGCGGCGTCGTCGTCCACCCGCGTGTACCCCGACGACACCAGCGACCGGTGCCGGCCCGTCGCCGGGTCGAACGCGACGAACTCGTAGGCCTCCACGGGGATGACCTCGCCCAGCGCGGTCATCGCCCCGTGCGCCCCCTGCCGGGCCACCTGAAAGCCCAGTTCGGCGACGGCGTGCAGGCTCCGCGCGCTGAGGCTGATTGCATCCATGGATCCTCCATGCTCAGCGTGCCGGGTAAAGGTTGCGCAAGGAATACGTAAAGTCTCCGATGCAGTCGGCGGCCCCGTTTCCTACCCTCACCCGCAACACGACGGAGAGGCGGAGGACCAGTGAGGGTCACGAGAAGCCGGGCGGCCGCCCTCGCTGTGGCGGCCATCATGCTGAGCGGCGGGTGCGGGGGAGGGTCGTCGTCACAGGGCGGCGGCAAGGAGGCGAACGCGTTCTCGGTCGCTCTGACCGAACCCGACCATCTCACCCCGGGCAACACCTCCAGCGACTATTCGATCACGGTGCTGGACACGCTCTTCGAGACTCCGGTCTCCATCGACGCCGCCAGCGGCAAGCCCGTGATGCGGGCGGCCGAGTCGGTGACCAGCACCGACCAGAAGGTCTGGACGATCAAGTTCAAGGCGGGGCAGAAGTTCAGCAACGGCGAGCCGGTCACGGCGCAGAGCTTCGCCGACTCCTGGAACGCCACCGCCTACGGCCCGAACGGGTGGACCAACAACTACTACTTCGCCAACATCGAGGGCTACGACAAGCTCAACCCCGAGAAGGGCGACCCGTCCACGGACAAGATGAGCGGCCTCAAGGTGGTGGACGACACCACGCTCGAGGTGACGCTCACCGCGCCGTTCAGCCAGTTCCCGATCACGCTCGCCTACATCGCGTTCGCGCCGATGCCGAAGGCGGCGTTCGGCGACCTCAAGGCGTTCGACCAGGCCCCGGTCGGCAACGGGCCGTTCGTGCTCGACGGCGCGTGGGAGCACAACAAGCAGATCAAGATCAAGCGGTCCGCCTCGTACGCGGGCGAGCGCAAGCCCAAGGCGGACGGCGTCACCTTCAAGATCTACGCCAGCCGCGACACGGCGTGGACCGACCTGCGGGCCGGCCGGGTCGACCTGATGACGACGGTCCCGCCGGCCAGTACGGGCGAGGCGAAGAAGCTGCTCGGCGACCGCTTCGTGCAGACCCCCGACGGCACCATGGACTACCTGGGCTTCCCGACCTTCGACAAGCGGTTCGCCAACGCCGATCTGCGCAAGGCGTTCTCCATGGCCATCGACCGGCAGGCCATCGTGGACGCGGTCTACGACGGCGCGTTCAAGCCGATGGCGTCGCTGCTGGCGCCGCTGGTGCCCGGCTACCGGGAGAACGCCTGCGGCGAGGCGTGCACGTACGACCCGGCCAAGGCCAAGGCGCTGTTCGACAAGGCCGGCGGCTTCAGCGGCACGCTGACCCTGTGGTTCTCCAACGCCGACCCGAGCTACGAGCAGTGGATGACCGCCGTCGCCAACCAGCTGAAGCAGAACCTCGGCATCTCGGACATCAAGTTCCGCAAAATCCCGGCCGCCGACTACCTGTCGACCCTGCGCCAGCGCAAGGAGGACGGTCCGTACCGCAACAACTGGGTCATGGACTACCCGAGCCCCCAGGACTACCTCGAGTACATGTGGGGCGCGGGCAACCGGATGGGCTGGGAGAACAAGGAGTTCGACGACCTGATCAAGCAGGCGAACTCGGCGCCCAGCCTGGACGCGAGCCTGCCGCTCTACCAGAAGGCCGAGGACGTCGCGCTGGCCGAGATGCCGATGATCCCGCTGTGGAACTGGCAGAACCAGATCGGTTTCACCAGCCGGCTCAGCGGCGTCGACGTGAGCCCGTACGGCAAGAACCTGTACACGATCAGCGTGAAGCAGGGGTGACACGAGGGTGAGGTACGCCGCGCAGCGCCTGGCCCAGGCGATCCCGGTGTTCTTCGCGACCACCTTCCTGATCTACACGATGGTGTTCGCGCTGCCGGGCGACCCGATCCTGGCGCTCGCGGGCGACAAGCCGGTGCCCGCGCAGGTGCTCGCGGTCATGCGGGCGCGCTACCACCTGGACGACCCCCTGCTCGTCCAGTACGGCCGCTACATGCTCGGGGTGTTCCAGGGCGATCTGGGGGAGACCTTCACCGGCCAGCCGGTGAGCGAGCTCCTCCAGGACCGGTGGGCGGTCACCGCGCAGCTCGCGCTGACCGCCTGGGTCTTCGAGCTCGTCGTCGGCATCGGCCTCGGCGTCCTGGCCGGGCTGCGCCGCGGCGGGGCCGCCGACACGGCGGTCCTCGCCGGCACCACGTTCGTCATCGCGGTCCCGGTGTTCGTCGTCGGGTACACGGCCCAGATCGTGCTGGGCCTCAATCTGGGGCTGTTCCCGACCGCGGGGACCGAGGAGGGCTGGCCGGGCAGCTACCTGTTGCCCGGCATGGTCCTCGGCTCGTTCGGCCTGGCGTACGTGGCCAGGCTCACCCGCACCTCCCTCGTGGAGAACCTGCGCGCCGACTACATCCGCACGGCGACCGCGAAGGGCCTGTCCCGGCGGCGGGTGGTGGGATTGCACGCGCTGCGCAACTCGCTCATCCCGGTCGTGACCTACCTCGGCGTCGACTTCGGCAACCTCATGGCCGGGGCGGTCGTCACCGAGGGCATCTTCAACCTGCCCGGCATCGGCCAGCAGGTGTTCCAGTCCATCCAGCTCCAGGAGGGTCCCGTCGTCGTCGGCGTCGTCACCCTGCTCGTCATGATCTTCATTCTCGCCAACCTGGCCGTCGACCTGCTGTACGGCGTGCTCGACCCGAGGATCCGCCGTGCTCGCGCGTGACGCCTGGCTGGAACTGCGCGGCAGGGTGGTCTTCTGGTTCTCCACGGTCGTCCTGCTGGTGGCCCTGGCGATGGCGGCCTTCCCCGGGCTGTTCGCCCGCCTCGGCCCGAACGAGGCCTGTGACCTGCGCATGTCGAAGCGCGGCCCGGCGGGCGGCGCGCTGTTCGGGTACGACCTGCAGGGCTGCGACTACTGGTCGCAGGTCGTGCACGGCACCCGGGCGTCCATCGTGGTCGGCGTCTCGGTCACCGTCTTCGCCCTGCTGATCTCCATCGTGCTGGGGCTGGTGGGCGGCTACTACGGGGGCGTCGCCGACGCGCTCATCTCCCGGCTCACCGACGTGTTCTTCGGCATCCCGTTCGTGCTGGGCGCGACCGTCGTGCTGGTCGCCTTCCCCGACCACGGGATGTGGGCGATGACGCTGGTCCTGGTGCTGCTCGGCTGGACGACCATGACCCGGCTGATGCGCGGCCAGGTGATCGCGGTCAAGGACATGGACTTCGTCGCGGCGGCCCGCATGCTGGGCGCGAGCGACCGCAGGCTCATGGTGCGGCACATCCTGCCCAACTCCGTCGCGCCGGTCATCGTGGTGGCCATGCTGAACGTCGGGAACGTCATCGCGGGGGAGGCGACCCTCGACTATCTCGGCGTCGGCCTGCAATATCCCGACGTGTCGTGGGGCCTGCAGTTGAACATCGCCCAGACGTTCTTCGCCGAGCACCCCCACCTGCTGGTCTTCCCGGCGTTGTTCCTCACCGCGACCGTGCTGAGCTTCCTCATGCTCGGCGACGTGGTGCGCGACGCCCTCGACCCCCGCCTGCGCTGAGGCTCCAGCTTCGTCACCCGAAGTCCCGGAACGAACACGGTGCGTGCGTTAGCGTGCGCCCGTGTCCACCGATCTCCCCGCCCGGCACGACCCGGGAGCCTTCGACCTCGCCAGGGACGCGGCCCCTGGCCTGCCGCTGACGCTCGTGGAGCGGTGGCGGGCGAGCGGCCGTACCGCCGCCGACGCCCGGCGCCTGCTCGGCGCGCACGTCACGACCGGATACAGCGTGGTGTCCGACTCGGCCGGGCTGACCAGGCTGAGCCGCAGCCTCGGTCTGCTGGAGGTGCTGGCGCTCATCGACGGCCCGAAACGCGTCCTGCACGCGTACGGGACCGGCGCGGGCGGCCGGGCCGTGGGCGTCTGGGCGGCCGACAACGCGCAGATGTTCCATCCCGCCTCGACCGGCGCGGGGACGCTGCTGTCGGCGCTGCTGCGGGCCCAGGACGAGATCGGGCGCACCTGCCGGATCCGCGTCGGCATCGGCGTCCACCACGGCGACTACTACGACCTGGACGGCGGCCTGTACGGCCCCGAGGCCGACGCGATCGAGCACCTCGCGGAGAACCACACCGAGGGCGGCGAGATCGCGGTCACGGCGGCGGTGGCCGAGCGGCTGCCCACCGGCCACGGCTTCGTCCTGCGCCGCAAGGACGGGCACGACGGGCGGGACGGGCCTCTGGGCGCCGTCTACCGGGTGCTCGACGGCCCGCGCGCCGGCGACGCGGCGCCCCCCGGCGGCTGGTACCCCATCCCCTATCCGGCGGCCTTCTACGAGGACCTGCTGCGCCTCGACCCACAGGACGCCGGGGCACAGGACGCCGGGCTCGCCGCGACGCTCGCGGAAAAGCACCTGCGGGAGCGGACGGTGGTCCTGGTCGAGCGCGGCGAGGCAGGGACGGGGAACGACGCTTCCGAGGTCGAGCTGCTGCGGAGTCTCGACCTGTCGGCCCGCATGCGGGAGATCGGCCTGCGCCTCCTGCCCGCGGAGGGCGCCGTCGAGGTCAAGGTCGCCGGTCCGCTGGCCATCTACCTGTTCGACGATCCCGGCCCCGCCGTGCCCTTCGCCCTGGACCTGCGCGCCGCCCTGGCCGAGGCCGGGATGACCTGCCGCATCGGGCTGGACAGCGGGCCGGTGCTGTCCGGGCGGACGCCGGACGGCGGCCACGACGTGGCCGGCGCGCCGGTGAACCAGGCCTCCAAGATGGCCCAGGACCTCGCCGCTCCCGGCCTGGTCTGCCTGAGCGAGGCGGTCGCCGCGCATGCCGACCTGGACGGGTTCGCCCTCGTCCGGCACGCCGTCTCCGGCGTGGACCTGACCTTCTACCAGAACTGATCGCTTCTACGACGGCGCGACGAGCAGCCGGTCGAGGACGCGGACGCCGAACTCCAGGCCCTCGACCGGCACGCGCTCGTCGAGGCCGTGGAACATGCCGAAGTAATCGAGGTCCGGCGGCAGCAGCAGCGGCGCGAAGCCGTACCCCCTGATGCCGATCCTGGCGAACCACTTGGCGTCGGTGCCGCCGGTCATGACGTACGGCACCGGCCTGCCGGCGGGGTCCTCGGCGAGCAGGGCGGCGGTGAGCTCGTCGAACAGGCCCTCGGCGGGGGAGGAGACGGCCTCCTCGAAGCTGACGAACTCGCGGGTGACCTTCGGGCCGAGCAGCCGGTCGACGGTCTCCAGGAACTCGTCGCGCTGCCCCGGCAGGAACCGGCCGTCCACGTGGGCCTCGGCCGTGCCGGGGATCACGTTGACCTTGTATCCCGCGTCGAGCATGGTCGGGTTGGCCGAGTTGCGCAGCACGCCCTTGAACAGGGCGGCCGCGCGGGGAATCCGCTCGATCTCCTCCTCCAGCCGGTCGACGTCGATTGGCCGGCCGAGCGCGCGCGACAGCTCCTCGATCAGCCGCGCCACCTCGGGCGTCAGCCGTACGGGCCAGGGGTGGTCGGCGAGGCGGGCGAGGGCCCGGGCCAGCTCGGCGACGGGGTTGTCCACGGCGGGCTTGGACCCGTGACCGGGCACGCCGCGGGCCGTCAGGCGCATCCAGGCGGTGCCGCGCTCCCCGACGGCCACCGGGTAGACGCGGACGTCGCCCTCATACCAGGAGAAGCCGCCGGACTCGCTGATCGCCTCCGTGCAGCCCTCGAACAGGTCGCGGTGCCGCTCGACCGCGTGGCCCGCGCCGTACTCGCCGGTGGACTCCTCGTCGGCCAGGAACGCCAGCACGAGGTCGCGCCTGGGGCGCACGCCCCTGCGCGCGTTCTCGCGGGCCCAGGCGAGGGTCATGGCGAGCGTGCCCTTCATGTCGACCGCGCCCCGGCCGTGCACGCAGCCGTCCTCGATCTCCCCGGAGAACGGGTGCGTACGCCATTCGGCGGGGTCGGCGGGCACGACGTCGAGGTGCCCGTGCAGGAGCAGCGCGTCGGGGCTGTCGCCGGGGATGCGGGCCACCACGCTGGTGCGACGCGGCGCCGACTCGAACACCACCGGCTCGATGCCGACCTCGGCGAGCAGGGACGCCACGTACTCGGCGGCCCGCCGCTCGCCCGGCCCGTCGCCGGACCCGTCGTTGGTGGTGTCGATCCGCAGCAGTTCCGAGCAGATCGCCGCGACCTCGCTCACGACATGCCACCTTCCAGCTTCAGGGGCGGGACCTCGGGCGTCGGGAAGCCGAAGACGATCCCGTAGAACGCCAGCTCGGCCTCCAGGGCCCGGACGATGGTCTCCTCACGCCGCCACCCGTGCTGTTCCCCCTCGAACGTGAGGTACGCCCACCGGTGCCCGTGGCGGGCCAGCGCGGCGGCGAAGCGCTCCGACTGCGCCGGATCGACCACCTTGTCCTCCAGGCCGTGCAGGAGCAGGGCCGGGCCGGACGCCCGTTCGGCGTGCAGTTCGGGCGACCTGTCGAGGTAGCGCTGCCGGGTCTCGGGCAGCGGGCCGATCAGCCCGTCGAGGTAGCGCGACTCGAAGTCGTGCGTCTCCGCCGCCCAGTGTTCGGGGTCGGAGATGCCGTAGTGGGACACCGCGCCGCAGAAGACGTCGCTGTGGACGAGCGCGGCCATCGACGTCCAGCCGCCGGCGCTGCCGCCTCTGATCGCCACCTTCTCCGCCCGTCCGCTGTCCAGCAGCCACCGCGCCACCGTCTCGCAGTCGCGCACGTCGACCACGCCCCAGTTGTGCCGCAGCCGCTCGCGGTAGGCCCGGCCGTAGCCGGTGGAACCGCCGTAGTTGACCTCGGCGACGCCGATCCCCCTGCTGGTGAAGTACGCGATCTCCAGGTCGAGCACCGGCGGGGCCGCGCTCGTCGGCCCGCCGTGCACGAACACCACGTACGGCGCGGGCCCGTCGCCCGCCGGGGCGTACAGGTGCGCGTGGACCCCGTCGACGGTCACGGCCTCGGGCGTGGGCAGCTCGGCGGCCGCGGGCACCGGCTTGCCCGGGGACAGCACCTCGTGCGCCCCCGTCTCCAGATGGACCCGCACCACCTCGGACGGCCGGTGGGGCGAGGCCGCGACGCCCACGACGTGGGAGCCCCGGGCGGACAGGGCGGGCGCCCAGTAGGTGTAGCCGCCGCCGACGTCCCTGATGGATCCGGTTGCCCCACCGGCCGGCACAGGGGCGTCGATGACCCCGAGCCGCCGCTCGTCGGCCGTGCCGTACACGGTGGCGATCCGTCCGTCCGCGACGGCGAAGAACGTGCCGCCGATCTTCCAGGTGGCATCGCCGAACTCCAGCGGCACCGGGGTCAGGTCGCGGGCCGTGCCGTCCATGCCGACGAGGTGGATGTTCCACCAGCCGGTGGGGTCGCTGACGGCGTACAGGCTCTCGTCGTCGCGCCACTCGGCCTGACAGGTGGACGCCCCGGACAGCAGGACGCGGTGGGGACCGCCGTCCACCGAGCCGACGCAGAGCTCGGTGGCGTCCCACGGCATATCCGGATGGTTCCAGCCGATCCAGGCGAGCGACCGCCCGTCCGGCGAGACGCGCGGGTTCATCAGGAAATGATGGGTCTTCACCACGCTGCGCAGGGGGGAGCCGTCGAGCGGCACCGCGACGATGTCACGCTCCCCGCTGCGGGCGTCGCCCCGCTCGCGCACGCACCACACCTCGTCGCCGTGGACGACGAGGTCGGCGTAGCGGGCGGGGTCCTCTGGGGTGAGCGGCACCGGCTCCCCGCCGGGGGAGCACAGGTAGATCCGGCCGTCCGCCCAGTTGGTGAACACCAGACGGCCCTCGTGGGCCCGCCAGGACCGTCCGCCGTACTCCATGACCCGGTTCCTGGCGTTCCAGCCCTGCGGGAGCACGTCCTCGATCACGCCGTCGGCCCTGCGCCGCACCACGCAGCGCCGGCCGCCCTCCCGCGGGCGCGGCTCGTCCCACCAGACCTCGTCTCCCGAGATCTCCACCCACAGCGGGCGGTCGTCCACCCGCGCGACGTCGACGGCCCGAATGGTCACCAGTTCCCCCCGGAGTCTGGAAGCGGAGTGCCGGGGGGATGCACGATGTGCGCGATCCCCCCGCTGCTCGTGGCGCGCAGCCAGACGCTCTCGAACGCCGTGCGCGGGTATACCCGCCGCACGCCCTCGTCGTCCGGCGCGGCCGGATCGTTCGCGATCACGTCGCCGTCCGCCGTGAATCCGGTGACGACCATGAGGTGTCCGCCGGTGGAGTATCCGGAGCCGGGAAGCTCGTGATCGCGGAACGCCTGAGAGGTGATCACCGGGATCCCGGCGGCGATGAACCGCTCCAGCTCGGCCAGCGAGCGCAGCCGCGTCACGAAGCCGTCCAGCCCGTAGCGACCGGCGTACGCGACGCCGAAGGGCCAGTTGCCGGTGCCCTGGTAGCTGTGGTCGTACATGTCGCGCGCGGCGTGGTCCACGGCCGGGCACGGGTCGCCGGGGCTGACCCAGGCGAGGTCGGCCGGGGCGGGCCCCAGCCCCCAGTAGCCCAGGACCATCGTGAACGACGCGGGGCTGCACCAGGACTCCCCGCCGCCGTCCCACTGCGGGTAGTGCCCCACGTGGACCTTCTGCGAACGGCGCGGCACGTCGAGCTCGACCGCCCGCGGCCCGGGCGGGCCGCCTCTGCCCGCCTGCCCCACCGCCGAGGCCATCACGGTGAGCGAACGCACGCCGCCGCCGCTGCCGTACAGGGTGACGCGCACGCGGTAGGACGTGACGGGGCGGGCGGCGACGAAGGTGTCCACGGCGACGTCCCCGTCGGCGTCACCCTGCCCGGGCAGCGACGTGCGATGGATGTCGGCGTCGGTCTCGGCCCACCGGCCCATGACGTACCACTTGGTGAGCTCGCCGGTGACGGTCCGCGCCTGGATCTCGATCTCCAGCCAGGCGCCGGGCGGCGCGGCGGCCGTCCACGACGGCACCAGCTCGGTGGCCGCGAAGCCGATCTCCCGCTCCGGTGACGTCCAGCGGAGGTAGGGCCACTCCCGCTCGCCGCCGGGCGCGAACGGATCCAGATATTTCGCCGTCCCCGTCTCCCGGGCCTCGACGGACCACCGGTGGAGGACGACGGGGCTCACCTGGGGGCTCGGTCCGGCCGACAGCAGGGTGACCACCTCGCCGATTGTTGTTACCGCCCCGACCTGGCACATCGGATGGTTTACGTATCCGACACATGGGACGCTACGCCATCGGCGACGATGCTCCGTGCGGCCGGTCGGAGACAGCCGGTCAGAGATAGAGGCCGGTGGCGGGGGCGGGTTCGGCGGCGACGGCCGGGCGGCCGTCCCGCAGGGCGAACAGCTCGGCCAGCGTCGCACCGCCCGGACCGGCGCCTCCGGCATGGCCCAGCCACTCGGCCGCCTGCGCGGCCTCGAACCGGCCCACCTCGATCTGCGCCAGGCACCGCCCGGGCCGTACGACCGCCGGATGGAGCCTGCTGAGGTCCTCGTTGGTCGTGATGGCCACGAGCACGTCCCTGCCCTGGCCGAGCAGCCCGTCGGTCAGGTTGAGCAGGCGTGACAGGCCCTGGCCCGTCGACTGCTTGGCCTCGGCGCGGATCAGTTCGTCGCAGTCCTCCAGGACGAGCAGCCGCCAGCGCGGCTCCTCGTCCTCGCCCGGGCCGTCCCAGCCGACGGCGACGTCCATCAGGTAGCCCGGGTCGTTGAACAGCAACTCGGGGTCGAGCACGCAGTCGACCTGGCACCAGGACGCCCACTCGCGCGCGAGCGTGCGCAGCAGCGTCGTCTTGCCGGTGCCGGGCGGGCCGTGCAGGAGGACCAGCCGGCCCGTCACATCGGCCGCGGTGGTCGCCATGAGGGCGTCCAGGCGACCGGCGGCGGCCGTGGGGTAGTTCCTCCTGATCTCCCGCCAGGAGGAGGTCGTGATGGGCTTGGCGGAGCGGTGCGGCCCGTGGCTCGACCGCCACCAGAAGCCCATCCGCACGTGATCGGCGTCGGGCGCCGCCTCCTCCGCGTTCCTGGTCGCCTGCTCAAGGACGGAGCCGGCCAGTTCCTCGCTCACCGCCGTGGCGGTGAGCGTCGCCGACCGGTTCGCGCTGCGGACCACCCGCAGCGTCCATCCGTCTCCGGCGATCAGCCGGGTCTCGTGCCCGTCGGCGTGCTGGGCGACGCGCAGCAGCCGGCCGCCCTCGGCGGTCAGCGGCGCGTCGGCGCGGACCCGGCCGAGGTTGGCGGTGCGGGACCAGGGCTGCTCGCCGGTGGCGAACGGCGACAGGGCCATGGCGTCGATCACGTCGGCCGGGCTGTCGGTGTCGTCGAGCCAGATCCGCATCGGCACCGGCGGTGGGGGCGTGGAGTGAGGAGAGAAGTCGACCTCCTTGACAACGGACATACAGCGATGATCTCGACGTACGACTCGCTCTGTCGAACGGATTTATGCGGCAATTCAGTTTCCTTGCCGTTTAAGCAGTTTCTTATGGGCAAAAAGCAGTACCTGCTGGGGCGTTACCGCTACGCTCGGTGTCCAGTCGTACGGTTTTCAACGGAGAGCACTGTGGCCATCGATCTCGTGTCCCGCGCTGAATGGGGCGCGCGTCCTCCCAGGGGCTCGTACTCGTCGCTGTCCTCCACGCGGGGCGTGAAAGTCCACTACACCGGCGGCCGGGTGGACCCGGGCATCGTCACCGACCACGCCAAGTGCGTGGCCATGGTGAAGTCCATCCAGGACTTCCACATCGACGGCAACGGCTGGATCGACATCGGATATTCGATGGTGGCCTGTCCGCACCGGAAGGTCTTCGTCGGGCGCGGGCCCGGACACCTGCCGGCCGCCAACGGCCCCGGCCTGAACTCCGGCCACTACGCCGTGCTCGGTCTCGTCGGCAACGCCGGCCTGGTCCAGCCGACCGACGGCATCCTGCACGCGATCCTGGACGCGGTGGAGTATCTGCGCGCCAAGGGCGGCGCGGGCAAGGAGATCAAGGGCCACCGCGACGGCTACTCCACCGACTGCCCCGGCGACCCGCTGTACGCCTGGATCAAGAAGGGCGCGCCGCGTCCCGGCACCACGCAGCCGCAGCCCGACCCAGAACCGGAGCCAGAACCGCAGCCCACGCAGAAGTGGCCCGGCCGCCAGCTCAGGTATCCGCCCGTGATGCGCGGCGACGACGTGCGCACCTGGCAGGCCAGGATGAAGGAGCTCGGCTACGACATCGCCGTGGACGGCGCGTACGGGCCGGACTCCCAGAACGTGTGCCGCAGATTCCAGAAGGACCGGCACCTCGACGTGGACGGCGTCGTCGGCCCCGACACCTGGAACGCCGCGTTCGCCGCCAAGTCTTAGGCGCACCGCCTGAGGAGCCCGGCGGGATCCTTCGCGACGCAGGCCCAGATGATCTGCCACAGGGCGTCCGGCATCCCGGGCAGTCGCCGGGGCACGGCCGTCGCATGCCGCCGCAGCACCACCATCGGATGGTCGGCCACGAACGGGGGACGCCCGGCGAGCAGTTCGTAGAGGATCAACCCGATGGCGTACACGTCCACCGCCGTCGTGGGGGTGCCTCCCTCGGCCACCTCCGGAGCCAGGTACGTGGGCGTGCCGATGACCGAGGTGGTCTGGGTGAGACCCGGCCCGTGCAGGATGCGGGCCACGCCGAAGTCGGTGAGCCGCGGCCCCGTCCGCGCCCATCGTCCCGCCCCTCCCGTCCATGACCGAGATCACAATACTGAGGAAGATCCAGACGGAACCCGTCCGTAAGCCGCGGGACACCCGGTCGCGGTCCGCCCCGGCCAGCGGGATCTCTGGGCACGAGTCCGCGCGCCCAGCACTGTCTGGGCGAAACGCAGGGAATGCCGGCATGCCACGTAGTGGGCGCACCTGGCCGCCTTCGCCGCCACGCCTTCGCTAGTTCACCGGCAGCGGCAACCTCGCCCTGACCTCCCAGCCGTTCGCGGTCGGCCCGGCGGTGGCCGATCCACCGATCTCCTCGGCCCTGTCCCTGATCGAACGCAGGCCCACCCCGGGAGACCAGGAGGACGGCGGATCTCCGTCGTCCTCCACGGTGACGACGAGATCGCGGTCGGCCGACACGCTGATGACACACCGGCGCCCGTCGGAGTGCCTGATCACGTTGGCGAGCGCCTCGTTCGCGATGCGGTACGCCGCCAGTTCGACCGCGGGTGACAGCGTGGGAAGCGACCACGGCGCGTCGAGTTCCACGGCGATCCCGCGGCGGGCCTCACCGGACAGCCCCGCCACCTTCTGGCTCAGGGCGCCGACGAGACCGAGATCGTCGAGTTCAATGGGGCGCAGCCCGTAGACGACGTCGCGCACCGAGTCGAGCGCGGTGCGCAGATCGGCACGCACCTCCCCGAGCAGCCGTTCCGCCTCGTCGGTGTCCGAACGGATCAAGTTGGACGCCGCGTCGGCGAGGAAGGTGACGCTGGCCAGCATCGGCCCGAGACCGTCGTGCAGCTCGCGCTGCAGCCGCACCCGTTCGGCCGCGCCGGCTTCAATCGTTGCGATGCGGGCCTGCCGGACCTGCTCGCTCAGCGCGGTGGCGTGCAGGGCGACGGACAGCGGAGTCGCGATGAGGTCGAGCGCCCGCCGGTCGCTGTCGTGCAGCCGGCCCTCGCCGCGGCGCAGTCCCACAACGAGGCCGCCGACCGGGGTGCCCCGGTATCCGAGCGGGATCTCCGACGACGGGGAGCCGTCCGGGACGCCGGCCGCGGCCAGCTCAGCGCCGGTGGGGCCGTGCAGGACGAGCCACGGAAGGCGCAGTGCCGCTCGCGTCCGGTCGAGCACGTCGGTCAGGTCGTCGTCGTGGCGCAGCCGCTCGCCGATCCGTGAGGCCGTGGCGGCGGGATCGGAGCGGGTGCCGTAGAAGACGCGGTCGATCAATCGCTGCAGTGCCAGTCGCAGCGGCGTGAAGCAGATCGCCACGACGATCGACGAGCCGATCGCCACGCCGCGCTCCGCGCTCTCCGGCACCAGCAGTGAGAACGCGGCGACGAGGCCGGCGTAGACCGCGACGACGACTGACACGGTCAGGCCGTACAGCAGCGCCCTGGACAGCACGAGCCGGATGTCGAACAGCTCGTACCGCACGATCGCGATCCCGATCGCGATCGGGAAGAGCGTGAACGACAACAGGAACAGGATCGGCCCGTCCCCGGTGAGCCAGCGCTGCGAGTTGATCAGCAGACCGGCCAGCAGCGCCAGGATCAGCCAGAGCAGCCGCCGCCGAGTGCGTTCGCCGCCGCGGACGTAGCGTCGAACCAGGGCGACGATCACCGCTACCCAGAGCGCCGAGTTGAGGTAGCCCATCGCGTCGTCGAGCGGGCCGGAAACGGTCAGCCCAGCGGAGAGGATCGTGGTGGCCTGCGGGTGATCCCAGTAGTAGGCGTCGGAGAGCAGTCCGCTCACCAGTTGGTAGCCGCCGCTCACCCAGAGGAGACAGGCCACCGGCAGCCAGCGCCGGGACGGCAGGCGCCCTGTCGGGAACATCAGCAGAGCCACCGGGAACAACCCCGGCAGGCCGGCCTGCCATGCCCCCATGGACACGGTGGCGAGCGCGCGGACGGCCGGAACCGGCCAGCCGGCGCGGATGGCGAACAGCAGCAGCATCACCGCGGCGGCCGTCATCAGGTGACCGATCCCGCACACCAGGAACATGGGCCCGATGAGGTTGCGCGTCCCAAACCACGCGATGACCGCTCCCGAACCGAGGAATCCGATCCCGATGACGAGGTTGGTCAGCGTGTAGGAGTCGACGAAGGCCCGCCACCCGGCCCCGGTGACGACGGTGAACGCGATCGAGACCAGGGCGAGCACGCCGCCGGCCGCCACCGTGACGATCAGCGGAGCCCGCGCCCACCGGACGGCGTCAGTCACGCCGACCCAGCCCAGCGTCCTTGGCGATCACGATGGCCTCCCCCCGGGTGGCCACGCCCAGTTTGAGGAAGATCGCTGAGATGTGGTTTCCGACGGTCTTCGGCGAGAGCGCCAGCCGATGGGCGATGGCGCCGTTGGTCGCGCCGGTGGCGACCAGGTCGAGCACTTCCCGCTCGCGTGGCGACAGTTGGGGCAGCACAGGCGAGTTCCGGTCGTCCGTGAGCCGCCCGAGCACCCGCCCCGCCACGGCCCCGCTGAAGATCACGTCTCCGGCGGCGATGGCGCGGATGGCGCGCTCGATCTCGTCCTGGTCGGCCGTCTTCAGCAGGTATCCGCGCGCGCCGGCACGCAACGCCTGCGCGATGAGGGTGTCCTCGTCGAACATCGTGAGCACCAGCACGGCCGTGGCGGGATGGTCCCGGGTGATCCGCCGGGTCGCCTCGACGCCGTCCACGCCCGGCATGCGCAGATCCATCACCGCGACGTCGGGACGGAGCAACGCGACCTCGCGCAGCGCCTCCGCGCCGGTGCCGGCCTGGGCGACCACCTCGATCCCCGGCAGGGTGCCGAGCAGCGCGGCGAGCCCGCGCCGGACGACCGGGTGATCATCAGCCAGGAGCACCCGGATGGGCGGGGAGCCGTCCGCCTGCTGGGGGGTCATGGGCCGATTATTTCGCCGCCCGACCGGGGCGAATAGGGGCGCGGTCCCGGCAGCGCCGGGAGAATTCCCGGTCCGGACGGGCGAGGACATGACGGCGGCCTCATGCCGCGGTGGCACGGGAGGCCGAATCTGGACGAGATCCCGCACGCGATGGTGCGGTGACCCTTCGGATCGGAGCAGAAATCTGATGTCCGCCACCATTCCTCCGGAAACCCCCGCCGCGCCCGCACGCAGGTCCTCCCTGCTCGCCCGAACCGGGCTCGTCCTCGCCGGCCTGCTCGCCCTCGGCGACATCCAGACGTCGGTGTCGCAACTCCCCGACGACCCGGTCGTCCCGGGCGTGCTCATCGCGGTCTCTGTGATCTCGCTGGTCGCCATCCCGTTCGCCTGGCTGGGGGCGAAATGGGCCAGGAACGTCGTGGTCGTCGTGCGGGTGCTGGCCGCCCTGAGCGCGGTACCGGCCTTCATCGCGCCCGGAATCCCCACCGAGTGGATCATGATGGCCGCAGCCGGGATCGTCCTGTCGCTCGTCGCCGTCGTCCTCCTGCTCGTCACCCCGAGGGGGGCGCGATGAGCGCGGGATCGCTCTCCGGCGCCGCACCGCGGCGGGACCTGCGCACGGCGAGCCGGGTGGTGTCCGCGATCCTGATGCCGATCGGTCCCGCCTGCGTGGCCGTCATCCGGCTCGTCATCCCCGGCGGATCAGGCGACGTCGGGGCCGAGGTCGCGGCGAATCCCGGCGCACAGCGGCTCGTGCTGCTTCTCGGCATCCCGGCGCTGTTCACCCTGCTGCCGGGCGCGTACGCGGCGCTGCACCTCGGCCGGCGGCACCGTCCCGTCCTGGCCGCCTGGGCCGCCGTGTTCCTGATTCCCGGCTACCTCGGCATGACGGTGCTCGGCGCGGGAGACTCCGCGGTGCTCGCGGGTCGGAACATCGGCTTGGCGCCGTCGGATATCACACGTCTCAGCGAGGAGATCCTCTTTCTGAACATGGTCCCGGCCCTCGTCTTCGTGGTGGGTCACATCGCCGGCACGGTGTTGCTCGGTGTCCTGGCCATCCGGGCCAGGCTGATCCCGCTGTGGGCGGCGGCCCTGCTGACGGTCTCGCAGCCGCTGCACCTCACCGCGATCGTCGTCGTGAACGCGTGGCTGGACCTGGTCGCCTGGGGGCTGACCGCCGTGGGCATGGGGTTCCTCGGGCTGCGGGTGCTGCGCACGCCGAACGACGAGTGGGAGCTTCCGTCCTGCACGGCCGCCTTCGCCGACAAGAAGTAGCCGCCCAGACAAGCTTGTCCGCAGACCGGGACCCCGGGGCCCCGGACTTAAGCCGCTGCATTTAGCATCCGGTTCATGACGGTGCCGCCTGTTGAACTCGACGATCTCGCCGATCCCGCAGCGGGGTTCCCGCAGGCCACGCGGGAGCAGTGGAGGACGCTCGCGGCCGAGGTGCTGCGCAAGTCCGGCTGGGACGGTTCGCCGGACGAGGCCGAGGCCGCCCTGACCACCACGACCTACGACGGGGTGGCGGTCGCCCCGCTGTACGACGCCGCCGACCTGCCGGCCGCGGCGGGAACGGCGCGCGCGGTGCGCGGCCCGGGCGCATGGGATCTGCGTCAGCGGCACGCCGACCCCGATCCGGCCGCGACCCGGGAGGCGATCCAGGCCGACCTGGAGAACGGCGTCACGTCCCTGTGGCTCGACCTGAACGCGATCGATCCGGCCGCGCTGCCGGCCGTGCTCGACGGCGTCCTGCTCGACCTCGCCCCGGTCGTCCTCGACGCCGGCCCACGTACGGCGGAGGCGGCGGAGGCGTTCCTGCGCTTGACAGATGGGATGGCCGCGGGGGCGGCGCTGCCCGGGGGCAACCTGGGCGCCGACCCGATCGGGCTGGCCGCCCGCACCGGCGCGACCGTGGACACCGGCGCCGCCGTGGCGCTCGCCCGCCGGTGCGCCGCCGATCACCCCGGCCTGCGGGCGATCACCGTCGACGCGCTGCCCTACCACGACGCGGGCGGCGCCGACGCCGAGGAGCTCGGCTGCTCGGTCGCGACCGGCGTCGCCTACCTGCGGGCGCTGACCGGCGCGGGCCTGACGGCCGAGCAGGCGTTCGGGCAGCTCGAGTTCCGCTACGCCGCGACCGCCGACCAGTTCCTCACCATCGCCAAGCTCCGGGCCGCCCGGCGGCTGTGGGCGCGGGTCGCCGAGGTCACAGGGGTCGCCGGAGAACCCGGCAGGCAGCTTCAGCACGCGGTCACCTCGTCGGCGATGATGACCGTCAGGGACCCCTGGGTGAACATGCTGCGCACGACCGTGGCCTGCTTCGCGGCCGGGGTGGGCGGGGCCGACGCGGTCACCGTCCAGCCGTTCGACGCCTGCCTCGGGCTGCCCGACGCGTTCGCCCGGCGCGTCGCGCGCAACACCCAGTCGCTGCTGGTGGAGGAGGCGAACGTCGCCCGGGTGGCCGACCCGGCCGGCGGCTCGTGGTACGTGGAACGGCTCACCGACGACCTCGCCGCCCGGGCCTGGGAGTGGTTCAGGGAGATCGAGCGGGCCGGCGGCATGGCCGCCGCGCTGGAGCGGCTGGTCCCCGAGCGGCTGGCGGCGACCAGGGCCAGGCGCGCGGACAACCTCGCCCACCGCCGCGACCCGGTCACGGGGGTCAGCGAGTTCCCCGACCTGAAGGAGAGGCCGGTGTCCCGGCGGCCAGGCCCCGGGCTCGCCGTCACCTCCGGCAGCGTGTCCGGTGGGGGACTGCCGGTGATGCGCTACGCCGAGGAGTTCGAGGCGCTGCGCGACCTCGCCGACGCCCAGCCGAGCCGGCCCACGGTGTTCCTCGCCACGATCGGGCCGGTCGCCGCGCACACCGCGAGGGCGACGTTCGCCGCCAACCTGTTCGCTGCGGGCGGCATCGCGACCGTCACCAGCGGCCCGGGCACCGACCCGGCGGCGATCGCCGCGGCCTTCCGCGACTGCGGCACCCCCGTGGCCTGCCTGTGCTCCAGCGACCGGCTCTACGGTGAGCACGCCGCGGTGGTCGCCGCGGCGCTGCGGGAAGCCGGGGCGCGCACGGTCTGGCTGGCCGGGAAGGGGGAGTATGAGGGCGTGGACGCCACCCTGTACGCCGGGTGCGACGCGCTCGGGGTGCTCCGCGCGACGTTCGACGATCTGGGAGTGAGCCGATGATTCCGGATTTCTCGGAGATTGACCTGGGATCGGGCGCCGCGGTGGCGGACATCCCCGACGGCCCGGCCCGGGAGACTTCTGCCTGGGAGACGCCCGAGGGCATCGCGGTCAAGCCGTTCTACACGGCGGCCGACCTGGAGGACGGCCCGTCCCTCGAGACCTACCCGGGCATCGCGCCCTTCCTGCGCGGCCCGTACCCGACGATGTACGTCACCCAGCCGTGGACCATCCGGCAGTACGCCGGGTTCTCCACGGCCGAGGAGTCCAACGCGTTCTACCGGCGCAACCTGGCGGCGGGGCAGAAGGGCCTGTCGGTCGCCTTCGACCTCGCGACCCACCGGGGCTACGACTCCGACCACCCCCGCGTCGCCGGCGACGTCGGCATGGCGGGCGTGGCGATCGACTCGATCTACGACATGCGGCAGCTGTTCGACGGGATCCCGCTCGACCGGATGAGCGTGTCGATGACGATGAACGGCGCGGTGCTGCCGATCCTGGCGCTCTACATCGTCGCGGCCGAGGAGCAGGGCGTCACGCCCGACAAGCTGGCGGGGACCATCCAGAACGACATCCTCAAGGAGTTCATGGTCCGCAACACCTACATCTACCCGCCGGACCCGTCGATGCGGATCATCTCCGACATCTTCGAGTACACCTCCAAGAACATGCCGAAGTTCAACTCCATCTCGATCTCCGGCTACCACATCCAGGAGGCCGGGGCCACCTGCGACCTCGAGCTCGCCTACACGCTGGCCGACGGGCTGGAGTACCTGCGCGCCGGGGTGCAGGCCGGGCTCGACATCGACGCGTTCGCGCCGCGCCTGTCGTTCTTCTGGTGCATCGGCATGAACTTCTTCATGGAGGTCGCCAAGCTCCGCGCCGCCCGGCTGCTGTGGGCCCGCCTGGTCAAGGGCTTCGGCCCGCGCAACCCCAAGTCGCTGTCGCTGCGCACGCACAGCCAGACCTCCGGATGGTCGCTGACCGCGCAGGACGTGTTCAACAACGTCGTACGGACCTGCGTCGAGGCGATGGCGGCCACCCAGGGGCACACCCAGTCGCTGCACACCAACGCCCTGGACGAGGCGCTCGCGCTGCCGACCGACTTCTCGGCGCGGATCGCCCGCAACACCCAGCTTCTACTCCAGCAGGAGTCGGGCACCTGCCGGGTGATCGACCCGTGGGGCGGCTCCTACTACGTCGAGCGGCTGACCCGGGAGCTGGCGCGGGCGGCCTGGGGCCACATCCAGGAGGTCGAGCGGGCCGGCGGCATGGCCCGGGCCATCGACCAGGGGCTGCCCAAGATGCGCATCGAGGAGGCGGCGGCCCGCACCCAGGCCCGCATCGACTCCGGCAGGCAGCCGGTGATCGGCGTCAACAAGTACCGCCCCGAGGCCGACGAGCCGATCGAGGTGCTCAAGGTCGACAACACGGCCGTGCGCAACCAGCAGATCGACAAGCTGCGCAGGCTGCGCGAGGAGCGCTCGGCCGACGCCGTCAACGAGGCGCTGGAGGCGCTGACGAAGGGCGCGGCCGGCGGGGAGAACCTGCTGGAGCTCGCGGTGAACGCCGCCAGGGCCAAGGCCACGGTCGGGGAGATCTCCGACGCGCTGGAGAAGGTCTTCGGACGGCACGCCGCGCAGATCCGTACGATATCGGGCGTGTACCGGGCGGAGGTGGGCGGCGCCGCGGACCGGGTCCGGGAGGCGTGCGCGCAGTTCGAGAAGGCGGAGGGCCGCCGGCCCCGCATCCTCGTCGCGAAGATGGGCCAGGACGGCCACGACCGGGGCCAGAAGGTGATCGCGAGCGGCTTCGCCGACCTCGGCTTCGACGTCGACGTCGGCCCGCTGTTCCAGACGCCCGAGGAGGTCGCCCGGCAGGCCGTCGAGGCCGACGTGCACGTGGTCGGGGTCTCCTCGCTGGCGGCCGGGCACCTGACGCTGGTGCCCGCGCTGCGGCAGGCGCTCACCGGCCTCGGCGCGGAGGACATCATGATCGTGGTCGGCGGCGTGATCCCGCCGGGCGACGTCGCGGAGCTGCGGGTCGCGGGCGCCTCGGCGATCTTCCTGCCCGGCACGGTGATCGCCGACGCCGCCCTGGAACTGCTGCGCGAGCTGTCCGCCCGGCTGGGTCATAAGTGACCGCGCCGGGGATCGAGGACTACGTCGAGGGCGTGCTGTCGGGCGACCGGCGGTGGACCGCCCGGGCGATCACGCTGGTGGAGTCGACCAGGGCCGACCATCGGGAGATGGCGCAGCGGCTGCTGGTCGAGCTCACCCCGCACTCCGGCAAGGCCCGCAGGGTGGGCGTGTCCGGGGTGCCCGGGGTCGGCAAGTCGACCTTCATCGAGGCGCTCGGCACCCATCTCACCGGGCAGGGGCACCGGGTGGCCGTGCTGGCCGTGGATCCCTCGTCGCGACGCTCGGGCGGCAGCATCCTGGGGGACAAGACCCGGATGGCCAGGCTGTCGGCCGATCCGAACGCCTTCATCCGGCCGTCCCCCACGGCCGGGACGCTCGGCGGCGTGGCGAAGGCCACCCGGGAGGCCATCGTCGTCGTGGAGGCGGCGGGCTACGACATCGTGCTCGTCGAGACGGTCGGAGTCGGTCAGTCGGAGACCGCGGTCGCCGACATGGTCGACACCTTCCTCCTGCTCACCCTCGCCCGCACCGGTGACCAGCTCCAGGGCATCAAGAAGGGCGTGCTGGAGCTGGCCGACGTCATCGCGGTCAACAAGGCCGACGGCGAGCACGAGACGGCCGCGCGCAAGGCGGCGCGGGAGCTGTCCGGGGCGCTGCGGCTGCTGCGCTCGGCCACGCCCGTGCTGACCTGCAGCGGCCTCACCGGCGCCGGGCTGGAGGAGCTGTGGGCGCACGTCGTGCGTCACCAGGAGGGCGCGGACCTCGCCGCCAGGCGCAGCCGTCAGCAGGTCGAGTGGACGTGGGCGCTGGTCAGGGAGCGGCTGCTGGGCATGCTCCGCGACGCCACCGGGGAGATCGCGCCGGAGATCGAACGGCAGGTCCTCGACGGCACCCTCACCCCGGCGCTGGCCGCCGACCGCATCCTGGCGGCCTTCCTTCATGACACTCGGGGGATCCCCTTTCCTCCCGGGTGAGAAAGATCGCTACCCGTGTGACCGGGAATGCACTGTTGCACGTTTTCCCCGGCCGGAACCGTGCCACCATGTGGCCGCTTTCGATTACGGGGAGGTGCGATGAACCACGATCCGATGATGCCACCGCAGGTGGAGCGCGCTCTGCGGGAGTATCGCGCGTTACTTTCCGCACACGGGATCACCTGGGGAGAGCCACCACTGGGATACGTGCGGATGATGCCGTTCCTCCGGTTCCCGGAGGAGGCCGACCGGATGAGCATCAGGCCGGACCTCGACGCGGAGTTCCGTGACGCGCTGGACGGCGAGGTCCCCCGGGGCCTCGTGGCGCTGCGGCTGACCGCGGACGGCCACCGACTGAAGCACCGTCTGGAGCACGGTCCGGCCCGGCCGCTGCTGTCGCCGGGGCCGGTGCCCGTCGTCCTGCTGGTCGATTCCGCGCTGCCGCACCCGGTGGAGGTGACGGCCGACGGCGTGCCGTACGGGATCGTGGCGGGCGGGGCCAAGCTCCTCGACGTGACGACCGCGACCGTGCTCACGGTGGACGGCGAGGCGGTGGACCTGTCGGGGCTGGCCCGGCCCGCGCCGGCCGCGCGCCTGCGGTTGCGCGCGGGCTTCCCGTGCCGCTGGAGCGTCACGTCGGCGGACGGCCAGGGGTGGTATCCGGAGGGAGTGCCGGAGCGGCGCGACAACGACGACAGGCCGTTCTTCCACGGCGACGACATCGTGCTCGCCGTGCCCTGCGAGCCGGTCACGATCCGGGTCACGCGTGGCATGGAGTACGGCATCACCGAGACGACGGTCGTCCCCAGGACGGGGGAGGAGACGCTGGTCGGCCTCGCGCCGCAGCGGCTGTACCACGCCGCCGCCCGCGGCTGGTACGGCGCCGACCTGCACGTCCACATGAACTGGGCGGGCGACCTGGTCGCCGTCCCGGCGGAGGCGGCCGCCGCGCAGCTCGGCGAGGACCTGCACGTGCTCAACCTCGTCGCCGGGAACGTCGCGGGAGACCGGGTCTACGACCGGGAGGCGCTCCAGCACTGGGCCGGGCGCGACCTGCCGTGGTCGGACGCCGGGCACGTGGCCCGGATGGGCGTGGAGTATCGCAACGACCTGTTCGGGCACGTCCACGTCTTCGGCGTGGCCGCGCCGCCCGCCGTCTACCACACGGGCTTCGGCGCGGACGCCGACTGGCCGCCCAACGCGGCGGTCTGCGGCGACCTGCGGGAGCCGCGCGCGGTGCTCGGGTACGCCCACCCCTTCCACGGCCCGGTCTCCTCCCCGGAGGACGTGGCCGCGAACGGGACCAGGAACTGCACCGGCCGTGCCCTGGTGGTGGACGCCGCGCTCGGCCTGGTCGACGGAGTGGAGGTGCTCCACTTCAGCGACCTGTCGCCCGCCCCGGGGACGGCCGAGGTCTACCGGAGGCTGGTCGGCGCGGGCAACCGGCTCGCCGCGCTCGCCGGGACCGACACCATGCTGTCGTTCACCCGCCAGGACACGGTCTCCAGCCCGCCGGGCTGGGAGCGCGTCTACGCCCGTGTCGACGGGCCGCTCAGCGCCGAGTCGTTCGCCGAGGCCGTACGGCGGGGCCGCACGTTCGCCACCACCGGCCCCTGGCTGGAGCTCACGGTGGACGGCCTGGGGCCGGGGGAGACGCTCGTCCTGGAGGGCGGCGAAACGGTCGCGATCCGGGCGCGGGCCGTCGGGCCGGAGGTGGAGCACATCGAGATCAGGACGGCGGCCGGAGTGCTCGCCGAGGGGCCGGGCCACGAGATCACCGCGTCCCTGTCCGTGACCGACCCCACCTACGTGGTCGCCGTGGTCCGCGGCGGCCCCCATCCGCGCTCCCCGCGCGGGCGCGCGTACGCCCACACCAGCCCGGTCTACCTGGACGTGCGGGGACGGCACGTGGCAAGAGAGGAGGACGTGCGCTGGTGCCTGCGGTGGCTCGACCTGCTCGACGAGCTGGTCAGGGTCAGGGCCCGCCTGCGGACCCGGGCACAGCTGCGCGACCACCTCGACCTGATCGAGAAGGCCAGGGCGGTGTACGAATCGCGGCTGTGAGCAGAGATCTGTGACTACAGGTCGAGCGACGACCCGCCGAAGCGGTCCCGTAGGAACCGGCCCTGGTCCCTGAGCGCCTGCTCGTCCCCCTGGTAGACGGCCTCCGCGATCGCCGACAACCCCGACTCCAGCAGGCCGAGCTGGGCCATCAGCTCCTCGTGCGCGCTGCGCTCGCGCGACCCCCGGCGGGTCAGCGCGTACGACCTCGGCAGGTTGGCGTACGCCTCCAGGCTGGTGGGCAGGTAGTCGCGGATGGCCTGGGAGACGACGTGCAGGTGGTCGGGGGCGGAGGTGAGCGCCTCCGCCCTGGCGAGCACGTCGCGCAGGATCGCGGCGAGGTCGCCGACCTTGGCCACGACGTCCTCGGGGAAGCGGGGTGGCGACACCTTGGCCACGAGGACGTCGAGATCGTCCCGCAGCGCCCGTGTCTCGACCTCGGCGTGGGAGATCGTCAGCCGCACCCGGTCGGGCGGGGCGAGCAGAGCGCCCACGCCGTACAGCCCGGCGACGACCACCGGCCACAGCGAGCCGGCGAGGCCGAGGAAGTGCAGCCCGAGGCCGCCGAGTGCGAGGGCGGAGCCGACGATGTTCCGCGTCGAGCCGAGGTAGGACAGGATCCGGTCACTGGTAGCCACGGATCTCCTTGAACGCCGAGGCGAGCGACGCCTGCCTGGCGTCGAACACCGCGCCGCCGGTGAGCGTGGCGACCTGGCGCATCTCGGACACGTCGCTGTCGCCGAACAGCACCACGAACGTGGGGATCCGGGTGCCCAGGGCCCGGCAGAAGCCGGCGAAGTCCTCGTAGGAGGAGCCGTCGGTGTTCTCGCCGTCCGTCATGAGCACGACCGAGGTGAAGTCCTCGCCGCCCTGTCCACCACCCTGTCCACCACCCTGGCCGCCCCGGGCCGTCTCGTACGCGTCGCGCAGGCCGTCGTAGATCGCGGTGCCGCCTCTCGCCGTCAGGCCCTCGCCGTACGCGCGGATCTGACGCAGGACCGCCGCGGGATCGCGGTCCGGCACCGTGAACGTGCTCGCCGGGCCGGCCCCGGTGCTGAACGGCAGCAGCGTGACCGTCTCCCTGTTGCGGAACCGGGAGAACTGGCCGGAGGCCGAGGCGTCGGCGCCGGTCAGCGCGGCGAGCGCCTGCTTGAGCGCGTCGATGCGGTCGCCCTCCATCGAGCCGGAGGTGTCCAGCACGAACACCGTGCGCGACGGGCGCCGCACCTGGTTGAGGTACACGTTGATCAGCGCGTCGGCGGCGCTGCGCCGGTTGGGGAAGGGCAGCTCCAGCAGCGGGGCCGTGCCGAACCTGGCGTCCGGCCGCACCTCGGGCACGATGGGCCGCCGCGCCGTGGTCGTCATGATCTCGCGCTGCACCCCGGGTGTGCGCAGCCAGGCTGCCAGCTTGCCGTACAGCTCCTTCTTGGGAGAGGAGGCGAGCAGCGTGAGCGGGTAGTCGGCGGTGACGACGCCGTCGCCGGGATAGACCAGCGTGAGCGGCTCCCCGGAGGCGGTGCGCAGGCCGAGCAGCACGGACTCGTAATTGATCAGCCCGTCCACGTCGGTGCGCCGCCGGAAGGCGTCGGCGAGCCAGCCCGAGGAGCCCGCGGTGAGGGTCTGCGCGGAGAAGAACCCGGTGAGCCGGGGAGTGACGGCCGTGATCTGGGCCTGGTCGAGCGCCTCGCCCGCGTCCGACAGCGCCGCCGCCACACCGACCAGAGCGGAAAAGCCCGAGTTCGACGACGCGGGGTTCGTCATGCCGAAGGTGAAGCGGTGTTTCCTGGCGGCCTCGGCGATGTCCGACCAGGTCGACCGGCCGGTGTCCCAGCCGAGCTCGCGGGCCTTGGCGCGGCTGAGGCCGAGCACCACGGGCGAGACCATGATCTTGGTCTGGGTGGACAGGCGCGCGCTCGCCCCGTCGATCAGGGACAGGTAGCGGTTGGAGGAGAACCAGACCGCGTCGTAGCGGCCGTCCGCGCCGCCGTTCGCCACCTGCTCGGCGCCGTCCAACGTGCCGGTGTAGGAGAGCGACACCTTCACGCCCGCCGCGCCGGCCGCCTTGGCGAGCAGCGGCTCCAGGTCCTTGATCTCGCTGCCCGCGAGGACGCGCAGCACGTCCGGGCCGTCTTCCGTCGGGGCATCCCCGCCCGCGCCCGAGCAGGCGGCGGCGACGGTGAGCGACAGGGTCAGCAGCAGCGCCAGGGCGGCGGCCGTGATCGCTCTCCTCACGACCCCGCCTCGTCGCCGCGGCGGGACCGCTCCAGATAGGCGCGGGCGTGGTCGAGCTCCGCGGTGAGGTTGTCGACGGTGACGGCCATGCTCTCCACGGCCTTGGCCTTGAAGCCGTCGATCATGTCCATCGTCGAGTAGATGTTGTCGAACGCCTTGCTCAGCGCCTCCATGCTCACCGTCGTGGCGGCGGCCTGGGTCTGGATGTCTCCCGCCTGGGTGCGCAGCATCTCGCTGGTCGCGAGGATCAGGTCAGAGGTGGTGGTGTTCAGCGCCGTGATCTGGTCGAGCACCAGCTTCTGGTTGGCGAGGGCCTGCGCCACCGTGACGGCCGTGCGCAACGCCGCGATCGTCGTGGTGGTGGCCCGCTCCACCCCCTTGATCAGCTCCAGGTTGTTCTTGCGCACCAGATCCAGCGCGAGGTAGCCCTGGGCCGACACGGCGAGCTGGGTCAACAGGTCCTGATGCTTCTGGCGCACGCCGAACAGCGCGTCCGACCGCAGGGCGTTCGCCTTCTCGGGGTCGGTGAGCTCGATCTGGTCGATCCGTCCCTGCAGCTCCGCGTCGAGTGCCGCCGCCAGCACCGCGTACTCCTGGAGCTTCGTCATCGACTCCCAGAGGTTCGCCTTCTCGCCCTCGATGGCGGCGTTGTCCTTGCGCAGCTCGTCCTGCCCGGACTTGAGCGCCCGGATGATGTCGTCGATGTGCTTTTGCGCGCTGCGGTATTTGGCGAAGTAGTCGCGGAGCCGGTCGCCGAACGGGATGATCCCGAGCAGCCGCCGGGTGCCGGCGGTCGCCTGCTTGGGGTCGAGGTCGACGATCGTGCGGCGCAGCGCGACGAGCTGACCGGCGACCCGCGCCTGGCCGTCGGCGCCCTCGCCCTTGGCCGACGCCAGCGCCGCGACCGGGCGCTTGAGCATCCGGTTGGCCACCTGGGAGGAGGCGCGGATCTCCGAGTCGCCCATCGAGGTGATGTCGTGCACCTTCCCGGTGAACTCCGGCGACCGGTGATCGAGCGTGGTGAGCTCCTCGGCGAAGCCGGCCGCCTTGCGGGCGAGTTCGGCGCCGCGCTCGCCGGGGAGCGGCAGCATGCCGGCCGCCTTCTCGGCCGGCACCGCCGCCACCGGGGCGGGCGGAGTCAGCACCAGATCTTCGGACACGGGTGTCCTCTCTTCCTGGGACTCTTCCTGGGCCCTGTCTTCCTGGACCCTGTCTTCCCGAACAAAGGGGGGTCAGGACGACGGCTTCGCACCGGCCAGGTAGCGCTGCTCGACAGTCGAGATGAGCTCTTCCAGCCGGTCGTAGGCCGGCGGCTCGACGACGTCGACCAGGCTCGCGGGCACCGGTGCCTTGGTCGTGGCCACCAGGTCAGCGAAGACCTTGGGGTCGGCGGTGCGGAAGCCGTACCTCGCGGCGAGACGCGCGAACTCGGGATCCTCCTGCAGCAGCCGCCCGACCTCCGCGGCCCGGTCCGTGAGCGGGACGAGCGTGTGCTTGCTGAGCACGGTCGGCGCGGGGTAGATCAGCCGCATGTCGGGCCGGATCGCCCCGCCGCCCGCGAACAGCCGCGCGGCGTACTGCGCCTCGTAGATCACCACCATCGGCGTCTTGCCGATCCCCAGCGCGAGGTAGTCCTCGAAGGGCGCCTCGGTGGAGGACTCCGAGTAGCCCTGGTCGAGGAACAGCGGGGCGACCGTCCGCGCCACCTCGGCGACCTGCGCCCGCGAGGTAACGACGTCGTCGCCGTTGGCCACGTAGCTGGTCGCCGCGAGATACATGGCGGCCGAGTTCGAGGTACGGACGTCCGTGGTGGTGAGCAGGACCCGCTTGCGGGCACGGTAGGAGGTGTTGCCCGGCAGCGCGTCCCAGCGGGTGCCCTTGGCGACGAGGCCGAGGAACCCGCGCAGGTCGAGGACCTGGTAGCCCGCGCCCGAGTCGTGGACCACGCCCGCCTTCGCGAGCACGTCCACGATCGGCTGGAACGTCGCGACCGCCATCGGCGAGTAGAACGGCGAGTACGTCCGCGCGATCTTGTGCGCCTGCCTGATCTTCTCGGCGGCCGGGACGCTCGAGGGAAAGGCGAAGTCGTAGGGGCGCAGGTCCACCGTGGTCGCGATTTCGCGGGATCCCGCGGTGTCGACCTCGACCCGCAGTCCGTGCCTGGCGAACGCCGCCCTGACCGCGGGATCGTCAAAGAAGGGCTTCTTCTCCGAACCGATCACACCACGGACCGTGGTGAGCGTCCGCTGCTCACCGTCGCTGCCGCCCCCGCCGTTGCCCAGCACGAGGGCGAGGACGACGGCGGCGCCCAGCGCCAGCGCCAGCCCGACCCCGATCCAACGTTTCATTCATGCTTTCCTTCGCCCCGTGGCTCTGATCCCCGTATTCCGGATTATGGGAGATAGAGGGATTGGGTGAGCGAGAGGAGAAGGGCGCGACTGAGAATTCAGGAAATGTTCATTGGGAAGTAATGAATGGGGTCGGCGGCGATTTAATGCCGAGAATACCGCTATATCACCTTTTGTCGACCGGGTGGCGTCAGCGGTACCGGCGGGTGACGGCCAGGTAGGGCAGGCACATCAGGGCAAGTCCCGCGCAGACGGCGAGCGCCACGGGTGGGCCGACCGGAAGCAGCGTGCCGGCCAGCGCCGTGCCGAGGCCGATCCCGGCGTACAGGGCCGAGGAGTTCAGGCCGACGACCACGGCGGTCTCCCCGGGCGCGGCGTTGATCAGGCGGACCTGCTGCGCCGGGGTCTGGAACCAGGTCGCCGCGCCCCAGGCCGTCATCAGAGCGGCGGTCAGCGGCAGCCAGTGCGTGCCCGCCCCGGCCGCCCAGGCGAAGACGGCCAGCGTCGCGGTGAGCAGGGAGAACCCGGCGGCCTGCACGGGGATGGGCCCGTGCCGGTCCACCATGACGCCCGCCACCAGGTTGCCCGCGACCGCGCCGACGCCGTACAGGAACAGCAGCCAGGTCTCCGCCCGCGCTCCGGCCCCGAGCGCGCGCATCACGGGAACGGCGAAGGCGTAGAGCCCATAACTGGCGGCCAGGCCGAGCACGGTCAGCGGCAGCACCGCGACCACCCCCGGCCGCCGCAGCGCCGCCAGTCGCTCCCGCAGCGGGATACGGGGGTTGCCGGGCAAGGCGGGCATCGCGGCGAACACGCCGAGCGCGCAGACCGCGCACAGCGCCGCGACCAGACCGAGCGCCGCGCGCCAGTCGAGGATCTTCCCGGCCAGGTTGCCCAGGGGCACGCCGAGGGCGGTGGCGACGGTCAGGCCGCCGACCACCACGGCCAGCGCCCGGGCCCGCTGCGTGGGCGCGACCAGCGACGCGGCCACCGCGCCCGCGTTCGGGGTGAACGCCGCGGCTCCGGACGCGGCCAGGACCCGCGTGATCATCAGCGCGGCGAAGTTCGGTGCCAGTGCCGAGGCGAGGTTGGCCAGGGCGAGCACGGCCAGGGCGCCGACCAGCAGGGCGCGGCGCGGCATGCGGGCCAGCGCGGTGGCCAGGACGGGCGACAGCACGGCGTAGGCGATGGCGAACGCCGTCGCCGACTGCCCGGCGGTGCCCTCCGTCACGCGCAGGGAGTGCGCCATCGCGGGCAGGAACCCGGCCACCACGTACGCGTCGGTCCCGACGGCGAAGGTCCCGAGGGCCATTACGAGGGTCGAGCCGAGTCCTCGGGGTGCGGCCTCGCGGGGGCTAATCGGGACATCCAACGTCCCTGTTTTGTCCATGAGAATTCTCCGTGCCAAGGTGGGGGATCAGTCGGTCATGCGGCCGTAGTTGCGGCGGGTGCGCGCCGCGCCCGCGGGGGCCTGCTCCATCAGGTCGGCGATCGTGCGGCCGGCCAGTTCGCGCCGCCACGCCAGCTCGGCCCGGCGCATCAGGCTGGAGATGCCGCAGGGCCGGTCGAACTCGGGGCCGGCGTCACGCCCGCTCACTCCGCGCTTGCGGATCTCCGTGCAGCGGAACGCCTCGAGCGGCCCCTCCACGGCGGTGACGACGTCCATCACCGTGATCCGCTCCGGTGGGCGGGCGAGCGACCAGCCGCCCCGGACGCCGGGGGTGGAGGTGAGGATCCCGGCGCGGGCCAGCGGCTGCAGCCGCTTCTTCAGGTACTCCTGCGGCAGGTCGAACCAGGCGGCGAGGCGGCGGATCGACACGGGGGCCTGGTCGTCGAGCCAGCCCAGCGTCACGCAGCAGTGCAGGCCCCACTCGACGCCCTCGCCCATCCGCATAACCGGGACTATACACGTCCCGGTTTTTCGCGGAGGCGGCGGGGGCGGTGTCAGGCGAACAGCGTGCGGCCCCAGTAGTCGCCGCCGTCGGCCACCCCGGGCGGGCAGGCGAACAGGCCGCTGGAGACGTGCTTGATGTACTCGTTCAGCGCGTCCTTCTGGGACAGCATCCGCTGGATGGGGACGAACTGCTTGCGGGGGTCACGCTGGTAGGCCATGAAGAACAGGCCGGCGTCGAGCCGCCCGAGGCCGTCGGAGCCGTCCACGTAGTTGTAGCCGCGCCGCAGCAGCCGCGCGCCGCCGTGGGCGTCGGGGTGCGCGAGCCGTACGTGCGCGTTGCCGGCGATCACCGGCGTGCCGTCCGGGCCCTTCTTGGCGAAGTCCGGCGCGTCGAACTCCCCGTGCCCGGTGAGCGGCGCCCCCTTGCCCTTGTCGCGGCCGAAGATGGCCTCCTGCTCGGCCAGCGGGGCGCGGTCCCAGGTCTCGATGTGCATCCGGATCTTGCGGGTCACCAGGTAGGTGCCGCCGTCCATCCAGGCCGGGCCGTCGCCGGGCGCGGCCCACAGGTGGTCGCGCAGCATGGCGGTGTCCTCGAGCTTGAGGTTGTTGGTGCCGTCCTTGAAGCCCATGAGGTTGCGCGGCGTCGCCTGCGCCCGTGAGGTGGACGAGGTGCGCCCGAACCCGAGCTGCGAGTAGCGGACGGAGACCTTGCCGAAGCCGATACGGGCGAGGTTGCGGATGGCGTGCACCGCCACCTGCGGGTCGTGCGCGCACGCCTGCACGCAGATGTCCCCGCCGGAGATCCCGGGCTGCAGGTCCTCGCCGGGGAAGGCGGGCAGGTCGGCCAGTGCGGGCGGCCTGCGGTCGGCGAGGCCGAACCGCTCGTCGAACAGCGACGGGCCGAAGCCGACGGTCAGCGTCAGGCCGGAGGCGGGCAGGCCGAGCGCCTCGCCGGTGTCGTCCGGCGGCGCCTCGGGCGCCCCGCCCACGGCGCCGAACGTGCCCGCGTCCTTGCCCTGGGTCATCCGGGCCGCGGCGGCGGTCCACTCCTGGAGCAGCTCCACCAGCTCGGCCTTCTTCTTCGTGATCACGTCGAACGCCACGAAGTGCAGCCGGTCCTGGGCGGGCGTGGTGACGCCCGCCTGGTGCGGGCCGTAGAAGGGCACGGGGTCGGAGGTGGAGGCCGCGTGGGCGACCGGCTCCTCCGCGAACGACCGGCTGACGACGGCGCCGGCCCCGACGGCGGCCACGCTCGCCGCGCCGAGGCCGAACAGCCGTCTGCGGCTGATCCCCGTGCCGCTCGCTGTGCTTTTCCGGGTCACCGGGCCACCACCGAGGCCACCTTGCTGATCGGCTCGGCCAGGGCGTTGATCGCGTCGGACAGCGCCTTGAGGTCGTCCTTGGACAGATCCGTGTGCAGCTTCCAGCCGTCGCCGCTGCGGTGGGCGGCGAGCGCGTTCTCGGCGTCGGCGAACTTCGCGTCGAGCGTCTTCACCAACTCGGCGTCACGCTCCTCGAGCACCGGCCGCAGCGCCTGGACGGCGGCCTTCGAGCCCTGCAGGTTGGCGTCGAAGTCCCACAGGTCCGTGTGCGAGTAGCGGTCCTCCTCGCCGGTGATCTTGCCGGTGGCGACCTCGTCGAGCAGCCCCTTGGCGCCGTTGGCGAGCTGCACGGGGGAGAGGTCGACCGTCGCGGACTTCGTCACGATCGTGTTCACGTCGGTCATCAGCTTGTCGGCGATCGGGCCGTCGCCGCCGACGTCCTTCTTGACCCACAGGTCCTTCTCGATGCGGTGGAAGCCCGTCCACTCCTCGCCGTCGGCCACGTCGTTCTCCCGCGCGTCGATGGCCGGGTCGAGGTCGCCGAAGACCTCGGCGACCGGCTCGATCCGCTCCCAGTAGGTGCGGGCGACCGGGTAGAGCTCCTTGGCCTTGGCCACGTCGCCTGCCTTGACCGCCTCGGTGAACTCCTTGGTCTTGTCGAGCAGCGTGTCGGACTGGCTCTTGATGTAGCGCTTGTAGCTGGCCACGGCCTCGGCGAGCTTGGCGTCGCCGGTGAGCGGCTTGTGCTCGCCGCTGACCTTGAGGGGGCCGCGGATGCCCTTGCCGGTCATCCCGGGCTTGCAGGCGGTCTCGTACACGCCCGCGGGGAGTTCCACCACGACCTCGCGGGTCAGGCCGGGCACGATGTTCTCGACCTCGCCCATGACCCGGTCGCCCGCGGCGTACACGTAGAACTCGGTGACCTTCGTGCCGTTGTTGGTGATCGAGAAGGTCGAGGTGCCGGCGGCCAGGTCGGACTTCGCCACCTTGCACTCGGTGTCGGTGGCGGCCACGGTGATCTTCCCGTCGCCGGCCGCGGCCGCCTCGGTCGTGGTGCCCGAGCCCGTGGACGAGCAGGCGGTGAGGCCGGCGAGGGCCAGCGCCGCGGCGGCCAGGACGGTGGGGGTGCGCATGTCGGTGGACTCCGGTCAGGAAGCGGGCTGGGGAGACTTGGAAGCGGGACTCGCCGGCGTCTTGGCCGCGGGCCGCAGGAACAGGATGAGGACGGGAACCAGGTAGACGACCCAGGCGACGGCCTCCAGCACGCTGGGCTGCGGGGTGATGTTGAACATCCCGCTCAGCAGCGTCGAGTACCAGGCGCTGGGGTCGAGCACGCCGCTGATGTCGAAGGCGTAGGTGTTCAGGCCGGGCACCAGCCCCGACTCCTGCAGGTCGTGCACGCCGTACTTGAAGATCCCGGCGGCGACCAGGACCAGCAGCAGGCCCGTCCAGGTGAAGAACTTGGTGAGGTTGATCCGCAGGGCGCTGCGGTACAGCCCCCAGCCCAGCGCGACCGAGGTGAGCAGCCCGAGCGTGATGCCGATCAGCGGGCTCGCGCTGCTGGTCGCGCCCTGGACGGCGGCGAACCACAGCAGGGCGGTCTCCAGTCCCTCGCGGGCGACCGACAGGAACGCCACCACGACCACGGCGGTGGCCCCGAGTTCCAGGGCCGCGCCCATCTTCTCGCGCAACTCGCCCGACATCTTGCGGGCCGCCGTGCGCATCCAGAAGATCATGAAGGTGACGAAGACGGTCGCCGCCAGGGACGTCACGGCGTCGAACATCTCCTGCTGCTGGGTGGCGAGGTGGGCCGCGGTGAAGGTCAGCAGCGCGCCGAACGCGACGGAGAGGAGGACGGCCACGCCGACGCCCGCCCAGACCATGGGCAGCCGTTCGCGGCGGTCGCTCTTGACCAGGAAGGCCACGAGGATGGAGACCACAAGAGTGGCCTCAAGGCCCTCGCGAAGGCCGATGAGGTAACTCGCGAACACATCGTCCTCCGGACGCTCGGTAAGCCTTACCTAAGTTAGGGCAGGTTCACCTTACCGACAAGGTCCCGAACTCGTGGAGCGGGGTAGGACTTTTGTCACCTTCAGGGGCGGCTGAGGCGACGCCCCGGCGGGCGGTGGATTAATTCGGTGGCGTCCCATCTCCGCTCCCCGTTATCGTGACGGACGTCCTGCCGCCGCACCCTGGAGGGTCACTTGGAGCTCTGAGGTCCCGACACCGCGCCCACGGCCGCCATCGGTGGTCCGGCGCAGCGACCTCAGGCAGACCCTCGCCTCGCGGCCCGTGCCCGCGGTGTCTCCGTGCGTTTGTTCACCATTTCGCCCTTGGGGATACCCGGAGCCGCTTCATGTCTCATTCCATTGTCTGTACGGATCTGTCGTTTTCCTGGTCCGACGGGACGCCCGTCTTCGAGGAGCTCGACTTCACCTTCGGCGCCGGCCGGACCGGGCTCATCGGCGTCAACGGCAGCGGCAAGTCCACGCTGCTCAAGCTGATCGCCGGAGAGCTGACCCCGACGGGCGGCTCGGTGTCGGTCACCGGGCGGCTGGGCTACCTGCCGCAGAACCTCCCGCTCGGCGCGAGCCGTACGGTGTCCGACCTGCTGGGGATCACGCCCGCGCGGGAGGCGCTGCACGCGATCGAGAGGGGCGACCTGAGCGAGGCGAACTACGACGCGGTGATCTGGGACGTCGAGGAGCGCGCCCGGGCCGAGCTCGACCGTCTCGGGCTGACCGGCGTGGACCTCGACCGGACGGTCGCGACGCTCTCGGGCGGCGAGACCGTCATGGTGGGCCTCGCCGCACGCTTCCTCGCCGAGCCCGACGTGCTGCTGCTTGACGAGCCGACCAACAACCTCGACCTCGACGCGCGCCGACGCCTGTACGACGCCGTCTCGTCGTGGACGAGGACGCTGGTGGTCGTCAGCCACGATCGCACGCTGCTCGACCTGGTGGACCAGATCGCCGACCTGCCCGCCCGCCGTACGTACGGCGGCACGCTCAGCGAGTACGAGGAGGTGCTCGCGGTCGAGCGGGAGGCCGCCGAGCGGATGGTCCGCGCGGCCGAGGGCGACCTGCGCCGCCAGCGGCGCGAGCTGGCCGAGGCGCACACCAAGCTGGCCCGGCGGGTGCGCTACGGCAACAAGATGTACGAGCAGAAGCGCGAGCCCAAGATCATCATGCAGGAGCGCAAGCGCCAGGCCCAGGTCTCGGCGGGCAAGCACCGGCTGATGCACGAGGAGAAGGTGGCGGCCGCCCGCGAGCGGCTGGCCGAGGCGGAGGACGCGGTGCGCGACGACGCCGAGATCCGGGTGGAACTGCCCGCCACGGAGGTGCCGGCCGGGCGCACCGTGCTCGAACTGGACGGCCTGCGCACGGCCGCCGGGCCGATCGGCGACCTGATCGTCCGCGGCCCGGAGCGGGTCGCCCTGCTGGGGCCGAACGGCTCGGGCAAGACGACGCTGCTGCGCACGATCCTGGGGGAGATCCCGCCGGGCGAGGGCTCGGTCCGTCGAGGCGTCCCGGTGCGTTACCTGCCGCAGCGGCTCGACGTGCTCGACGACGCGCTCAGTCTGGTCGACAACGTGCGGGCGGTCGCGCCCGCGGCGTCGGTCAACGCCGTCAGGGCCGGGCTCGCCCGGTTCCTGTTCCGGGGCGCACGGGCCGAACGGCCGGCCGGCACGCTCTCCGGAGGTGAGCGGTTCCGCGCCGTGCTGGCCTCGCTGCTGCTGGCCGAGCCCGCGCCGCGGCTCCTGCTGCTGGACGAGCCGACCAACAACCTCGACCTGGCCAGCGTGCGCCAGCTCGCGCAGGCGCTGTCGGCCTATCGGGGAGCGCTCGTGGTGGCCTCCCACGACCTGCCGTTCCTGGAGTCGATCGGCATCACCCGGTGGCTCACCCTGGGCCCGGAGGGGATGACGTCGTCGGCGTGAATACGTGTTGACAGCGTCCGCTCACCGGCTGACAGTGTTTCGCGTGATCTCCCCCCGGACCTTCTCGCGCACCGTCCCGGCCGGCGCCGTCGCCGTGCTGGCCGCGTCCGTCACGCTCGCGGCCTGCACGGCATCGCCCGGCGGATCGGGAAAGGCCGTCTCCGGCGAGGAGGCGGCGCCGTCCGCCGCCTCCTCAGGCCCGCCGGCGCTGACCCCGGAGGCGTACCGGAGCGCGCTCGACGCCGCCGGCCGCCCCGCCCGCACGACGCTCGCCGCCATCGCCAAGGCGCGGACCTTCCGGTCGCTCCACCAGCGCATCGGCCGGGCGGAAAGCGCCCTGGAATCCGCGCTGGAGCGGCTCGGGGGCCTGCGGCCTCCCGCGGACGTCGCCCCCGAGCACACCGACTACGTCGCGGCGCTGCGCGGCCTGAACGGCAGGCTCGGCGCGCTGGACGAGGACGTGACGTCGCACGCCCTGTGCAACGGGACGGCGGTGCTGGCCAGGCTCGGCCGGTCGGGCGAGTTCAAGGCCCTCAGGGCGTCCGCGGGCGACCTCGCGAAGGCCGGAGACTACCCGGTGGTCCAGATCAAGCCGCCGGCCCAGCGCGCCCGCCGCCTCGGCAACGGCACGATGCTGCTCTCCGCGATCCGGGGCGGCCGGAGCAGCCTGACCGTGCAGAACGGCGGCGCGCAGGACGGCGTGGTGACGCTCGTGCGCGGAGGGCGCAAGGCGGTCAGCTTCTACGTGCGCAAGCGGTCGAGCGCGAAGGTCGCGAACATCAAGGACGGCACCTACCGTGTCTACTTCACCACCGGGGTGGACTACGACAGGAGCAGCCGTGCCTTCACCAGGAACTGCGGCTTCTCCAAGTTCGACGACCCGCTGACGTTCCGGACCCTCTACTCGGGCGGCGGCGTGAGCTGGAAGGACTGGACGCTCACCCTCGACGCCGTGTTCGGCGGGAACGCCACCACGAGCGAGGTGGACCCGGACGCCTTCCCGGCATGACCGGACACGGCAGAGGCCGCGGCCCGGATCCGGGCCGCGGCCTCTTTCTGAAGCCTCTGGGAAGGGGCTCAGCTGGAGAACAGCATGCCGACCCAGCTGTTGCGCCGGTGGCCGTAGTGGCCCCCGTGGTGGCCGCCCCAGGCGGGCCCACCGTGCGCCGGCGGCGGGGGAGCGTAGTGCTGCTGAGCCCACTGGGACTCCATCCGGGTCAGCGTCTCCAGCTCGCCGTAGTCGAGGAAAATCCCCCGGCAGTTGTCACACTGCTCGATGTGGACCCCGTTGCGGTCGAACGTCCGCATCCGGCCACGGCACTTGGGGCACTCCATGTGACGAACTCTCCCTCGGTCAGGTCTCGGCCTCCGTGGCCGCGACGATCCTCACACAGGCGGACACCAGGGCCTCGGCGGCGTCGTCGGGCGGTTCCCCCGCCCGCGCCGCCGTGGCCACCGCCGTCGCGGCCAGTTGGACGGTCAACGCCCGGGCCGGCCCGTCGAGTTCCCGCCACGGGTCCTCGGCGGAGACGGCGGTCCCGCCGGTCGCGAGATAGGCGGTGAGGAAGCGTTCCCAGTCCCGGGGGTCGAGCAGGCCGGCGGCGTACCACGCGGCCGGGCGGGCGAGGTCCCACGCGGGGTCGCCAGCGCCCAGGTCGTCGGGGTCGATGAGCAGCCACGCCCCGTCGTGCCGGACGATCTGGCCGAGGTGCCAGTCGCCGTGCGTCAGCGTGCCGCCCTCCCTGACCGGCGGCAGCGTCGCGTACGCCGCTCTGATGGGCGCGGCGACCTGGTCCGGGACGCCGGCCGCCGCCAGGTCGGCCATGGCCCTGGGCAGCCGTGACGGTCCCCCGGCGGGCGGCAGCCCCGCGGGAGCCGGCCGGGCGTGCAGCAGGGCGAGCAGCCGTCCGCCCTCCTCCCACGGGGTCGTCCCCGCGTCGACGTCGGCGATGGTGAGGGGCTCGCCGGCGGGCCAGATCGTGACGAGCCTGCCGCCCAGCCGTTCGAGGCCGAGGGGAGGCAGCATGACGCCGGGCAGGTTCCCGGCGGTGTCGAGGCGGGCACGCAGGGCGTGTTCGTCGGTGTCCGGGGGATGGGCCTTGACGACGACGTCCCCGGCCCTGACCACGAGCACGCGGGTCTGCTTGAGCACCGTCACCGGCCCGTCGCGGCGCGCCAGCCGCGCCAGTTCCTCGATCACGGGGGACACCCTAGGGTGCCCTCATGAGGATTGGGTTTTCGGTGCCGGTGTCGGGCTCGTGGGCGACGCCGGAGAACATGAGGCGGATCGCGCGCCGCGCGGACGAACTCGGCTACCACGGGGTGTGGACGTTCCAGCGTCTGCTCTATCCCGTCGGCAACCCGATGGGGCCGGTCTACCGGAGCGTGCACGACCCGGTCGTCGCGCTCGCGTACCTGGCGGGCGTGACCGAGCGGGTACGGCTCGGGGTGGCCGTGCTCAACCTGCCCTTCGTCTCCCCGGTCCTGATGGCCAAGCAGCTCGCCTCCCTGCAGGAGGTGTCCGGCGGCAGGCTCGACGTGGGCCTGGGGCTCGGCTGGCTGCCCGAGGAGTTCGCCGCCTCCGGCGTGCCGATGGAGCGGCGCGGCAGGCGCGGTGAGGAGTACGTCGGCCTGCTGCGGCGGCTGTGGACCGAGGACGTCGTCGAGCACAAGGGCGAGTTCTACGAGGTGCCGCCCTCCCACCAGGACCCCAAACCGGCCACGCCGCCGCCGGTGATGCTCGGGGGCACGGCCCGGGTGGCGCTGGAGCGGGCCGGGCGGATCGCCGACGGCTGGATCAGCTCCAGCCGCGCCGACCTGGACACGATCGACCAGCAGATCGCCATCGTGAAGGAGGCGGCCCGGCGGGCGGGCCGCGACCCCGGCGCGCTGCGGTTCGTCGTCCGCGGCGTCACCCGCGTCCGCCCCGGGGACGAGGGCCCGCTGACCGGGTCGTACGACAAGATCAGGCAGGACGTCGAGGCGCTCGCGGCCAAGGGCGTGACCGAGGTCTTCCACGACCTCAACTTCGACCCGGAGATCGGCAACCCCGAGGCCGACCCCCGCGATTCCATGCGCCGCGCGGAGGAGGCCCTGGAAGCCCTCGCCCCCCGATGAGCCGCACGGCCTAGAGTCCTTCGGGAATCTCGGCCATCTGGTTGAGCAGGGGCACGAGCAGCTCCTCCTCGTAGTCGAGGTGGGCCTCCAGCTCCGCCGCGAGGCGATCGAGTTCGGCGGCGACCTCCGGAGCGTCCACTCCGGGGGCGGCGTTGTCGAGCAGAGCGCGGCTCCGCGCGAGGATCCGCCCCACGACCCGGTGTTCGCGGCGGAGCCGGGCCAGCACCTCGGACGACGCCGCGCGCTGGGGCGTCCGGCACTGGGGCGCCGGGCGCCTCATACGGCGTTGTCGTTACCGGGCGGACGCCCGCTCAGGCGGGCGTCCGCGACGCGGCTCAGGAGCAGTTCCACCTGATGCCCTGGTAGTTCAGCCCGTTGCCCCACTTGTACGTCCGGTAGTGACCGGGTCGGACGATGTAGCAGGGGCTGTCGGGCCCCACCCGCCGGACGGAGAAGGAGACGGTGTAGCCGCAGTTGTTGGTGACCTTCACGGTCTGGGTGACGTAGCCGGACGAGTGGTTGACGCGCGCGCAGCTCGCGGCGCTCACGGACGCCGGGGCGGCGGACGCGGCGCCGGCCTGAGCGGCGGCGGCGGCGGTCAGCAGCGCCGCCGCGGACAGGGTCACGGCGCCGTTGCGGATCCCCCGTAGGATCATGATGCTTCCTTTCGCCGGATAACCCCGGAGGGGCCCCTCCCCTCCGGTCTCGTTGTCTTGGATGTCCGGCGGCCTGCCGATGTTCGCGGTCTCCGCGATTTTCCTGGAACGCGTCCGCGCGGAACACGCCCTCGCTCCGTGACCGCCAGGGACACGACGAGGACGACCCCCACGGCGAGCGGCCCGGCGACGGCCAGGTGGGCGGGCATCGCGTCCACGAGGTCGGGGACGAACCGGCTGAGGGTCACGAGGGTCGTCGCCCACGCCGCCGCCGTGGGCACGCTGACGCGGGCGAAGGCTCCGTACGGCACACCCGCCCAGCCCGTGAGCCTCGGCACGAGGGTGCGCGCGGCGCCGAGCCACTGACCGCCCGCGACGGCCCAGGCGCCTCTCCTCGCCACCATGCGGCGGGCCCGCGCCCACGCGGCGGGGGCGAACCGGCCCACCAGAGGGTGGATGGAGGCGGCGCCCTCACGTCTGCGGCCCTGGGCGTACGACAGCTGCGTGCCGGCGACGGCGGCCGCCACGGCCACGGCGAGTGTCCCGGCGAACGGCAGCGCGCCGAGGCGGGTGAGGCAGCCGAGGGCCACCAGAACGCTCGTCCCCGGCAGCGCCACCCCGGCGAGCGTGCCGGCCTCGGCGACGATCAGCATCGCCGCGACCCCGAGCACGAGGGGAGCGGGAAGCCGGCCGAGCAGCTCAGTCACGGCCCACCGGCCTCCGGCACACGTACGCCAGGCCGGGCGGCACGTTGCGCCAGACCGGCCCGGTCGTGAGCACCTCGTCGAAGGCGGCGCGCAGGCGCCGCCGGAAACGCCGCGCCCGGGCCAGCGGCACCGCGGGCAGGTAGGTCACCGTCGTGAACGCCCCCGTCGGGCGCAGCACCCGCCCGACCTCCCCGAGGATCGACTCCTGCACGTCCTCGGGGAAGAGCGTCCACGGCAGCGTGCTGACCACGGCGTCGACCCGGGAGACTCCCCGTTCGCCCAGCAGCGCACCGAGGCGGGCCGCGTCGCCCTGGAGCACGTCCAGCCAGGGCCGGGCGCGTCGCAGGTGCGCCACCATCCCCGGGTCGATCTCGACCGCGAGCTGGCGGGAGCCGGGGGCGAGCCGTTCCCGGATGGCCTCGCTGATCGCGCCGGTGCCCGGGCCGAGCTCCACGATCACTGCGGGGCCGGTCGTCGGGACGACGGCGGTGAGCGCCCGCGCGAGCGAGCGCGAGCTCGGGGCCACGGCTCCCACCACGCCCTGCCGGCGCAGCGCCACGCCCGCGAACGCCCTCAGATCGGAGACCTGCCGGACTGTCTCGTTCATGCGGCCCATCAGACCGGTGCGGGATCCGCGCCCGCCAGCCGCCCCGGCCTACTCGCGGAGGTATGGCCAGCCCTACCTCCACAGGTGGGCCTGGCCGTCTTCGACCGGGCACGGACCGCCTCTAGGGTGGGTCGGGTGCGCCCCAACGGCTCGTGGCAGGCCGTCGCCCGCAAGGACCTGCTGGCGACCTCGCTGCCCTGGCGCGCCCTCGCCTACCTGGTGACGGGCGCGGTCGTCGGTGTGGTCGTACTGGCGTCGCTGGTCGTCTCGCTGACCGCCGGGGCGCTGCTCACCGTCTTCCTGGTGGGCGTGCCGCTGCTGGCGGTCCCGGTGGTCGCCGCCGTGCCGCTGGGCGCGGTCGAACGCCGGCGGCTGCGGATCATGGACGCCGAGCCCGCGCCGAGCCCCCACCGCCCCGCGCGCCCGGGTCCGCGCGGATGGCTCGGGACGCGCCTGCGGGAGCAGGCGACATGGCGGGCCCTCGCCTACACGGGCCTGCTGGCCGTCGTGCTCGGCCCGATCGAGCTGATCGCCCTGACGTACGGCCTCCTGGCACCGCTCGTGATGATCTGCGCCCCGATCAGCGTGGCGGAGGCGGGGCCCATCGTGCTGCTGAAGTTCTGGCCGCTCGACTCCCTCACCGAGGCGTTCGCCGCCGCGCTCCTGGGAGTCGCGGTGCTCGTGCTGGCGGCCTACCCGATCACCGCCCTCGCGACCGCGCACGCCCTGCTGGCCCGGTTGCTGCTCACGTCCACGAAAGCCGAGTCGGGCGAGCGGCTCGCCGAGCTGACCCGCTCCCGGAGCCGCCTTGTCGAGGCGTTCGAGGTCGAGCGGCGGCGCATCGAGCGCGATCTGCACGACGGCGCGCAGCAGCGCCTGGTCGCGCTGACCATGACGCTCGGCCTGGCAAAGGTCTCCCGGGGAGAGGAGGCGGCCGAGCTCGTGGCCAGGGCACACGAGGAGGCGAAGCTCGCCCTCGCGGAGATCCGCGACCTGATCCGCGGTATCCATCCCCGCATCCTCGCCGACCGCGGGCTGCCCGCCGCGGTCGCCGAGCTGGCCGACCGGTCGCCCGTCCCGGTCGAGGTCGACGTGGACGTCCCCGGCTGCCGGAACCGGTGGAGTCGGTCGCCTACTTCGTCGTCAGCGAGGGCCTGGCCAACGTGGCCAAGCACAGCGGAGCCGAGCAAGCCTGGGTGCGGGGCCGGCTCGACGGCCGGCTGCTCACCGTCGAGATCCGGGACGACGGAGTGGGCGGCGCGGACGCGACGGCCGGCACCGGGCTCGCCGGGCTCGCCGACCGCGTCTCCGCGGTCGAGGGCAGGCTGATGCTGTCGAGCCCGCCGGGCGGCCCCACCCTGCTGCGCGCGGAGATCGAATGCCTGCCGGCCCTGCCCTGACCGTCGTCATCGCCGAGGACGGCGTGCTGCTCCGCGAGGGACTGGCCACGCTGCTGGCCCGGTTCGGCCACCGGGTGGCCGCCACCGCCGGCGACGCCGAGGCGCTGGTGGAAGCGGTGGAGGAGCACGCCCCCGACGTCGTCGTCACCGACGTGCGGATGCCGCCCGGCTTCTCCGACGAGGGACTGCGGGCCGCCGTGGCGTTGCGCGCCGCGCACCCCGAGCTCGCCGTCCTGGTGCTGAGCCAGTACGTCGAGCAGACCTACGCGGCCGAACTGCTCGACTCCGGGGACGGCACCGGCGTGGGCTACCTCCTCAAGGACCGGATCGGGGAGGTCGAGGAGTTCGTGGACGCCCTGACCACCGTCGCCGGCGGGGGGACGGTCGTGGACCCGGAGGTCGTACGTCAGCTCCTGCGCCGCCGCCGTGACCCGCTGCGGCGGCTCAGCCCACGGGAGAGAGAGGTCCTCGCCCTGATGGCCGAGGGCAGGTCGAACGCCGCGATCGCCCGCGCGCTGGTGGTGTCGGAGGCCGTCGTCGGCAAGCACATCGGGAACATCCTCACCAAGCTCGACCTGCCTCCCGACGAGGACGCCCATCGCCGCGTGCTCGCCGTCGTCGCGTTCCTGCGCGGCTAGACCATCCCGTACGCCTTGGCGATCAGCTCGTAGGAGCGCAGGCGCGCCGCGCCGCCGTGGACCTGGGTGGTGATCATCAGCTCGTCGGCCCCGGTGCGCTTGCGCAGCTCCTCCAGCCCGTCCCGCACGGTCTGCGGGTCGCCGTGCACCACCGTGGACAGCCGTTCGCGGACGAACTCCCGCTCCATCGGGGTGTATGGGTACGCCTCCGCCTCCTCGACGGTGGGCGTACGGCCGGGCCGCCCGTAGCGCAGGCGCAGCCACGACAGCGCGCCCGGCATGGTCTGGCGCAGCGCCTCCTCCTCGGTGTCGGCCGCGACGGCCGCCACCCCGATCAGCGCGTACGGCCGGTCGAGCACCTCCGAGGGCCGGAACGAGGAGCGGTAGAGGTCGAGCGCGGGCTCGGTGTTGGCGGCGCTGAAGTGGTGGGCGAAGGCGAACGGCAGCCCGAGCAGTCCGGCCAGCCTGGCGCTGAACCCGCTGGATCCGAGCAGCCAGATCGGCGGCCGGCCCGTGGCCGCCGAGTCGTCGCCGCCCGGCACGGCCCGGATCTTCTCGTACGGATGGCCGGGCGGGAAGGAGCCGTCGAGGAAGCCGGTCAGCTCGGCCACCTGCTGGGGGAACTCGTCGGGGTCCACCTCGGCCGAGCGGCGCAGGGCGTTCGCCGTGGCCATGTCGGTGCCGGGGGCACGGCCGAGGCCGAGGTCGATGCGGCCGGGGTGCAGCGCGTGCAGCGTGCCGAACTGCTCGGCGATCACCAGCGGGGCGTGGTTGGGCAGCATCACGCCGCCGGAGCCGATCCGGATCGACCGGGTCGCCGCCGCGAGGTGCGCGATGAGCACGGCCGGGGAGGAGCTGGCCACTCCGGGCATTCCGTGGTGCTCGGCGACCCAGATGCGGTGGTAGCCCCACTCCTCGGCCCGCCGGGCCAGTTCGGTGGCGTCGCGCAGCGCCTCGGTGGGCGTGGAGCCCTCGCCGACGGTCGCGAGCTCCAGGATCGACAGTGGCACCTCGGCCGTCCCACGCGGCACACCGCGGATGTTGTCCTCGCTCATGCTCGCCCCAACCTGAGGTCGCATCCGGATATTTCCGGACACGGCGAGGGATGTGCTTCGCCGCTCCGTCACCTGCCATGCTTGGACACATGAGCGAGCGAAAGCCCATCGAGTCGTGGCTGTCCGACATGGACGGGGTGCTGGTCCACGAGGGGCAGCCGGTGCCGGGTGCCGACGAGTTCATCAGGCGGCTGAAGGAGTCGGGGAAGCGGTTCCTCGTCCTGACGAACAACTCGATCTACACCCCCCGCGACCTGTCCGTACGGTTGCGCGCGGCCGGGCTGGAGGTGCCGCCCGAGGCGATCTGGACCTCCGCGCTGGCCACCGCCAAGTTCCTCGCCGACCAGCGGCCCGAGGGCTCGGCGTACGTGATCGGTGAGGCGGGGCTGACCACGGCCCTGCACGAGGTCGGCTACGTGCTGACCGACCTCGACCCCGACTACGTGGTGCTGGGCGAGACCCGCACCTACAGCTTCACGTCGATAACGCGGGCGATCCGGCTGATCGACAACGGCGCCCGCTTCATCGCGACCAACCCCGACCCGATCGGCCCCTCGACCGAGGGCTCGCTGCCGGCCTGTGGCGCGGTGGCCGCGATGATCACCAAGGCGACCGGAGTGGAGCCGTACTTCGTCGGCAAGCCGAACCCGATGATGATGCGCAGCGCGCTCAACCGGATCGACGCGCACAGCGAGACCACCGCGATGATCGGCGACCGCATGGACACCGACGTCGTCTGCGGCATCGAGGCCGGTCTGCACACGATCCTGGTGCTCACCGGCGTCACGCAGAAGGACCAGATCGACCGGTATCCGTTCCGGCCCACGCAGGTGGTCAACTCCGTGGCCGACCTCATCGACCTGGTCTGAACCTGACGTGGCCTGTCACGTACAGGTGCCATGCTGACCGGCATGAACCATCGCGTCTACCTGGAAATCGGCCCCAAGAAGGCCTTCGCCTGCTCGATCGACTGGCCGGGCTGGTGCCGCATCGGCAGGACGGAGGAGGCCGCGCTCGACACTCTGGTGGACTACGCCCCGCGCTTCCGGGTGATCGCCGAGCGGGCGGGGCTGGAGTTCGCGCCGGGGGACCCGGCGATCGTCGGGCGTGTGAAGGGCGACAGCACGACGGACTTCGGCGCGATCTCCGCCATCCCGGACTTCGACCGGGAGCCGGTGGACGCGCCGGAGGCCGCGCGTGCCGCCGCCCTCGCCCGGGCGGCCTGGGCGGTGCTCGCCGAGGTGGCCGCGGCGTCCCCTGAGGAACTGCGCAAGGGCCCCAGAGGCGGCGGCAGGGACAGGGACAAGATGGTCGCCCATGTCGTGGAGGCCGAGCGCTCGTACGCCAGGAAGATCGGGGTGCGGCACAAGCCCTTCAAGGACGAGGCCGGCCTGACCGCCATGCGCGAGGACATCGCGGGGGTGCTCGCGCAGCCCGCGGGGGCTTTTCCCGCCGACGGCGCGGGCTGGCCCGTACGGTACGCCGCCCGCCGCATCATCTGGCACGTGGTCGACCACATCTGGGAGATGGAAGACCGCCGCATCTAGCCGGATCTAGGGGAGGGCGTCGGCGGCGCGCAACGCGAGGGCGACGACGGCGGCGTCCTCCGGGATGCGCACATCCCGGCCGGTGAGCTCGCGGAAGCGCGCGAAGCGGTGCTGCACGGTGTTGCGGTGGCAGTAGAGGGCCGTGGCCGTGTCGGCGACCGAGCCCGAGCCGGCCAGATGGGTCCGCACGGTCTCCAGCAGCCGCTCGCCCTCCACCCCGCCCAGAGCGGAGAGCGGGCCGAGCACCTGGTGCGCGAGCTCGGCCGCGAGTTCCCGGCTGCCGCCGACGAAGACGTCCAGCCAGGCGTCCTCCAGCCGTCGCGGCCCCGCACCGGCCCGCGACGCCCCCGCGGCCGCCGAGGCCAGCCGTACGGCACGGGGCACCTGCGACAGGCCGCCGACGACGGGGGAGACGCCGCAGCGCACCCCCGCGAGCGCGGCGAGGACCGAGCGCGGCGGGTCGGCGGTTCGGGCCGGCGGCTGCACGATCAGCACGTCGCCGGTCGGCGACTCGTGGCGGTAGCAGAGCACCCCGCTCACGGCCATTCCCGCCGCCGCCGCGCGGAGCGCCGCCCCCTCACCGGGATGGGCGACCACGGCGAGGAGCGGCTGTGCCGGGTCGAACCCGAGGACCCGGCCGGCGTCGCGCACCACGTCGGGGTTGCGCCCCTGGTTGTCCATGAGCCGGGTGAACCAGGCTCTGCGCTGGTCCTCCCGCTGCCGCCCCATCTCCAGCACCGCCCGCTGGTAGCCCGTCATGAGCCCGGTCACGTGCTGCTCCACCGCCTCCCAGACCAGGTGGGCACCGGCGATCAGGCCGGGCAGCCCCTCCGGCGTCGCCCGCGCGTTCATGGCCTGCCAGAGCACCCGGGCGTCGAGCCGCGCGGCGGCCAGCAGCGACTCCAGCGGCACCCCCTGGCCGGCCCTGCGCTCCCCGACGCGCTCGGAGAACCCGTCCATGCCGGGGGCGACCGATCCCGTGGCGATGTGCCGCAGCAGCATGTCCAGCCCGGTCAGCGCCGTGCCCCGCAGTTCGTCCCGGGAGACGGGCGGGTCGGGAGACCCGTACGGATCGATGAGCTCGACCTGGGCCAGCCACCCCTCGACGATGTCGTCGATGTCGTCGAGGCAGCGCAGCGCGAGCTCGGTCACCGGGGCCGGAGGGGGAATGTTCACCTGCACAATCTAGCCGCCGATTTCCGCGACGGAATGCCGTTGGGCAAGCCCCTGGCCTGCGCCTACGGTTGACTCGCCCGCAAGGACGGGCCACCGAGCGGAGACGAAAGCGAGGGCGGACTGTGCACCTGACGCCTCGCGAGCAGGAGCGGCTCACCCTCTTCACGGTCGCGGAACTGGCGCGGCGGCGCCGGGCCCGGGGCCGGCGGCTCAACGCCCCCGAGGCCATCGCCCTGCTCTGCGACGAGATCCTCGAACGCGCCTGGGACGGCGCGTCCCTGGAGGAGGTCGTGGCGGCGGCGCGGTCGCTGCTCACCGCGGACGACGTGATGGAGGGCGTGCCCGACCTGGTGCCGCAGGTGCAGGTCGAGGCGCTGTTCCCCAACGGAACGGCCCTGGTCTGCGTCGACGCCCCCTTCGGCGCGGGGGACGGGCGCGGTCCCGGCGCGGTGGAGGTCGCCGACGGGGACGTGTGCCTCAACGCGGGGCGCGACCGGGGGCGGATCACCGTACGCAACGTGGGCGAGCAGACCGTCTACGTCTCCTCGCACTTCCCGCTCGACCAGGTCAACCCCGCCCTGTCCTTCGACCGGGCGCAGGCGGAGGGCATGCGCCTGGACATCCCGGCGGGCACGGCGCTCGCCTTCCCTCCGGGAGAGGAGCGGATCGTGGAGGTGGTGAAGGCGTGACGACCGTCCCGAGGGAGACCTACGCGAGGATCTACGGCCCGACCACGGGCGACCGCGTACGGCTCGGCGACACCTGCCTGTGGATCGAGGTCGAGCACGACGACACGCCGTACGGCGACGAGTTGCTCGGCGGATGCGGCAAGACGCTGCGGGACGGGCTGCTGGCCTCCCCGCGCGCCGACCGGGAGTCGGCGCTCGACCTGGTCGTCACCAACGTCGTGCTGCTCGACCCGGTGCTCGGGGTGCGCAAGACGGCCATCGGCGTCAAGGACGGCCGGGTCGTCAGCATCGGCGTCGGGGATTTCGCGATCGACTCCCACACGGCGATCGTCACCGGCGAGGGCCTCATCGCCACACCGGGCGTCATCGACTCGCACGTGCACCTGTCCTCGCCCGAGATCGCGCCGGCGGCGCTCGCCTCCGGCGTGACGACCGTCGTGGGCATGGGCCTCGGCGGCGTCTGGGACGTGGGCTGCAACCCCGCGCACAACCTGCACACGCTGATGACCGCCTGGCGGGGCACCCCCATGAACGTCGCCTTCCTCGCCCGCGGCTCCTCCAGCTCGCCCAGGCTCCTGGAGGAGGCCGTGCTCGCCGGCGCCGGCGGTTTCAAGATCCATGAGGACTTCGGCGCGACCCCCCGGATCGTGGACACCTGCCTCGGGGTCGCCGAGCAGGCGGATCTGCCGGTCGCGCTGCACACCGACTCGATGAACGAGTCGGGCTACCTGGCCGACACGATCGCCGCCACCCGGGGCCGCACGGTCCACGCCTACCACGTGGAGGGCGGCGGCGGCCATCCCGACCTGCTCCAGATCCTCTCCGAGCCGAACATCCTGCCGTCGTCCACGACGCCGACCATTCCCTACACCACCAACACGGTCGGCGAGCTGTTCCCGATGACGATGACCGTCCACCGGCAGAACCACCACATCGACAGCGACGTCGAGGTGACCCGCAGCCGGATCCGGGCGCATGCCATCGCGGCCGAGAACGCGTTGCACGACCTCGGCGCGATCAGCATCGTCAACTCCGACTCGATGGGCATGGGACGGGTCGCCGAGACGATCCGCAGGACCTGGCAGCTCGCCCACCTGCAGGCGCTGCGCGCGGGGGCCGCGCAGCCGGACAACGCACGGGTGCTGCGCTACCTGGCCAAGCTCACGCTGAATCCCGCCCTGGCCCACGGAATGGCGCACGAGGTCGGCACCCTCCAGCCGGGGCGCCTGGCCGACATCGTGCTGTGGAACCCGGCGTGGTTCGGCACCAAGCCCGAGCTCGTCATCAAAGCCGGTTTCGTCGCCTGGGGCGTGTCCGGCAGCGGCTCGGGCTCGACCCGGCTGACCCAGCCCAGGGTCTACCGCCCGTACTTCGGCGGGCTCGGCGACGCGCCGGCCCGCCTGTCGCGGATCTTCGTCGCCCACGAGGCGCTGGACTCCGCGGACGCCCGTGAGGCGCTGCCCGCGGGCCTGCGTTACGCGGCCATCCGCCGCGCGCGCGGCCTGACCAGGGCCGACATGTGCCGCAACACGGCGACCCCGCGGGTCGAGGTGTCCCGGGAGCCCGGCCCCGTCCTGGTGGACGGGGCCGAGGTCCATGTGGACCCGGCCACCGAGGTGCCCCTGTCCCGACTGCATCACTTCGCCTAGTCCCCCTGGTGATACGCAATTGAGTACGAGCAAGGCCCGCGGCGCGGGCATCGCCTCCTTCGTCGGCACCTCCATCGAGTGGTACGACTTCTACATCTACGGCACGGCCTCGGCGCTGGTGTTCGGCAAGCTGTTCTTCCCCGAGGCCAGCCCCACGGCGGGCGTCATGGCGTCCTTCGCCACGTTCTGGGTCGGGTTCCTGGCCCGCCCGCTCGGCGGTGTGGTCTTCGGCCACCTCGGCGACCGCATCGGGCGCAAGGGCACGCTCATCACCACGCTGCTCCTCATGGGCGGCGCGACGACCCTGGTGGGCGTGCTGCCCACGTACGCGTCCGTCGGCATGGCCGCGCCCGCGCTGCTGGCCGCGCTCCGCCTGGTGCAGGGCATCGCGGTGGGCGGCGAGTGGGGCGGCGCCGTGCTGATCGCCGCCGAGCACGCCGGACCCAAGCGCATCTTCTACGCGGCGTTCGCCCAGCAGGGCTCGCCCGCGGGCTCGATCCTCGCCACCGGCATGTTCGCGCTGGTCAGCCTGCTGCCCGACGACGCGTTCCGGTCGTACGGCTGGCGCATCCCGTTCCTCGCCTCCGCCGTCCTGCTCGTGATCGGGCTCGTCATCCGGCTGCGGGTCGAGGAGTCGCCGGAGTTCGTGCGGATGCGCGAGCAGCGGGAGGTCGCCAGGCTTCCCGTCGCCGAGGTCCTCCGCACGGCGTGGCCGCTGGTGCTGCTCGGCATCGGGGCGAGCGGCGTCGGCATCGCCTCGGCCTACTTCACCAACACCTTCATCCTGTCGTGGGCCACCACCGACCTCGGCATCGCGAAGGGAACGATGCTGAACGTGCTGCTCGTCGTGTCGGCCGTGCAGTTCGTCACGCAGCCCGTGGGGGCCGTGCTCGGCCAGCGCTGGGGCGCCGCGAAATTCATGCTGGCGGCGTTCACCGTGCTGATCGTCATGACGCCGGTGACGTTCCTGCTGGTCGGCACCGGTTCCGCGCCGCTGGCCACGCTGGGCCTGGCGCTGAGCATCGTGTTCGGCGGCTCGTCGTACGCGGCGCTGGCGGGGTTCCTCGCCGAGGCGTTCCCGGCCAGGGTGCGCTACACCGGCATTTCGCTGTCCTACCAGCTGTGCGGCGCGCTGATCGGCGGCACCACCCCGCTCGTCGCGCAGGCGCTGCTGACCTGGTCGGGATCGATCTGGCTCGTCGTGGCGCAGTACATCGTGATCATCCTGCTGACGATGGCGTGCGTCGCCGGCCTGCGATACCGCGCCACCGCCGTCGCGGCGAAGGCCGGGCCCGTCACCACGGCCATCTGAGGCGACCTCGAAGGGAAGCAAAGCACCATGCGTCTGGACGTCCTGTTCGTCAACGGCCGGTTCACCACCCTGGACCCCGACCGGCCCGCCGCGACCCGGCTCGGCGTGTTCGCCGGGCGGATCGCCGGGCTGGACGAGGACCTGGACGGGCTCACCGCCGAGGTCGTCGTCGACCTCGGCGGCGCGCCGGTGGTGCCGGGGTTCAACGACGCCCACCATCACCTGAGCATGCGGGGCCAGCGGCTGCGCGAGCTGGACCTGCGCGACGGCCAGGTGCGGACGCTCGACGAGCTGTACGCGAAGGTCGCCGAGCGCGCCGCGGGCCTGCCGCGGGACGCGTGGGTCAAGGGAGCGGGCTACGACCAGAACAAGCTGGGCGGGCTGCACCCGAGCCGCGAGGCGCTCGACCGGGCGGCCGGCGGCCGGCCGGTCTGGCTCCAGCACGTCTCCGGCCATATGGGCGTGGCGAACACGGCGGCGTTCGCCCGCATGGGCTTCGAACGCGTCGAGGACGTGCCGGACGTCGCCGGCGGCACGGTCGGGCGGGACGCCGACGGCCGGCCCGACGGGCTGCTCGCGGAGCAGGCCCAGGGCCTGGCGGACGCCGTGCTGCGCCCGGTGCCGTTCGAGGACTTCGTCGAAGGCATCGCGCTGGCCGGCCGGGTGGCGGCGAGCGAGGGCCTGACCAGCTTCACAGAGCCGGGCGTCGGACGCGGGCTGGCCGGCAACGGCGCCTGGGACCTCGCGGCCTTCCAGGAGGCGGTGCGGCGGGGCGTCCTGCCACAGCGGGCCACGCTGATGCCCGGCTCGCCCAACCTGCACGACATCGGCGACGGCTGGTTCGGGCTCGACCTCGGGTTCCGCACCGGCATCGGCGACGACCGGCTGCGGATCGGGCCGGTGAAGCTGTTCTCCGACGGCTCGCTCATCGGCCGCACCGCCGCCATGTGCTGCGACTACGAGGGGGAGCCGGGTAACCGGGGACTGCTTCAGGAGGACGCCGAGGCGCTGCGCGCCTTCATCCTGCGGGCGCACGCCGCGGGCTGGCAGATCGCCACCCACGCCATCGGCGACCACGCGATCGACGTGGTCCTCGACGCCTACGAGGAGGCGCAGGCGCGCGATCCCCGGCCCGACGCCCGCCACCGCATCGAGCACTGCGCGGTGACCAGCGACGCCCAGGTGGCGAGGATCGCGAGGCTCGGCGTCATCCCGGTGCCCCAGGGCCGGTTCGTCTCCGAGCTGGGCGACGGCATGCTCGCCGCCCTCGGCCCCGAGCGCTCGCTCGGCTGCTACCGGCAGAGGTCGTTCCTGGAGGCCGGCATCGTGATCCCGGGCAGTTCCGACTGCCCCGTGGCCGACGGCGCCCCGCTGCTCGGCATCCACGACCTGGTCAACCGCCGTACGGCGAGCGGCGTGCCGTTCACCCCTGCCGAGTCCCTCACCGTGGAGCAGGCGCTGCACGCGTACACGATCGGCTCGGCGTACGCCGCCGGGGAGGAGCGGCACAAGGGCACGCTGTCGCGCGGCAAGCTGGCCGACTTCGTCGTCCTGGGCGACGACCTGTTCACGGTCGCCCCCGAGCGGATCAAGGACGTCGCCGTGCTCGCCACGGTCGTCGGCGGCGCCGTCGTCTTCGACGAGGCCGGCCTGTCCGTCTAGGGCGGTACATTTGGGGTCCACGAGGCTCACCCACCTGGAGGCGGCACTGCACATGGGCGTCCGGCACCTGCGCGACAGCGCGTCGCGGGTCAGTCGTCCGTACGGCGCAGGCGCTTGAGGTCGGAGCGGTGTTTCTTGGCCGCCAGGCGGCGCTCGACCGCGCCCTTGGACGGCTTGGTGGGACGGCGCCGCTTGGGCGGCGGCGCGATCGCGTCGCGGAGGAGGGCGGCGAGCCGTTCCCGCGCCGCCTCCCGGTTGCGCAGCTGCGAGCGGTATTCCGAGGCCGCCAGCGTGATCACGCCGTCGACCAGGCGGGCGGCGAGCCGTTCGAGCGCGCGGGCCTTGAGCGCCGGGCCGAGGGCGGTCGTACGCGCGAGGTCGAAGCTCAGCTCCACCCGGCTGTCGGTGGTGTTGACGCCCTGGCCGCCCGGGCCGGACGAGCGGGAGAAGCGCCAGGCGAGCTCCGCCTCGGGCACGACGACCGAGCCGCGCACGTGCAACGGGCCTGACATCGGTGCTCTCCCTTGACGTATGGACGGGGACGACCAACCTATCCCGGTGAATATCACCGCCGCTCTTCATTTATCACCGTAAACACCGCTTGTGGTTGTCGCGGTCCAACGCGTCGTGCACAGTGACCCCCGTATTCCAGGCGACAGGGATGGGCGGGAGCATGACCTCGATCGTGGGCGTCCACGGCATCGGCAAGTACCACTACTACGAGGAGGCCGGCGGGTCGGCGGGCGGCGCCGCCGAGACCATGCGGGCCAAGTGGAACGCCTACCTGCACCAGGGGCTCACCGGCCGGGCGGACGGCGCGGGCGACTACTTCGCCGAGATCGCCTACTACGCCCACCACCTGCACACCGGGCCACAGAAGCCGCCGCGGCAGATGGAGGCGCCGGCCAAGCTGGTCCTCGCCGACTGGGCGGTCCAGCTCGGCGGTCCGTTCCGCGACGTGGCGGGCGAGTCGCTCACCGGTCTCGCGCACCGGCTGGCCGAGTGGCTGCTGACGAGGATGGGCCCGCGGGCGGTGCGTTTCGCCCAGGACTTCTGCCCGGAGGTGGCCGCTTACCTGGGCGGCGGCGACCCGCGCGTGCGGGCCCGCGACGCGGTGGCCGACGTCGTCCGCAGGCGCCGTCCCCGGGTGGTGGTCGCCCACTCCCTCGGCAGCGTCGTGACGTACGAGGCGCTGTGGGCGCATCCCGATCTCTCGGTCGAACTGCTCGTGACGCTGGGCAGCCCGCTCGGCATGCGCGACGTCGTCTTCGAGCGGCTCGCGCCGGTCCCGGTGCGGGGCCGCGGGGCGCGCCCGCCGGGAGTGCGCCGCTGGATCAACATCGCCGACAAGGACGACATCGCCGCGATCCCGGCCGTGCTGGCGTCGTGCTTCGACGGCGTCGATCGGGACGTCTCCTGCGACATCGACTGGCTCGACTTCCACACCGTGCGCAACTACCTGCGCTGCGGGAGCGCCAACGAGTACCTCAAGCCCTACGTGACCTGAGTTCCGCACACGGGTTATGATCGTACGACCATGAAGACTGTGCTTTTCGACTACGGCAACGTCGTGTCGCTTCCCCAGGCCCCCGAGGACGTCGCGCGCATGGCGGGAGGTGATCCGGGGTTCGAGGACCGCTACTGGGAGGTGCGGCTCGACTTCGACCGGGCCACGCTCGACCCGGCCGCGTACTGGTCCCACGTGTACGGCAGGCCGATGAACGGAGCCGAGCTGGACGCGGTGGTCGCCCTCGACGCGGCGAGCTGGTCGCGGCCCAACGAGGAGACCGTGGCGATCATCGACGAGCTGGCCGGGGTCGGGGTGCCCATGGCGCTGCTGTCCAACATGCCGGTCTGCATCGCCGAGAGCATCGACGCGCTGCCGTTCATGCGGCCGATCGGCCCGCGGTTCTACAGCGGCCGGATGGGCATGGTGAAGCCGGAGCCGGAGATCTTCCACGAGACCGTGGCCTGGCTCGGGGTGGCCCCCGGCGACCTCGTCTTCGTGGACGACCGGCTGGAGAACGTCACGGCGGCCGAGCGGGCGGGGCTCGCCGCCGTCCACTTCCGCGACGCCGCCGCCCTGCGCGAGGACCTCAAGACGCTGCTGGTCTGAGCTGTCCTCTGGTGGTTCCCGGCGGGGTCACCGCCATGGGGGCCAGGGCGTCGCGGAGATCTTCAGTGGGCTTCTACTGGGCCTGCACCACCGGCGGGCCCTCGCTCGCCTGGACGAGGACGAACCCCTGGCCCCGGAAGGCGAGCTGCATGGCCTCGCCGCTGCCACGGCCGATCAGCGCACCGGCCTTCATCGTCCGGTTGACGCCCACCTGCAGGTGGGCGCTCCAGCAGACCGCGGACTGGCCGTCGGCGAACGTCGGCATCTGGGAGGTGTCGAGGAGCACCGGCGTGCCGTGCGCGGTCACCGCGACCCAGCCGGTGCCGTTGATCGTCATGTTGAACAGGCCGCCCGCGGCGATCCCCGCGCCCTGCACACGCTGGATGTCCCAGGTGAGCTGGGGATCGAAGGCCAGCAGGTTGCGGCCGTTGACGGTGAGGGCCTCGTTCTCCAGGTAGAACAGGTGGATGTCGTGGGCGTCGTCGGCCAGGAACAGCAAGCCCTGTCCTCTGACGCGCATCAGCGGCGCGCCCTCACCGGTCACCATCTTCTTGAGCAGCCTGCCGACTCCGCCGGAGCCTTCGTAGTCGAAGTCCATCTGGCCCTGGAAGGCGACCATCGAGCCCTGCCTGGCGATCACCTCGTGCGGGAGGTGGACGCGGAGCATCTTGGAGTTCTGCAGGACGAAGTTGCCGGGGACCTGCTGGCCGTTCAGGTTTCCGAAGAGCGCGCTGCGCATGGAGAGTCCTTCGATGAGTGTGATCGTGCACGGGTAGTGACGATCGGGGACAGGGCTCCGGTTCCGCGCCCCGGGCATTCGGCCTCAGCCGGTCGCGTTTCCGAGCCTCAACTCGCCGGGGGGCGGGGATCGAGGGGTGGTGCGTCGACCGGGCAGCCGGGGGCGGGCGGTTCGGACGCGGTCGCGAGGACGTTCGACCTGATCGTGGCGAACGTGATGACCGCCGCGACGGCCATCATGGCCGCGCCGACCAGCATCGACGTGTGGAACCCCTGGGTGAAGGCGGCAGGGGAGTCGTAGGCGTCCCCCGTCAGCCCCACCAGTGGCGGGACGGCCGCGACGGCCAGGAGGCCGCCCGTCCGGGCAAGGGCGTTGTTGACCCCGCTGGCGACGCCCGCGTACCGCTCCTCGGCCGTGGCGAGCACGGTCGCGGTGAGCGGGGCGACGGCGGCGGACAGGCCGAGCCCGAACACGACCGCCGCGGGCAGCACGCCGGCGAGATAGGACGACCCCGGGGCGATGCGGCTCATCAGCAGCAGCCCGGCCGCGCACAGGAGGATGCCTCCCGTCATGGGCAGGCGCGGGCCCGTCTTCCTCGCCAGCTCGCCGGCGCGGGGCGACAGCAGCAGCATGAGGACCGTGACCGGGAGCATCGCCGACCCGGCGGCGATGGGAGAGAACCCGGCCGACACCTGGAGCTGGACGACCAGCAGGAAGAACACCAGGCCCATCGCCGCGTACATGACCAGCGTCACGACGTTGACCGCGGTGAATTCCTTGGAGGCGAAGACCCCCACGGGGACGAGGGACCGGGGCGAGCGCCGGATCTCCACCACCACGAAGCAGGCGGCCAGGACGAGTCCTGCGGCCAGCGGCACCAGCCCGTCGCCCGCCAGGATCAGGCCGTACGTCAGCCCGGCCAGCGCGGGGGCGGCGAGGACGGTCCCGAGCACGTCGAAGCGGCCGTGCGGCCCCGCGTCCCGGGTCTCGGGCACGTGCCGGGCGGCGACGCCGACCACGACGGCCGCGAGCGGCAGGTTGAGCAGGAACACCCACCGCCACCCGGCCGCCTCCACGAGCCATCCGCCGAGCAGCGGCCCGAGGGCGGCGGCCACGCCGCCCAGCCCCGACCAGGCGCCGACGGCGCGGGGCCGGTCGTCCCGCACGTAGCTCGCCTGGATGATCGCCAAGGACCCGGGGATCAGCAGGGCCCCGCCGATGCCCTGGAGTGCTCGGGCGAGCACGAGTACGGGCGCGTTCGGCGCGATTCCGCAGAGGGCGGAGGCCAGGGCGAACCAGGCCACCCCGGCGACGAAGACCTTCCGCCTGCCGAGCCGGTCGCCCAGCGACCCGCCCAGCAGGATCAGCGCCGCCATCGTGAGCGTGTACGCGTTCACGGTCCACTGGAGGCCGGACATCCCGGCGTGCAGGTCGCGCCCGAGGGCGGGGAGGGCCACGTTGACCACGGTGCCGTCGAGCGTCACCATGCCCGACCCGAGGACCGTGGTCAGCAGCACCCACCGGCCTGGCGCCGAGCGAAGCCGGATATGTCCGGATGTCATGGACGTCATCATGCGCCACTCGGAGGAATGGGTGCGCCACAGCGGCGGGGATTACACGATTACGATCGCTCACAGCGAACTGACGCAGAACAGGGAACAGGATCGGGCTCCTGTTAGTTGAGCCGACATAACTCAACCTAGTGGAGTGCTGATGTCCCAGATCCTTCCCGTCCTCCCGCTCGACGACGAGGTCGTCCTGCCCGGCATGGTCGTGCCCCTCGATCTGTCGGCCTCCGAGGTCCGCGCGGCCATCGACGCCGCCCGCGCCAGTGGCGAGAGCACGGTCCTGCTGGTGCCCCGCATAGACGGCCGCTACGGCCCGGTGGGGGTGAGCGCCGTCGTGGAACAGGTCGGCCGGCTGCCGGGCGGGGAGCCCGCGGCCGTGGTGCGCGGCGTCGACCGCATGCGTGTCGGCACCGGCACCACCGGCCCCGGCGCGGCGCTGTGGGTCGAGGCGACCGTGCTGGAGCCGGTCGCCGCCGGACCGAGGGCAGAGGAGCTCGCCAAGGAGTACAAGGCCCTCACCACCACGATCCTGCAGAAGCGGGGCGCGTGGCAGGTGGTCGACGCGGTCAACCAGATCGAGGACCCCGCCGTCCTCGCCGACAGCGCGGGGTACGCCCCCTGGCTGCAGACGCCGCAGAAGCTGCTGCTGCTGGAGACCGCCGACCCGGCCGAGCGCCTGGACAAGCTGGTCGGCTGGGCCCGCGACCACCTCGCCGAGCTGGACGTCGCGGAGACCATCCGCAAGGACGTCCAGGAGGGCATGGAGAAGCAGCAGCGCGAGTTCCTGCTCCGCCAGCAGCTCGCGGCCGTGCGCAAGGAGCTCGCCGAGCTCAACGGCGACCCCTCCGACGAGGAGGAGGACTACCGCGCCCGCATCGAGGCCGCCGACCTGCCGGAGAAGGTCAGGGAGGCCGCGCTCAAGGAGGTCGGCAAGCTGGAGCGGGCCTCCGACCAGTCGCCCGAGAGCGGCTGGATCCGCACCTGGCTCGACACCGTGCTCGACATCCCGTGGAACGTCCACACGACCGACGAGTACGACATCGCCGGAGCTCGCGCGGTGCTCGACGCCGACCACACGGGCCTGGACGACGTGAAGGACCGCATCGTGGAATACCTCGCGGTTCGCAAGCGCAGGGCCGACAAGGGCCTCGGCGTGGTCGGCGGCCGCCGCAGCGGCGCCGTCCTCGCGCTGGCCGGCCCTCCCGGAGTCGGCAAGACCTCGCTCGGCGAGTCGGTCGCCCGCGCCATGGGCCGCACGTTCGTCCGCGTCGCCCTCGGCGGCGTCCGCGACGAGGCGGAGATCCGCGGCCACCGGCGCACGTACGTGGGGGCGCTGCCCGGCCGCATCGTCCGGGCGATCCGCGAGGCGGGCTCGATGAACCCGGTCGTGCTGCTCGACGAGATCGACAAGGTGGGCGCCGACTACCGGGGCGACCCGACGGCGGCGCTGCTCGAGGTGCTCGACCCGGCGCAGAACCACACGTTCCGCGACCACTACCTGGAGGTCGAGCTCGACCTGAGCGACGTGCTGTTCCTCGCCACGGCCAACGTGCTGGAGCAGGTGCCCGGGCCGCTGCTCGACCGCATGGAGATCGTCACGCTGGACGGCTACACCGAGGACGAGAAGGTCGCCATCGCCCGCGACCACCTGCTCCCGCGCAACCTGGAGAAGGCCGGCCTCACCGCCGCCGACGTGACGGTGGAGGAGGCGGCGCTGCGCCGCCTGGCGGGCGAGTACACCCGCGAGGCAGGCGTCCGCTCTCTCGAGCGCTCGATCTCCCGGGTCCTGCGCAAGGTGACGGCGAAGGTCGCCCTCGGCGAGGCCGAGCTCCCGGTGACGGTCACGGCCGGCGACCTGGTCTCCTACCTGGGCCGGCCGCGCCACGTGCCGGAGTCGTCCCTGCCGGAGGCCCGGCAGCGTACGGCGGTGCCGGGCGTGGCGACCGGCCTCGCGGTGACCGGCGCGGGCGGCGACGTCCTCTACGTCGAGGCGTCGCTGGCCGACCCGGAGACCGGGGCGACCGGTGTGACCCTGACCGGCCAGCTCGGCGACGTGATGAAGGAGTCGGCACAGATCGCGCTGTCCTTCCTGCGGTCGCGGGGCGCCGAGCTGGAGCTGCCGGTCGGGTCGCTCAAGGACAGGTCGGTGCACATCCACGTGCCCGCGGGCGCGGTGCCGAAGGACGGCCCTTCGGCCGGTGTCACGATGACCACCGCCCTGGCCTCGCTGCTGTCGGGCCGGCCGGTCCGCGCTGACGTGGCGATGACCGGCGAGGTGTCCCTCACCGGGCGGGTGCTGCCGATCGGCGGGGTCAAGCAGAAGCTGCTGGCGGCCCACCGGGCGGGGATCACCACGGTGCTCATCCCGGCGCGCAACGAGCCCGACCTGGACGACGTCCCGGCCGAGGTGCTGGCCGACCTCACCGTCCACGCGGTGAGCGACGTCCGCGAGGTCCTCGACCTGGCTCTCACCCCGGCGACGGTCGCTCAGCAGGCGGCCGCCTGAGCCACTCCACACGGCCCGCGTCTCCGCTCCGGAGGCGCGGGCCTTTCCCTGTGACGAAGCACACATTCCCGGTATGGAATAAGGATTAGCCCACTCCTGTTTCAGCCCGTCGTGAGCGTATCGAACCTGGTGAACCCGCCCGAGCGAGGGTGTCTCGCGGTCTGAAGCCCGCGATCCCCATCCCTCCCACGAAGGCACTCACCGATGACGCTCTCCCCGCCGCCCGATCTGATCCTGCGCCGGATCACGCATCTGCCCTTCCCGCCCGGCACGCGCTAGCCGCACGTGCATGAGGAATCGGCCGCCAACTTCTTCGGGGACAGCAAGTGATCACGGTTTCCGGCCTGCGCAAGGCCTACGGCGACGTCGTCGCGCTCGACGGCGTCGACCTCCACGTCGGCAAGGGCGAGGTCTTCGGCGTGCTCGGGCGCAGCGGCGCAGGCAAGAGCACCCTGTTGCGCTGCGTCAACCTGCTCGAGCGTCCGGACGAGGGCGTGGTGACCGTCGACGGACGCGAGCTGACCGCCCTCGGCGCGGCCGACCTGCGCCGCGCCCGCCAGCGCATCGGCATGATCCACCAGCACTTCGCGCTGCTGTCCTCGCGCACGGTGGCGGGCAACGTGGCCTTCCCCCTGGAGGTCATGGGCGTCGGCAGGGCCGCCCGGGCCCGGCGCGTCGCGGAGATGCTCGACCTCGTGGGGCTGGCCGACCGCGCCGGGGCATATCCCGCGCAGTTGTCCGGCGGCCAGAAGCAGCGGGTCGGCATCGCGCGGGCGCTCGCCGCCGAGCCGTCGGTGCTGCTGTCGGACGAGGCCACCTCCGCGCTCGACCCCGCCACGACCCAGTCGATCCTGGCCCTGCTGCGGCGGCTCAACCGGGAGCTGGGGCTGACCATCCTGCTCATCACCCACGAGATGGACGTCATCAAGGCCGTCTGCGACTCGGCGGCGATCATGAGCGACGGGCGGATCGCGGAGGCGGGCTCCATCCCCGGCCTGCTCGCCACCCCCGGGTCGCGCCTGGCGGCCGAGCTGTTCCCGTTGCCGCCCGCCGAGCCCGGCACCGTGACGGTCGCCCTGGCCGCGGACCAGACCCTGCTGTCGCGTCTCGCGCGTATGTACGACGTGGACGTCGCTGTCGCCGCAGGCGCGGTCGAACAGGTCGCGGGGGTCCCGGCGGGCCGGCTGCGGCTGCGGATCACCGGATCCGGTACGGCTGCCGCCCTCGCCGACCTGCGCGAGCGCGGCCTGCTGGTGGAGGAGGACGCATGACCTGGTCGGAGATGAGCCCCCTGCTGTGGGAGGCCACCGGGCAGACCGCCGTGATGGTGGGCTGGTCCACGTTGTTCACCGTGCTGTTCGGGTTGCCGCTCGGCGTCTGCCTCGCCGGGACGGACCGGGGCGGGCTGTTCCCGGCCCCCGCCGTGCGGCGCGTGCTCGGCCTGGTCGTCAACGTCGGCCGGTCGCTGCCCTTCATCGTCCTCATGATCGCGGTCATCCCGGTGACCCGCGTGCTCACCGGCACCACGATCGGGACCGCCGCCGCGGTGGTTCCGCTGACGATCGGCGCGGTGCCGTTCTTCGCCCGGCTGGTCGAGACGGCGCTGCGCGAGGTGGGCCGCGACGTCGTGCAGGCGGCCGAGGCGATGGGGGCGGGAGGGGTGACGATCGTGGCGCGCGTCCTGCTCCCCGAGGCGCTGCCCGGCCTGGTCGCCGGGCTGACCGTCACCGTGGTCACGCTCATCTCCTACTCGGCCATGGCCGGGGTGATCGGCGGCGGCGGTCTCGGCGACCTCGCCGTCCGCTACGGATACCAGCGGTTCGAGACCACGCTCATGGTCGTCACCGTGGTCGTCCTGGTCGTCGTGGTGCAGCTCGCGCAGACCCTGGGCGACGCCGTCGCCCGCCGTCTTTCCCACCGTTAACCCATCTAAGGAGTTCTGTCCCATGCGTAGAACGCTCGGCCTCGTCATCGCCGCCGTGGTCGCGCTCGTGTTGTCCGCCTGCGGGTCCTCGTCTTCGGACACGGCGACCGCCTCCGGCACGGCGGCGGCGGACGCCCCGCTCAAGGTCGGCGTGAGCCCGGTGCCGCACGCGCAGATCCTGAAGTACGTGGCCGACAACCTGGCCGCCGCGAAGGGCCTGAAGCTGGAGATCGTCGAATTCAGCGACTACGTGCAGCCCAACCTGCAGCTCCAGGACGGCCAGCTCGACGCCAACTACTTCCAGCACAAGCCGTACCTGGACGACTTCAACGCCTCCAAGGGCACGAAGCTGAGCTTCGTCGCCCCCGTGCACCTGGAGCCGCTCGGCCTGTACTCCAAGAAGGTCAAGGACCTCGCCTCGCTGCCGCAGGGCGGCACGGTCGCGGTGCCCAACGACGCCACCAACCTCGGCCGGGCGCTCAAGCTGCTCGCCGACAACGGCGTGGTCACGCTCAAGGACGGCGTGGGCACCGCCGCGACCGAGCGCGACGTGACCGGCAACCCGAAGAACCTGACCTTCCGCCCGCTGGAGGCCGCGCAGCTGCCGCGCTCGCTCGACGACGTGGACGCCGCTGTAATCAACGGCAACTACGCGCTGGAGGCGAACCTCAACCCGTCCTCCGACGCGCTGGTGCTGGAGAAGGCCGAGGGCAACCCGTACGCCAACGGCCTGGTGGTCGCGCAGGGGCACGAGAGCGACCCGCGGGTGAAGACGCTGGTCGGGCTGCTGACCGGCCCCGAGGTGAAGAAGTACATCGAGGACACCTTCAAGGGCTCGGTCATCCCCGCCTCCTGACGCGTACATAAATGGACGAATCATCCAGTCGCTTGACCGGATGATTCGTCCATGCTGTCATGGCCCCATGTTGTACGGCATACCGGCACTGGAGGCCGCGGACGAGAAGGTGCTCGCCCAGATCGAGGAGATGCGGCGGGACCTGAAATACCGGCTGGCCGAGGCCCACCGCTGGGACGGCCTGCTGCGGCGGCAGTTGCAGGCGCGGGCGATCCAGGGGTCGAACTCCATCGAGGGCTACCACGCCAGCGTCGAGGACATCGAGTCGATCATGTCCGGCGAGGATCCCCTGGAGACGTCGGCGGCCGTGGCCCGGGAGATCGCCGGCTACCGGCAGGCGCTCACCTACATCGGCACCCTGTCGTGGGCACGGGTCTTCCGCTACGACGCGGGCCTGCTGCACGCGCTCAACTTCATGATGATCGGCCATCACGTGGACAAGACGCCGGGCACGGTGCGGCCCGGCGGGATCTACGTGCGCAACTCCGCCACCGGCGAGGTGGTCTACGAGGGCCCGGACCACGAACAGGTCCCCGGCCTGCTGGCGGAACTGGTCGAGTGGCTCAACGAGGGCGACCTCGGCGCGCCCGGCTACGTGCGCGCCGCCATGGCGCACCTCAACCTCGTCAAGATCCACCCGTGGCGGGACGGCAACGGGCGCATGTCGCGGGCGCTGCAGACGCTCGTGCTCGGCCGCGACCAGATCACCACGCCGGAGTTCGCCTCGATCGAGGAGTGGCTGGGCGAGGGCCGCACCACCTACGACTACTATGACGTGCTCGGCGAGGTGGGACGCCGCCGGTGGAGCCCGCACGGGGACACCCTCTCGTGGGTGCGGTTCGTCCTGCGGTGCCACCACATGCAGGCGCAGCGGGTGGGACGCCGGCTCGCAGAGGCGGGCGAGGTGTGGACGCTGCTGGAGGAGCAGACCGGGGCGCAGGGCTTGCACCCGCGCACGGTCTCGGCGCTCTACCAGGTGTTCGTCTCCCGGCGGCTGCGGCGGGGCATGTACCAGGCCGACGAGGGGCTGAGCCAGGGCCAGGCCGCACGCGACCTGCGCGAGCTGGCGGCCACCGGGTGGCTCCAGCCGTACGGCGAGACGAAGGGCCGCTTCTACGCGCCGGGGCCGAAGATGACGGAGATCAAGGCCGCGTTCGCCGAGCGGGCCAGTCCGCTGCGCGACCCCTACCGGACGCTGGAGGGCTGAGCGGACGCATCGGGAACTCGCGCCTACCGCGCGGAAAGCAAACCGAGTAACGTTCGGTTATGCACCCTGGGGCGATCGCGGCGGTGACGCCGGACAAACCGGCGGTGATCATGGCGGGCTCCGGCCGTGTGATCACCTTTCGTGAACTCGACGAGGAATCCAACCGCCTGGCCCACCTGCTGCGGGCCGCGGGCCTGCGGCCGGGCGACCACATCGCCTTCATGCTGGAGAACCATCCGCTCTTCCTCGTGATCGCGTGGGCCGCGCACCGCTCGGGCCTGTACTACACCGCGATCAGCTCCCGCCTCCAGGCCGACGAGCTGTCGTACATCGTGGACAACTGCGGGGCGCGGGTCTTCATCTCCTCGGCGAAGCTCGCCGGCGTCGCGAGCGCCGTCACCGAGGCCACACCCGGGGTCGAGCTGCGGCTCATGATGGACGGCGTCGCCCCGGGCTTCACGTCGTACGAGGAGGCCGTAGCGGGGCAGCCGGCGACGCCGGTCGGCGACGAGTGCCAGGGCGCCGACATGCTCTACTCGTCGGGCACCACGGGACGCCCCAAGGGCGTCAAGCCGCCGCTCAGCCAGGCGCCGCTGGAGGCCCCCGGGGCCCTGGTGCAGCTCATCCAGTTCCTGTTCGCCCCCTCGGCCGACAGCGTGTACCTGTCGCCCGCGCCGCTCTACCACGCCGCTCCGCTGCGCTACAGCATGTCCTTCCAGCGCCTCGGCGCGACCGTGGTGGTGATGGAGAGGTTCGACCCCGAGGAGTCGCTGGCGCTCGTCGAGCGGCACCGGGTCACCCACGCGCAGTGGGTGCCCACGATGTTCGTCAAGATGCTGAAGCTGCCCGAGGAGGTGCGCGAGCGCTACGACCTGTCGTCGCTGCGCTGCGCCATCCACGCCGCCGCGCCCTGCCCGGTCGAGGTCAAGGAGCGGATGATGGAGTGGTGGGGGCCGATCATCCACGAGTACTACGCGGGCACGGAGGGCAACTGCTTCCTGTACGCGGGGCCGGAGGACTGGCTCGCCCACAAGGGCACGGTGGGCCGGCCGCTGCTCGGGGTCACCCACGTCTGCGACGAGGACGGCGACGAGCTGCCGCCCGGTGAGCACGGCACGGTCTACTTCTCGGACGGGCCGAAGTTCGAGTATCACGGCGACCCCGAGAAGACCGCGTCGGTCCAGGACCCCAAGGGCCGCGGCTGGACCACGCTGGGAGACATCGGCTACCTGGACGAGGACGGCTTCCTCTACCTCACCGACCGGCGCTCGTACATGATCATCTCCGGCGGGGTGAACATCTACCCGCAGGAGGCCGAGAACGTGCTGGCGATGCATCCCGAGGTGGCCGACGTGGCCGTCTTCGGGGTGCCGGACCCCGAGATGGGCGAGCAGGTCAAGGCCGTCGTGCAGCCGGCGGACCCGGCCGGCGCCGGTCCCGGGCTGGAGGCCGAGCTGATCGCCTACTGCCGGGAACGCCTGGCCCACTACAAGTGCCCGAAGTCGGTCGACTTCCGTGACGAGCTGCCCCGCCACCCCACCGGCAAGCTGTACAAGCGCCTGCTCAGGGACGAGTACTGGCCCCGGACGAGCTGACATAAAGTACGCGTAGGGCGCTCGGGGATCCCCACCGCTGATCGCTTAGCGAGACCTTATCGCCGATGCGTCATCGTATTACGTGTACCGGCGGAGAGCCGGGATCACCGGCGAAATCCATTGAGGGGGATGGCGATGAGCTCACCTGAGCACGTTCCCGGCGACGAGAACACCCAGATACTCCCCGGTCACGGCTGGAGCCAGTTTGGAAGCACTCCGCCGCAGCACGGGCAGTACACCGGGGCGTACCAGTCGTACGGCGCCTACGGGAACGGTTCTTATGACACGGCGCAGTTTCCGCCGCCTCCGGCGCGGAAGGGCACGCTGACCGCCCGACAGAAGGCGGGTGCGGGCCTCGCCCTCGTGGCCGTGGCGCTGGGCGGCGGGGTCACCGGGGCCCTCGTCGCGAACAGCGTGAACGGCGGGCAGACGGTGATCGCGAGCCCGGTGGTCAAGGGGGTGTCCAACTCCTCCACCACCACCATCGCCGCGGTGGCCAAGGCGATCATGCCGTCCGTGGTGTCCATCGAGGTGAAGACCGCCACGGCCGGCGGCGAGGGGTCCGGTGTCATCCTGTCGGCCGACGGTCTGATCCTGACGAACAACCACGTGGTGAGCATCGGCGGCGGAGGCGGCGGCACGGTCACCGTGAAGTTCAGCGACGGCAAGACCGCCAACGCCGTCATCAAGGGCACCGACCCCACCACGGACCTCGCGGTCATCCAGGCGCAGGGCGTGTCCGGCCTGACCCCCGCCTCCCTCGGCGACAGCGACAAGCTCCAGGTCGGCGACGCCGTTCTCGCGATCGGCAGCCCGCTCGGCCTGGAGGGATCGGTCACCTCCGGCATCGTGAGCGCCCTCGACCGCACGCTGACGGAGGCCCCCGAAGAGCAGCAGCAGCCGCAGTTCCCCTGGGGCATGGAACAGCAGCAGCAGCCGCAGAGCCAGGGCACCACGATCGGCGGCATGATCCAGACCGACGCCGCGATCAACCCCGGCAACTCCGGCGGCGCGTTGGTCAACTCCTCCGGGCAGGTCGTCGGCGTCAACACGGCGATCGCCACCTCGGGCTCCAGCTCCGGCAACATCGGCGTGGGCTTCGCGATCCCCATCAACACCGCGAAGCTCGTCTCCGAGCAGCTCATCAAGACGGGCAAGGCCACCCACGCCTTCTTCGGTGTGAGCGTGGCCGACGCGGTCGGCGGCGCGTCCGGTGCGGTGGTCAGCTCGATCACGGCCGGCAGCCCGGCGGAGAAGGCCGGCCTCAAGGAGGGCGACCTGATCACCAAGATCAACGACAAGCTGGTGGACAGCGCGGAGGCGCTCGTCGGCACCATCCGCAGCTCCCGCCCCGGCGACAAGGTGACCGTCACCTACACCCGTGACGGCAAGGAGAACACCATCACCACCGCGCTCGCGGAGCAGTCGTCCACGAGCTGACGGTCCACGATCGTCGCCGGCGGGCCTCTGGGGGGACGGCCCGCCGGCGATCGCTTTTCTTGGGAAAAGTGCCTACCTGCGCCGGCGGCCGCTGATCGCGCGGAAGGTGTCCTCCAGGGCGGTGAGGGTCTCGTCGTACGTGAGCCGGGCGGCCACTCCGACGGAGAGGCAGTCGACGACGGTGAGCTGGGCGATCCTGCTGCCCATCGCGCCGAAGCGGAACGGGGTCTCGCGGGCCGCGGTCTTCAGCACGATGTCGGCGAGCTCCGTGATCGGCGAGGGGTCGAAGTTCGTGATCGCGATCGTGGTCGCCTGCCGGTCGGCGGCGAGCCGCAGCGCGTCCAGGACGTCGACGGTGGTGCCGGTGTGCGAGATGCCGATCGCGACGTCGCCCCTGCGAAGCAGCGCGGCCGAGGTGAGCGCGCTGTGGAAGTCCTGCCAGGCGAAGGCCATCAGGCCGATCCGGTGCAGCTTCTGGTGCAGATCGGCCGCGACGAAGCCGCTCGCCCCGGCGCCGTAGAGGTCCACGCGGCGGGCCGCGGCGATCGCGGTGACCGCACGCTCCAGGGCGGCGGTGTCGAGGTGCTCGGCGGTCTCCGCGACCGCGCGGGAATCGCTGTAGCCGATCTTGGCGACGATCTCCTGCAGCGGATCGTCGGCGCTGATGTCGCCGTCGAGCGGGCGGGAGTCCCCGGCACGCGACGCCTCCAGCGTCGCCTCGCGGGCGAGCGCGATCCGCAGCTCGGGGTAGCCGCGCAGCCCGATGGCCCGGCAGAAGCGCAGCACCGTGGCCTCCGAGGTGCCGCACTCGCGGGCGAGCGCCCCGATCGGCCGGTCCGCGACGCCCTGGGGGTCGGCCAGCACCGCGCGCGCGACCCGTTGCTCCGCGGGCCGCAGAGACCGGATCGCGCCGCGCAGCCGCACGAGAATCCCGTTCGAGTAGTCTCCGCCGGAGCTCACGCCGCCCTGCCTCTACTTGCTCATGCCGGCGGTCAGCCCGGCGATGATCTGCTTGGTCGCCAGGACGAACAGCACGAAGAGCGGCGCCGTGGCGAGGACCAGCCCGGCGAACAGCGCCGACCAGTCGGTCGTGTACTCGCCGAAGAACTGCGACAACCCGCGCGGGATCGTGAACTTCTCGTCGGAGCGCAGCAGCACCAGCGGGTAGAGGAACTCATGCCACAGCGGCACGAACTGGAACAGCGTCACCGACGCCAGCGCGGGCCGCACCAGCGGCAGCATGATCTGCCCGAAGATCCGGAATTCACCGGCCCCGTCGAGCCGGGCCGCCTCGTCCAGTTCCCCGGGCAGGGAACGGTAGAACGCCGACAGCACGAACATGCAGAACGGCACCCCCGACGCGGCGTACAGCAGCGTGAGCCCGAGCAGCGAGTCGATCAGCCCCATGGAGTCCATGAGGTAGAAGATCGGCACCAGGCCCAGCCGGATCGGCAGCATCAACCCCGCCAGGAAGTACGCCCCGAGCACCCGGTTGCCGAAGAAGTCGTAGCGGGCCAGCGGATAGGCCGCGAGCGCGGAGACCGCCGTGCCGAGCAGCACGGCGCCGCAGGTGACGGTCAGCGAGTTCAGCAGGTAGGTGCTGAACGACGCCTCCGTCCACACCCGGCCGTAACTGTGCAGCGTGGGGGACGCCGGCAGCCCCAGCGGCGCGGTGAAGATCTCGCTGGTGGGCCGCAGCGAGTTGAGCAGCATGACGACCAACGGCAGCAGCGCGACGACCGCGTACCCCCACAGCAGCAGGTGGACGGCGACGCGCCCCGGAGCCTGGTGCCGGGCCGTCACAGCAGCCTCCTCTCCCGGCGGCGGAAGTACGAGCCGGCCAGCAGCGACACCCCGAAGATGAACACGAACATCAGCACGGCGAGCGCCGACGACCGCCCGATCGCGTTCACGCCGCCTTCGACGAACGCGACCCGGTAGAACAGCAGACCGAGCACGTCGGTCGAGCCCGCCGGGGACCCGGTCGACCCGGCCATCGCGTAGACCAGCCCGAAGGCGTTGAAGTTGCCGATGAACGTCAGCACGCTCACCACGCCGATCGCCGGGGTGAGCAGCGGCAGCGTCACCCGCCGGAACGCCTGCCAGGCCGAGGCCCCGTCGACCCGGGCCGCCTCGTGATACTCGGCCGGGATTCCGGCGAGAGCGGCGGAGAACAGCAGCATGGGGAAGCCCACCCACTGCCACGCGTTGACCAGAATGACGACCGGCAGCGCCGTACGCGTGTCGCCCAGCCAGGGCAGCGCCCACGAGTCCAGCCCGGCCGCCTCGAGCAGCGAGTTGACCGGGCCGAACGTCGGGTTGAGCAGCAGGCTCCACAGGTAGCCGACGACCAGCGGATCCACCAGGTAGGGCGTGGTGAACGCGGCCTGCAGGAACCGCTTGCCGCGGCCGTACCGGAACAGCAGGAGGGCGAACAGCAGCCCGACCGTGTTCTGGATCAGCATCGTCCCGGCGAAGAACAGCGCGTTGTGCGCCAGCGCCCGCCACAGCTGCTGGTCGTAGGGGTAGACGCCGAACAGGTCCCGGTAGTTGCCGAGCCCCGCGAACCCCGTCTGCCGGATCCCGCGCCACTCGAAGAAGCTGTAGTCGAGCGCGGTGACCAGCGGATAGACGATGAAGACCGAATAGAGCAGGAACGCGGGCAGCAGGAAGACGGCCAGCACCCGCCACCGCGGCACGTACCGGCGACCGGCGCCGGTGCGTGCCGCGCGACGTCCGGAAAAGCGCCCGGAGAAGCGTCCGGGAGAGCGCCGGGGCGTGCTCAGTTCCCCGGCTTGAACCACTGCCCGACGCCCTTCTGCACGCTCTCGGCGACCGCCTTGGGATCGGTCTGGCCCACCAGCATCTTCTGCACCTCGTCCCGGAAGACCGCGTCACCGTTCGGCTGGCCGTACCGGAAGTCGACGAGCAGCGTGTACGGCGCGCCGTTGACGGCGTAGTTCTTCGCCATCTCGGCCAGCAGCGGGTCCGGCGGCGTGACCCCGGGGACCGCGGACAACTGCTTCAGCTCGCTCGCGTAGAGCTGCCCGAACTCCGGCGTCGCCATCCACGTGACCAGTTCGAGCGCCTCGGCCTGGTGGGCCGACTTGGCGTTGACGCCGAACGAGCCGTCGGCCCAGCCCGGCGTGACGGGTGTGGTCACCGGGGAGCCGGGCGGCGGCGGCACCTGGAAGGCGCCGATCTCCAGGCTCGGGTTGGCCGCGAGCACGGGCGCCAGGTCGAAGCTGCCCGTGGGGTACATCGCGGCCTTTCCGGTGGCGAACAGCGCCTGGACGTCGGGGATCTTGACGGCCACCACGTCCTTGGGGAAGTACGGCTCCAGGTCCTTGATCAGCTTGATCGAGGCCGTGAAGTCGGGGTCGGTGAACTTCTTCTCGCCGCTCAGCAGCGCGTCCCGGAACTTCGTGCTGCCGTAACGGGCGTTGCCGAAGATCTCGTGGACGATCGGCAGCGTCCAGGTCGCGTCGGGGCCGGCCGCGACGGCGAACGGCGTGATCCCGGCCGCCTTCAGCTTCCCGGCCGCCGCGATCATGTCGTCCCAGGTGGCGGGGGGCCGGATGCCGTTGTCGCCGAACAGCTTCTTGTTGTAGAGCACCTGGAGCGTCTGGTAGGCGAACGGCACGCCGTAGATCTTGCCGTCCTTGTGGCCCTTGGCGCCTTCCAGCAGCTTGGCGTCGAAGCCGGACAGCGCCTCCACCTTGCCGTCCAGCGGCACCAGCTGGCCCGCCTCGACCAGCGGCTGGAGCCCGCCGTACGCCCGCAGCTGGGCGACGTCGGGCCCGGCGGCGCCGGACAGGCCGGTGGCCAGGATGTTGTTGTACTCGGTGGCCTGGAACGGCTTGAACTCGACGTGGATCTTCGGGTGCGACTCCTCGAACTTGGCGAGGATCTTCTCGTACGCCTTGACGTCCTCCACCCGCCACGACCACAGACTCAGCGTGACCTTGTCACCGCCCGCCTTGCCGCCCTGCTCGGATGCGCCGCTCTGCGCTGTACTGCCCTGCCCTGGAGCGCACGCCGCCAGCGTCACCGCGAGCACGCCGATCGCTCCCGCGATCCATCTTCTCTTCATGAGACTCCCTGTCGGCTCGTAGCCAGTCCGGCGAGTGCCATGCGTGTAGGTAAATGCCATGCAAGGTCATCGCGTTGTCTGAAAATTACTTACATCTGACAAGATCCGCAATGCCTTCTTCACGGAAGGTTCACGCGAACAGGTGGCGGGGCGAGAGCGTTCAGCCGCGGTGGCGGGTGAGGGCCTCCGACTCCCACAGGTCGCGGTAGTACCCCGGCACGGCGACGAGGTCGGCGTGCGCGCCGCACTGGGTGACCCTGCCGCCTTCCAGCACGACGATCTCGTCGACCTGTTCCAGGCCGCGCAGCCGGTGGGTGACCAGCAGCGTGGTGCGGCCCCGGGTGGCGTCCAGCAGGTCGGCCATCAGCAGGTCGGCCGTCTCCTCGTCCAGCGCTTCGGCCGGCTCGTCGAGCAGCAGCACCGGCGGGTCGTACAGCAGGGCCCGGGCCAGCGCGAGCCGCTGGAGTTGACCGCCGGAGACCGTCCGGCCGTCCTCGCCGAGCACCGCGTCCCAGCCGGTGCGCTCGGTCCAGGCGTCCAGGCGGGCCCGCCGTACGGCCGCCTCGATGTCGTCGATGGACGCCTGCGGTCCGGCCAGGCGCAGGTTGTCCCTGACCGTGGCCTGGAAGACGTACGGATCCTGGGTGAGGCCCGTGATGAGCGCCCGCACGTCGTCGGAGGACAGGCGCCGCACGTCGACCCCGTTGAGCCGGACCGTGCCGGACTCGATCTCCACGGTCCGCATCAGCGCCGACAGCAGGGTGCTCTTCCCCGCGCCGCTCGGGCCGACCACCGCGACCCGGCGGCCCGGCGTCAGCGTCAGGCTCACGCCGTTCAGCGCCGGCTCGCGCCCGCCGTGACGCACCACGAGGTCGTCGACCTCGACCGTCAGCGGTGGCTCGGGTGCGGGCGCCGGGTCCGCGGGCTCGCGCACCGCCGGGGGAGTGGCGGCGGTCTCCCTGAGCCTGCGCAGCGCCGCGACCACCCCCGCGAACCGCTCACCCGCGGCCGCCAGCGGCAGCGCGGGCTCGAAGGCGACCAGCGCGGTCAGGGCGGCCACGGCGGTCGCGACCCGGCCGAGACCGGCGGCCTGGGCCGTCAGGACCACGACGACGACGGTCAGCCCCTGCGTCAGCATGCCGACGCCGAGCGCGGCGGCGTTGATCCGGGCCTGCCCCCGCTCCAGCCGGGACAGCCGTCCGTCGGCGTCCATCGCCGCCGACAGCGCCCGGTCGCGCGCGCCGTACGCCGCGAGGTCGGCCGCGCCGTGGACCAGGTCGGCCACCCGGGCGGCCAGGTCGGCGCGGGCCGGGGCGATCCGCGCCGACCAGCGCCGCGCGGCGGCGGCCGTGCCCGCGGGCAGCAGCACCCCGGCGACGAGCAGGCCGGCGGCGAGCACGAACGCGGCGGCGGGCAGCAGGAAGCCCGCGATGACGACCGCGGCGACTCCGGTGATCAGTGCGGCGGCGGCCGGCAGCAGGCAGCGGACGAGCAGGTCCTGCACGGCGTCGGTGTCGTCCACCATGCGGCTGAGCAGGTCGGCTCCGCGCTGCGGCAGCGGCCCGGCCGGGATCAGCGCCCGGTAGAGACGCTCGCGGGTGCCCGCCTGGGCGCGCAGCGCGACGTCGTGCCCGGCCAGGCGCTCGCCGTACCGGAACACGCCGCGGGTGGTGGCGAACGCCCGCACGGCCACGATCGCGACCGACAGCGCCGCCAGGGGCGGCTGCTCGGCGGCCCGAGTGATCAGCCAGGCGGCCGACGCGATGAGCGCGACCCCCGCGAGGTCGGCCGCCGCCCCGGCGAGCGCGGCGAGCACGAGCCGCCGTCCCATGCCGGTGCCGGCGACCACCGACAGCGGTGAGGCCACTCTGGTCGTCTCTACGCGGCTCATCGGGCCTCCCCGCCCTGCACGGAGATCGGGGGGGCCGGAACCGGGGGGACGAGGGCGCCGCCGTCGAGGCGGACGACCCGGTCGGCCAGGTCGATCATCGCCGGGCGGTGCGCGACGATGATCGCCGTACGGCCCTCCGCCAGCCTGCGCGTGGCCGCCACGATCGCCGCCTCGCTCCTGCCGTCGAGCCGCGCGGTGGGCTCGTCCAGCAGCAGCACCCGGGCGGCGGGGCGGCAGAAGGCCCTGGCCAGGGCGACCCGCTGACGCTGGCCCGCCGACAGGTTCGCGCCGCGCTCGCCGAGCGGGGTGTCGTATCCCTGTGGCAGGGCGCCGGCGAACTCCGCGACCTGCGCCGCCTCGGCGGCGGCCCTGATCTCCTCCGGATCGGCCGCCGAACCGAGCGCGATGTTGTCGGCCACCGACGTCGCGAACAGGTGCGGGCGCTGCGGCACGAAGGCGAGCCGCCGCCGCCACTCGTCGAGGTCGAGGCCGGCCAGATCGGTCCCGTCCATCAGCACCCGCCCCTCCGACGGGGCCACGAACCCGAGCAGCAGGTGCAGCAGGGTGCTCTTGCCCGCGCCGCTGGGGCCGACGATCGCCACCCGCTCGCCCGGCTCGATAACCAGCGAGACGCGGTCCAGCGCGGTCTCCTCGCGGCCCGGGTAGCGCACGGTGACGTCCTCCAGCCGGATCTCCGGCGGCCCGCCGGCCGGCGCGGCACGCCCCGCGCTCCCTGCTTTTTCCGCGCTCCTCGGGCTTGGTGCCTTCCCTGCCTTCCCCGTGCCCGTGGTGGCTCCGGCCGGTGCGGTCGCCTGCCCGGCCTCCTGCGGCGGGTTGATGACCGCGAACGCCTCGTCGGCGGCGGCGACGCCCTCCATGGCGGCGTGGAAGCGGGTGCCCATCGCGCGCAGCGGCAGGTACGCCTCCGGGGCCAGCAGCAGCACGAGCAGCGCCGTACGCAGGTCGAGCGAGCCCGACAGCAGCCGCAGCCCCACGGGCACCGCCACCAGCGCCAGCGACAGCGAGGCCACGAGTTCGAGCACCAGCGACGACAGGAACGCCACCCGCAGCGTGCGCATCGTCGCGGCGCGGTGGGCCTCGGCGACCTCGCGGATCACCGACGCCTGGTAGCGGGCCCGGCCGAACGCCCGCAGCGTGGGCAGGCCGCGCACGACGTCGAGGAAGTGGCCGCCGAGGCGGGCCAGCGCGCGCCATTGCCGTTCCGTCACGGTCTTGGTGGTCCACCCGACCAGCGCCCCGAAGATCGGGATCAGCGGCAGCGTGAGCACCACGATCACGGCGGTGGCCAGGTCGGCGACGAAGAGCCGGACCACGACCGCGAGCGGCACGACCCCGGCCACGGCGACCGACGGCAGGTAGCCCGTCAGGTAGGGGTCGAGCGCGTCGAGCCCCCGGCCCGCGAGCGTCACCACCTCACCCGACCGGTACGCGGGCCCGAGACCCTCCACCCGGCCGAGGAGCAGCCGCCGCAGGGCCGACTTCAGCGCGGTGGCCGCGCGGCCCGCGAGCACTCCCTGCGCCCATCCGAGCAGCCCCCGGCAGGCGACGACGAGCGCCAGGGGGAGCAGCGCGGCGACCGCGAACCGGCCGGACAGCACCCCGGCCAGCAGTTCCGCCTGCACGAGCACGAGCAGCCCGGCCACCACCGCCGCCGCCAGGCAGCAGGCGAGATGGATGCGGACGCTCCGCTCCGCGCGGGCCAGCCGGAGGAGATCCTTGTGCAACGGTCCCCAATCAGAAGAACGTCGGCAGCGCGCCCCTGGAGAAGGTGCGCCACACCCATACTTGCGCGCCCACGAGGATCGGGGCGACCGGGACCACCATGACACTGAGCACAGTCAGTGTCTGATCCGGGGCGGCGTTGCCGAGCATGTGGGCGGACGCGGCCGCCATGACCAGGACCGCGGGCGCGGCGGCGGCGCAGGCCGACAGCAGCAGCGCCCGCCCGCTCCTGCCCGGGCCGTCCTGCAGGCGCCAGGCCGCGAAGGTGCGGCCGTGCCAGGCGAGCAGCGCGAGCAGCGCCACACCTCCCGCGATGCCCGGCGCGTCGAGGGGCGAGGCGGGCAGGCCGCGCGCGACGGCCACGAGGATCGCGCCCCAGGCGAGCGCCAGCCCCGCCGAACCCGCCCACAGCGCGCCGTCCCACACCAGACGCCAGGTGGCGCCGCCGGACCTGCGGCGGAACCACAGCCCCGCGTCGCGCACGATCCACGCCAGCAGCAGGGCGACGACGAGGGGATATAGGCGGCTCAGCGCCTGGCCCTCCAGCACCGGGAACGCGCCGAACAGCACGCCGGCGAGCGCGACCAGCCACACCTCGTTGGCGAGCACGAACGGGGCCATCGCGCCGACGAGACGGTCCCGGGCGGCGGGGGAGCGGCCGAGCGCGGGCAGCAGCACGCCGAGCCCGATGTCGAAGCCCTCCAGGGCGAAGTAGCCGGCCAGCAGGACGGCGAACGTCAGGAACCAGAAGATGTCCATGGGGAGCGTGTCCTCTACAGCGAGTGGGCGGGGACGGGCTCTGCCGTGACCGGAAGGTCCGCGGCGCCGAGGGCGACCTGTGCCGGGCCGCGCCGTACGGCACGGGCGATGAGGGCGTAGTCGACGAGGGCGAGCAGCCCGAGCACGCCCGCGAAACCCGCGAAGGAGGCGGTGATGTCCGCCCGGGTCAGCCCAGGGGTCAGGGCATCGGCCACGGAGAGCTTGCCGTACACCAGCCAGGGCTGGCGGCCCATCTCGCGGACGATCCAGCCGGCGATCGCCGCGACGAACGGCAGCGGGGTCAGGATCATGAGGAGCGGGTGCAGCCAGCGCCAGCGGGCCAGCAGGTCGCGGATGAGCAGGGGCGCCAGCACGAACATCACGGCGAACTGGACGAGCTGCCCGATAAAGATCATCAGTCCGAGTGCGATGCCCGGGGCCGTCCCGTGGAACTTGTCCGGCTGGACGTCGCTGACCGGCCCGAACTGGGCGTAGCCGAACCCGACCGTGAGCAGCGACCCGATGAGGGCGGTCAGCACGCCGATGCGCAGGGAGCGGGTGAAGAACTCCCGCTCGGTGGTGCGCCGGAACAGGTGGTAGGCGCTCGCGCCCATCACGACGAACCCGCCGGTCCACAGCCCGGCGCTCAGCACGTGGGGGAGCGCGAAGACGAGGGTCGGGTTGGTGAACAGCGCGCCGAAGTCATGCAGTACGAGCCGCCCGCCCTCCTCGGCCGAGCCCGCCGGGTTCTGCAGGAAGGAGTTGGCGACCATGATGAACAGCGCCGAGGCGTACGCCGTCAACGTCACCAGCCAGATGCACGCCACGTGCAGCCCGCGTGGCAGCCGATGCCAGCCGAAGATCCACAGGCCCAGGAACGTGGACTCCAGGAAGAAAGCCAGCAGCGTCTCCATGGCCAGCGGCGCGCCGAACACGTCGCCCGCGTAGTGCGAAAGCCCGCTCCAGCTCAGCCCGAACTGGAACTCCATCACGAGCCCGGTGACGATGCCGAGCGCGTAGTTGATCACGTAGATCTGCCCCCAGAAGCGGGTCATCCGCTCGTGCAGGGGGTTCCCGCCGATGGCGTACCGGGTGTGCATGATCGCCACCAGCGGGGCCAGCCCGAGCGTGAGCACGACGAACAGGAAGTGGAGGCTTCCGGTCACGGCGAACTGCAGCCGGGCGAGGACGAGGATGTCCATTGATTTCTCCATGCGTAGGCTGTCTACATATAGACAGCCTACATATAGAGTGGGCGTGTGAAGAACCGGGATAGGCTGCGGGCGTGAACGCCGATGCGCTCCGGGGCCATATGGACGCCCTGCTGCTCTCCGTGCTGGAGCGCGAGCCGCTGCACGGCTACGCGATCATCGAGGCGCTGCGCGAGCGCAGCGGCGGCGCACTCGACGTGCCGACGGGCACGGTCTACCCTGCGCTGCGCAGGCTGGAGCGGGCCGGGCTGCTCGCCGGCGAGTGGGCCTCCGACGGAGGGCGAAAACGGCGGACCTACCGCCTCACCGACGCCGGGCGTAAGGCGCTGGCGGGGGAGCGGTCGGCCTGGCGGTCGTTCACGACCGCGATAGGGAGCGTTCTGGATCCGCTGCGCTGAGCGCGGAAGCCACCCTGGTGCAGCGCAGGCAGTGTGCCGCGCTGTACAGCTGCCACACGGAGAGCAGGTCGCTGACCAGGGCGACGGCCAGCCCGGGCAGGTAGTCGGTGAACCCATCAGGGCCGTGGGCGGCCGCGGCCAGCGTCAGGCCCATCGCCCCGACCAGCGGCGTCTGGATCCAGACGAACAACCCCAGCCAGCGGGTGAGCCGCGCCGGACGGCGGATGCGCCGCGCCCCCCGGCCGAACGCGAGCAGCGCGACGCCGCCTAGCACGCCCACGCTGAGCTGGAGCAGGTCCACCGTCCTGGCCAACGGCCCGAACCAGACCGGTTTGATCTCGTCGATATGCGGGCTCTCGGGGAAGACCCGCCAGATCACCGCCCACATGAACGCGATGAGCGGCACGCTGAGGAACAGCAGCACGGCCGTGCGGCGGCCCTGGCTCACCGTCAGCTCCCCCTGGAAGCCCGGCGCGACCTCGGGCACGGTCCCGAAGTCGGCGACCGCCAGCCGTTCGGCCTCGGCCCGGGGGAGACCCTCGCCCTCGTACGCCTCGGCCGCGTCGAGCAGGCTGTCGCGCGCCTCGGTCAGCAGGTCGCGCTTGGCGCCGCCCGGGCCCCGCAGCGCATGTCGCATCGACGCGACGTACTCGTCGATCGGACCCGCGTTCCCCATCGTCCCTCCCCGGTCTGCGGCAAGCGTACGGCCGGGGCACCCGGAGGCGCATCAGGGTGATCCCTGACCTGGGCCCAAGGTCCCCGTGTGGCCCGAGCCGGGGAGCGGGCAACGAGACGGTCAGTGGGCGCCTGCGGATCGGCAAAGGGGGGGAGCGGCACCGCTCCGGTTCGCAGATACCCTGTCCTCAGATGAGGCCCGGCCCCCAAAACATGGCCCTGTCCCTTCTGGGGTGCGAGGGACAGGGGATTTTTCTGGGTACAGGGATGCTCATGGGCGGTGTCTTCTGACCGTTTCGCCGCGGCAACACCCTGTTAACCCTGGTCGGCGAGACTGAGAGCGGAGAGCGAGGCGGAACGTGAACCAGCCGAAGATCGTGGTGGGCATCAACGGGTCGATGGCGTCGCAGGCCGCACTGCGGTGGGCCGCCGCCGAGGGTTCGCTGCGCGGCGCGCGGGTCGAGGCGGTGTACGCCTGGGAGTGGACGGGCGGGCTGCACGCCCACTACGCGCCCATCGCGAGCCGCACCTCACGCGAGGACGAGCACAGGACCGCTCTCGACGTCGCCGCCCAGGCCGTCGCCGAACTCGGCGAGCGCCACGTCGAGCCGGTTGTCGTCGAGGGGCCACCGGCCCAGGTCCTGCTGCGCGCGACCGACGGCGCGGACCTGCTGGTGCTGGGCGCGCACGAGGCCGAGTCCGAGCCGTACCCCGTGCTCAACCCGGTCGTCTCCGCCTGCCTGCTGCGGGCCAGGTGCCCGGTCGTCGTCGTGCTGCCCGGCATGGAGCACGACCGCCGTCCCGGAGTGCTCGCCGGCAGTCGGGCCTGATCCCACCAGGGGCCGGATGTCCTTCCGGTCTCGGGACTTTCCGCCCTGCCGGGCCGTGCGGCCCGGGCGGAGCATGAGGGCATGGAACCCAACAGCCCGGTCGGCGGCCCAGCCACCAGCCCGGGCATCGTCGTCGGCTACGACGGCTCCGACTTCGCCATGCAGGCGCTCGACTGGGCGATGGACGAGGCCGAGTTCCGGGACTCGCCCATCACCGTCTGCCACGCCTGGCAGTCGCCGTACGGCGCGGGCGAGGAGGAGGCGCGCAAGTCCCTCCACCACGCGGCCGAGCACGTGCTGTGGCACGGCGCCGAGTGCGCCCGGCAGTGCACGAGCGGCGTCCGCGTGCGGGAGGACCTGTTCGAGGGCCCGGCCTCCGACCGGCTCGTCGCGCTGTCGGAGACGGCCGACCTCGTCGTCGTGGGGTCGCGCGGCCTGAGCGGCGCGGCCCGCCGCGTGATGGGTTCGGTCGCGGGGCACGTCGCGACGCACGCGCTCTGCCCGGTGATCGTGGTCCGCGGCACGGGGCCGCTGCCGCATCGCAGGCACCCCGGCCCCATCGTCGTGGGCGTCGGCGGCGGCGACGACCACGTCCTCGCCTTCGCCTACCGCGAGGCCGCCCTGCGGACGCTGCCGCTGATCGCGGTGCACGCCTGGCGCTACCCGGCCGCCGCCTGGAGCGCGGGCATGGCGCCCATGGTGATGTCCGACGTCCCTGGCAGGGAGGCCATCGAGGCCCTGGAATCCGCCCTGAAGCCCTGGCGCGCGCGATACCCGGACGTGCACACCCTGCTTCAGCCCGTCGAGGGGCCCGTGCTCGACGTGCTGGCCGACACCTCACCCGGCGCGACCATGCTGGTCGTCGGCGCGACCCGCGCCAGGGGGATGCTCGGCAGGCTCGGGTCGGTCACCCGGCCGCTGATCGACGCGGTCACCTGTCCGGTGGCAGTCGTCCATTGCTGACCGGGGGACCCGCATGGGACCGATCCATCCCGAATCACGACGCGCAAGGGCAGCACACCTACGGATACGACGTCAGGCAATCGGCAAATCCATACAAGTTTGTGTTAAAGACACTTATTGGTCCTGGTGTCGCGGTGGTCTACCCCTAAAGTCCGGGACATGCGTGCTCTATCCCGGGCCTTTCCCGATGACCACCCCGGTGGCCGCGACACGAGACGCGGCGCTCGCGCGGTCGCCGCGCTCGCGGCCGCCGGTCTCCTGACCGCCGGAGTCACGGTCGCGTCGCCGGCGTCCGCCTCTGCCGAGCCGGGCACCGTGGTGATCAGCCAGGTGTACGGAGGCGGCGGCAACTCCGGCGCCCCCTACACCAACGACTACGTCGAACTCTTCAACCGCGGCACCGCCGCGATCTCGCTGGACGGCTGGTCCCTCCAGTACACCAGTGCCACCGGGACCGGCCAGTTCGGCTCCCAGAAGCAGAACCTGTCGGGCTCGCTCGCCCCTGGCCAATATCACCTCGTCCAGCTTTCCGCCGGATCGACGCCGAGCGGTACGCTGCCGTCCGCCGACACCGTCGGCACCCTCAGCCTGAGCGCCACGGCGGGCAAGGTCGCCCTGGTCCGCTCCACCGAGGGCCTGGCCTGCAACGGCGGCTCCTCGCCCTGCACACCCGAGCAGACCGCGCAGATCGCCGACCTCGTCGGGTACGGCACGGCCAACTACTTCGAGGGTTCGGCGGCGGCCCCGGGCCTGAGCAACTCCACCGCCGCGGTGCGCGCCGGCGGCGGTTGCGCGGACACCGACGACAACGCGGCCGACTTCGCCGCGGGCACTCCCGCGCCGCGCAACACCGCGACGCCCCCGGCTCCCTGCGGCGCCGCCTCGCCGTCGCCGTCCGCCTCGCCGTCCGCGTCGCCCTCGGTGTCGCCCTCGGTGTCGCCCTCCGCCTCGCCGACACCGTCGCCCACCCCCAGCACGGACCCGTGCGACGTGCCGGCGAACCGGCAGATCGCCGAGGTCCAGGGCAGCGGCGCCGCCTCCCCGCTCGCGGGGCAGACCGTCCGGGTCGAGGGAATCGTGACCGGCGACTTCCAGCAGACCGGCCAGCAGAGCGGGTTCTACTTCCAGGACCCGACGCCCGACGCCGACCCGGCCACCTCCGACGGCCTGTTCGCGTTCGCCCGGGCGTCGTTCAAGGACGTCAAGGTCGGTGACCGGGTGCTCGTCACCGGCCGGGTCACCGAGTTCAACGGGCTCACCGAGCTGTCCCCGGTCACGGCCGTGGACGTCTGCGGCACCGGGACGATCACGCCGAAGGTCTACGACCTGCCGCGGGCCGACGGCGCCACCTTCGAGCCGTACGAGAACGTGCTCGTGACCTTCCCCGAGCCGCTGACCGTGACCGACCACTACAACCTCGGCCGGTTCGGCGAGGTGACGGTCGCCGCCGGCGGCCGGCTGTTCCAGCCGACCGACCGTGAGGGCGTGAGCCCCGCGCTGGACGCCCGCAGGTCGCTGCTGATCGACGACGGCTCGAACACCGAGAACCCGGCGACGATCCCCTACACGACGCCGCAGGTCGTCCGGCTGGGCGACACCGCCGTGGGCGTCACCGGCGTGCTGAGTTACGGCTTCGGGGCCTACCGGCTGGAGCCGACCAAGCAGATCGCCTTCCTGCGGACCAACCCCCGGCTGCCGGCGCCTCTGCCGGTCGGCGGGAACGTCCGCGTCGCGAGCCTCAACACGCTCAACTGGTTCACGACGCTCGACTCGCGCGGCGCCGACACCGCGGAGGAGCAGCAGCGGCAGCTCAAGAAGATCGTCGCCACGCTCAAGGGCCTCGACGCCGACGTCGTCGGGCTCATGGAGGTCGAGAACAACGGCCAGACCGCCGTCGACGCGCTGGTCGACGCCCTGAACGCCGAGGTGGGCGCGGGCACGTACGCCGCCCTGACCCACCCCTACCCGGGCACCGACGCCATCCACGTCGCCGCGATCTACAAGCCGGCGAAGCTGACCCTCGTCGGGGAGACGCGGTCCTCGACCGACCCCGTGTTCCGGCGGCCGCCGCTGATCCAGACCTTCCGCCGGGTGGGCGGTGGCCAGCCGTTCACGCTGCTCGTCAACCATTTCAAGTCGAAGGGCTGTGACGAGGAGGCCACCGGGGGCGACACCGACCAGGGCGACGGGCAGAGCTGCTACAACGCCGAGCGCGTACGGCAGGCCAAGGCCGTGCTGGGCCTCATCGACTCGATGGACCTGCCGAACCCGCTGGTGATCGGCGACCTCAACGCGTACGGCGAGGAGGACCCGATCCACACCCTGGAGACGGGCGGCCTGACCAGCCTGTCCAAGCGGTTCGTCCCCGCGGCGCAGCGCTACAGCTACCTGTTCAACGGGCTGTCGGGCGAGCTCGACCACGCGATGGCCGGCAAGCAGCTCGTCAAGCGGGTGACCGGGGCGACCATCTGGCACGTCAACGCCGACGAGCCGCGCATCCTGGACTACAACCTGGAGTTCAACCCGCCGAGCCTGTACCGGCCCGACGCGTTCCGCTCCTCCGACCACGACCCGCTGCTGATCGGGCTGAACCTGCCCGGCGGCAAGGGCTGACGACCCATACGCGGAGGGGCCCCCGGCGACGGGGGCCCCTATCGCCGGTCAGGCGTTGGGATCGACGAAGTCCCGCTTGGTCTCCGGCGGCTCGCCCGGCTTGCCGCCCAGACGCGGGTAGCGCAGGTCGAAGGCGGGCCGCTCGGAGCGGATCGGCGGGATCGACACGAAGTTGTGGCGCGGCGGCGGGCAGGACGTCGCCCACTCCAGCGAGTTGGAGTGCCCCCACGGGTCGCTGACCGTCACCTTCTCCCCGTGCCGTACGGTCCACCAGATGTTGTAGAGGAACGGCAGGGTGGACAGCCCGAGCAGGAACGCGCCGATGCTCGACACCTGGTGCATCCAGGTGAAGCCGTCGCTGGCCGCGTAGTCGCCGTACCGCCGCGGCATGCCCTGCGCGCCGAGCCAGTGCTGGATGAGGAACGTCATGTGGAAGCCGATGAACAGCATCCAGAAGTGGATCTTCCCGAGCGGCTCGTTCAGCATCCGGCCGGTCAGCTTCGGCCACCAGAAGTAGAAGCCGGAGAACATGGCGAAGACCACCGTGCCGAACACCACGTAGTGGAAGTGGGCGACCACGAAATAGGTGTCGGTCACGTGGAAGTCCAGCGGCGGCGACGCCAGGATCACCCCGGTCAGCCCGCCGAGCAGGAACGTCACGAGGAAGCCCACGGCCCACAGCATCGGCGTCTCGAACGTGAGATGGCCCCGCCACATCGTGCCGGTCCAGTTGAAGAACTTCACCCCCGTGGGCACGGCGATCAGGAACGTCATCAGCGAGAAGAACGGCAGCAGCACGTTCCCGGTGGCGAACATGTGGTGCGCCCACACGGTGACCGACAGCGCGGTGATCGCGATCGTCGCGCCGACCATCCCGACGTACCCGAACAGCGGCTTGCGGCTGAAGACCGGGATCACCTCGGTGACGATGCCGAAGAACGGCAGCGCGATGATGTAGACCTCCGGATGGCCGAAGAACCAGAACAGGTGCTGCCACAGAAGCGGGCCGCCGGTCTGCGGGTCGTAGATGTGCGCGCCGACCTTCCGGTCGAGTTCCAGCGCCAGCAGCGCGGCCGCGAGCACCGGGAAGGCCAGCAGCACGAGGATCGAGGTGAAGAAGACGTTCCACGTGAAGATCGGCATCCGGAACATCGTCATGCCCGGGGCGCGCATGCACATGATCGTCGTGATGAAGTTGACCGAGCCGAGGATCGTCCCGACGCCGGACAGCGCCAGGCCCATCACCCACAGATCCCCGCCGAGCTGCGGGGTGAAATCCGCGCGCGCCAGCGGTGTGTAGGCCGTCCAGCCGAACGTCGGCGCCCCACCGGACAGCATCGATCCGAGGACCATCAGGCCGCCGAAGAGGAACAGCCAGTAGCTCGCCATGTTCAGCCTCGGGAACGCCACGTCCGGAGCGCCGATCTGCAGCGGCATGATCGCGTTGGCGAATCCGGCGAACAACGGCGTCGCGAAGAACAGCAGCATGATGGTGCCGTGCAGCGTGAACAGCTGGTTGTACTGCTGCAACGTGACGAACTGCATGCCCGGCTCGAAGAGCTCAGCCCGGATGACCATCGCCTGCAGGCCGCCGACCAGGAAGAAGAAGAAGGTGGTGATCAGGTAGAGATTGCCGATCACCTTGTGGTCCGTGCTCGACAGCCATGAGGCGATCCGGGCGCCTGTGCCCTTCTGGGCCGTCAAGTCGGTCGGCCGTACGGCATGAGTCGTCATCCGGGGCTCCTTCTAGGTCAAGGAGGTCTCCTGCCCAATCACACGAGGCTCATCGCGAAATGGAATGCTGGGATTGTCCGGCTGGTTATGCCCGCTGAAGACCGAGCGAAAGGAGTCGCCCATGGCGACCATCGAGGTAACCGAGAAGAACTTCAACGACATCGCCGACAACGGCATCGTACTGCTCGATTTCTGGGCATCCTGGTGCGGCCCCTGCCGGTCCTTCGCGCCGATCTTCGAGAAGGCGTCCGAGGAGCACAAGGACATCACCTTCGGCAAGATCGACACCGAGGCGCAGCCGGCCCTGTCGGAGGGCTTCGAGATCACCGCGATTCCGACGATCATGGCGATCCGCGACGGCATCGTGGTGTTCGCCCAGCCGGGCGCCCTTCCCGCGCCGGCGCTCGAGGACCTGATCCGGCAGTTGCGCGCGCTCGACATGGACGCCATCCGCGCCCAGATCGAGGCGGAGGCCAAGAACTCCTGAGGCCCCGGGCCGCGCCCGGAAACGGAAACCGCCGTCACCCCGTCCGAGTGATCGGAGGGCGACGGCGGATTCAGACGCCTTCAGACGGCCCAATCAGACAGCCCGATCGGGCGATGCAGATCAGCTCGACCGGTACAGCTCCGCGACGCGGAAGGCGAGGTCGAGCGACTGACCGCGGTTGAGGCGGGGGTCGCACGCGGTCTCGTACCGCAGCGCCAGGTCCTCCTCCACGATCGCGTGCCCGCCGCCCACGCACTCGGTCACGTCGTCGCCGGTGAACTCGATGTGGATGCCCCCGGGGTGGGTCCCGAGCGCGTGGTGCACCTCGAAGAAGCCCGCGACCTCGTCCAGCACGTCGTCGAGGCGGCGGGTCTTGTGGCCGCTCGGCGCCTCGAAGGTGTTGCCGTGCATCGGGTCGCACACCCAGGCCACGGTGGCGCCGCTCGCGTTGACCTTGTCCACCAGCGTCGGCAGCGCGTCGCGGACCTTGCCCGCACCCATCCGCGTGATGAAGGTGAGCCGCCCGGGCTCGTTGTCCGGGTTGAGCTTGTCGATCAGCGCGATGGCCTCTTCGGGCGTGGTCGTCGGGCCGAGCTTCACGCCGATCGGGTTGCGGATGCGGCTGAAGAACTCGACGTGCGCTCCGTCGAGTTGCCGGGTGCGCTCGCCGATCCACACCATGTGCGCCGACACGTCGTACGGCAGGCCCGTGCGCGAGTCGATCCGGGTGAGCGCCCGGTCGTAGTCGAGGATCAGGGCCTCGTGGGAGGAGTAGAACTCCACGGTGTGGAACTCCTCGGGCTCGGCGCCGCAGGCCCGCATGAACGAGAGCGCCTGGTCGATCTCCCGCGCGAGCTGCTCGTAGCGCCGGCCCGCCGGGGACTCCGCGACGAAATCCTGGTTCCACGCGTGGACCTGACGCAGGTCGGCGTAGCCGCCCTTGGTGAAGGCCCGCGTGAGGTTCAGCGTGACCGCCGCCGAGTGGTAGGCGCGCAGCAGCCGGTTCGGGTCGGGGCGGCGGGACTCGGCGGTGAAGTCGAAGCCATTGACCATGTCGCCCCGGTAGGCCGGAAGCTCGACGCCGTCGCGGGTCTCCATGGGCTTGGACCGCGGCTTGGCGAACTGCCCGGCGAGCCTGCCGATCTTCACCACCGGGACACGGCCGGCGTAGGTCAGCACGATCGCCATCTGCAGCAGCGTCTTGAGCTTGTTGCGCACGTTCTCGGCCGTCGCGCCCGCGAAGGTCTCGGCGCAGTCGCCGCCCTGCAGGACGAACGCCTCCCCGCGCGCCACGGCGGCCATGCTGTCCTTGAGCTGGTCGCACTCGCCGGCGAAGACCAGCGGGGGCAGGGACGCCAGCTCCGCGACGACCTTGTCCAGCTCGCCGCGGTCGGGCCAGTCCGGCTGCTGGGCCGCGGGCAGATCACGCCAGGTGTCCAGGGCGCTCGAGGTGTCCAGGGCACTCAAGGTGTCGGGGTTCGTTGCGCTCACGGGAACCAAGGTTATTGCACCACGTCCCGTGTGGGCCCCTTCCTGTCCATTTGCTGAGATCTTTTTTCTCGCGGCGGAAGACGTACGTGCTCGGGCAGCACGCCGAGCCCGATGAACCGGGGCAGCAGCGAGCGCACCACCGGCACGCGGGTGAGGTCGGGGATCGGCGCCACGGGACCGGCGAGCGCGGGCCGGATGAGGCGTTCCTGCACCACCCGCTGCGCGGTCTGCACGACGACCGTGGGCACCTTCCTGCGGCGCTCCACCCTGGCGAGCAGCGCGGCGGGGGCCCGGCCGCGCAGCAGGGCCGGCCCGACGATGTTGGCGGCCGCGACCGCGTCCTGCACCGCGAGGTTGATCCCGACGCCGAAGACCGGCGACATCGCGTGGGCCGCGTCGCCGATCAGCAGCAGCCCGGGCAGGTGCCAGCGCGTGAGCCGGTTCAGCTCGACGCTCAGCACGCCGACCTCGTCGAAGCCGTGCAGCCCGGAGGTCTTGCCGCCGAGGAAGGGCAGCAGCCGCTCCACCTCGCTGCGCAGCCCGTCGATGCCCTTCGCCTCGAGCGCGGCGAAGCCGCCCTTCGGGATGACGTAGGCGAGCTGCCAGTACGTCTCCCTGTTGATGGCGACCATGAGCCGTCCGGCCGACGCCCGCAGGAACGGCTGCTCGGGGTCGTCCTGCGCCCGCGGCATGCGGAACCAGACGACGTCCATGGGCGCGCCGAACCGTCTCGGCGCCAGGCCTGCCGCCCGCCGTACGTCGGAGTGCCGGCCGTCGGCGGCGACCGTGAGCACGGCCCGTATCTCGTGCTCCTCGCCCCGCTCGTCGCAGTAGCGCACCCCGCGGACCGCGCCGTCGTGCCGTACGAGATCGACGACCTTGGCGTTCATCAGGAGGTGGAAGTTGGGATACGCGGCCGCCTCGCGGGTGAGCAGGTCGAGGAAGTCCCACTGCGGGACGAAGGCGATGTACTGGTACTTCCCCGGCAGGCGCCGCAGGTCGGCGACGGGCACCTGGCCGTCGTCGGTCCGCATGGACATCTCGTACGCCTTGCGGTGCGGCAGCCGGTGGAACGCCTCGGCCAGGCCGATCTCGTCCAGGACCTGGAGGGTCGAGGGATGGATGGTGTCACCGCGGAAGTCACGCAGGAAGTCCGCGTGCTTCTCCAGCAGTGTGACGTCGACGCCCGCGCGGGCCAGAAGCAGCGCGAGCATGGCCCCCGCGGGCCCGCCGCCCGCGATCACGCATGTCGTCTCCATAATTCATCACCCGCTGAAATTATCTCACGCGGGGAACCGGCCCGCCAGATGTGGGCCTACCGGAGTGCGTGCGGGACCGCTATTTTGTGATCAATGGAGTCGGCCTTCGGGAGTGCGCTGTGAGTGCTCGTGTCAGTCACCTGCCCCGCGTCGCGGCCGGGGCGATGGTCCTGTCCCTGGTGGCGTCGCTGACCGTCGGAGCGCCCGCGGCCCTCGCCGCGACCGGCGACTCCGAGCCGCACACCGGCAACGGGTGCGGCTCGCAGTCCCTCACGCTGGAGGCGTGACTCCCGTCCTCCGCGCCGGTCCCGGACGCTCAGACGCGGGCGTGGGGGGCGGGCTGACGCTGCCCGCCCTCCCGATGTCCCGCGCGCAGCATGTCCAGGCAGGCGACCAGTGACCGCGTGGTGATGTCCCTGGTGGGGGCGTAGGACTCCTCCGGATACTGCCTCGGGCCGTCCTCCACCAGCATGATCAGGTAGAGGTAGACCCGGTAGAGGGCGATCCGGACGCGGGCGGCGCGGTCCAGCGTCAGCGGGCCGCCCTCCTGCCGGTAGCCCGCGATCATGGGATCGTCCTCACGCAACTCCCCGAAGATGGTGGGGGTGACGAAGTCGGCCAGCGGATCGCCCCAGAACGCCCTCTCGTGGTCGATGAGCGCCTGGACGCGCTTGTCGCCGTCCAGGAACACGTTGCCCGGCCACATGTCGAAGTGCACCAGCGACGGGGCGGTGACCTGGTCGAGGACGTGCACGTTCATGTGGACGAGCCCGACGATCTCCACGATCGTCGCGGGGAGCGGGGTGTTGTAGTAGACCGCGTCGTCGAGCAGCGCGCCGATCATGACGAGGAACGCCTCCCGCCAGGTCCGGCCGGTCAGCCCCGCGTACGGGTAGCCGAAGACGCCGGTGCCCGGGATGGCGTGCAGGCGGGCGAGGTGGCGGCCCAGTTCGAACCGGAGCGCGCTCTCCTCCGCGGGGCTGAGTGACGTCCGGTTCCACGGCGCCCCGTCGAGCGCGGACAGGATGAGGTAGTCGCCGCCCAGCAGCGGGTCGTCGAACGACGCCTTGAGCAGGTCGGGCATCGGCAGCCCCACGGGCTGGGCGAGGTGGTAGACCATCGCCTCGGTGCGCAGCAGGTGCCGCTCGTAGGCCAGCAACCGCAGGTCGGGCGGCGGCCCGAGCTTGAGCACCACCTCACGTCCGTCGTCGAGACCGAGCCGCCAGACGGCGTTGGCGAAGCCGTCGGTGAGCTCCTCCGACGAGGTCACTCCGCAGCCCAGCGCGTCGCGGGTGATCTCGTCGAGCTGTGCGGGGGACAACCGCCTTTTCGTCCTGCTGTCCATTCAGCCTTCCAATGACGGAGTGGTGACCGCGATGGTCCACGTGGCCTCGTGCTTGTCCCCCGGCTGCAAAACAATCAGATCCGTGCCCGAGTTGAACGCGTCGGGCGGGCAGGTCATCGGCTCCACGGCCAGCCCCCGGTGGCCGAGCCCCGTGCCGGTGCAGATCTGGACCCACGGCATCACCGCCGGGTCCCAGGTGAGCTCCACTCCGCCCTCGGGCCCGAGCACCCGCACGCGCCCCTCCGTCACGCCCGTGAAGGCGTGGTCGACGGCGGTGTCCCCGATCACTCGCGGCGTCCTGAAGTCGTACGGCGTTCCCGCGACCTCCACCAGGTCGGTGGGGGCGAGCAGGTCGTCGGTGAGCAGCACCCGCCCGGCCGGCAGGTCGAGCTCGTAGGCGGTGACGTCGGGCCCGGCCAGCAGCCACGGGTGCGGCCCGCAGCCGTACGGCGCCGCCGTCTCGCCCACGTTCTGCGCCGTCAGCGTGGTCGACAGGCCCTCCTCGGACACCGAGTGCCGCACCTCCAGGGCGATCCTGTGCGGGTAGCCCTCGATGGGCTCCACGACGTGCGTCAGCCGTACGTGGCCGTGGTGGTCCTCGACCGACAGCAGCTCCGCGCACTTCCAGTCGAGCTCGGCGACGAGGCCGTGCAGGGCGTGGCCGCGGTCGGGCTCGTTCACCGGCAGGTTGCGGCGCTGCCCCTCGAAGACGTACGTGCCGCCGACCACGCGGTTCGGCCACGGAGCCAGGATGGTGCCGCTGTAGTAGGGGACCGGCCCGCCTTCCGGCCAGCTCGTCACCAGATCGCGGCCCTCATGGAGCAGCGCCCGGAGCGCGCCGCCCCGCTCGCTGATCGTGGCCTGGTATCCGCCGCCGGCAATCGTGTAATCGGGCACGGGGGAGTCCTCTCGCTGACGCGACGTCAAGAAGCGGGTCATCTGACGGTATGCAGGGACTTTATCCCAGCTCATCGCCCTTGATCCAAGCGGGGTGGGAGAGTGGTGGGAGCGCTCCCATAGCGGGTAAAGCTAAGTCTTTTCGGCGGACGCGTCAACATATTCTCGGGATTATCGCGTAGATCGGTATAACGGCACCGATTTGCCGCAGACCGGTTCTCGCATGCACGTGCATGGGCGATCGCCCACCACTCCGTGCTGAAAGTTTCAGCTGCTCCGGACGGCCGTCATCGCGTCACCGCACAACGTGCGCCCGGGCACGCGAATACGCGCGGCCGGGTGTGGGCCATGCCGCGGAAATGGCCGGTGGAATTGCGCCGCGGGCCCGGTGCGTCACGCACCGGGCCTGTCCACTGGGCCTGCTCGCCTGTTACCGGGCCGCGCTGGCCCGGACGGTCGTCAGCGCAGTTCGCCGCTCTTCACGACGTCGCGGTACCAGAGCGCGCTGTCCTTCGGGGTGCGCTTCTGCGTCGTGTAGTCCACGTACACGATGCCGAACCGCTGGCTGTATCCCTCGGCCCACTCGAAGTTGTCGAGCAGCGACCACACGTGGTAGCCCTCGACCTGCGCGCCGGCCTCCATCGCGCGGTGCACGGCGCCCAGGTGGTCGCGCAGGTAGGCGATCCGCCGATCGTCGCGGACGCGGCCGTCGGCGTCGACCCCGTCCACGGTGGCCAGGCCGTTCTCGGTGATGACCACCGGCACCCCGGGGTAGTCCCGCTGCACCCGGACGAGGAGGTCGTGCAGGCCCTCGGGGTAGATCTCCAGCCACTCGGCCTGGGCCCGCTCGTGCAGGAAGACCCGCTCGCCCTTGCCGTCCACGAAGACCGGGGTGTAGTACTGCACGCCGAGGACGTCGATGGGCTCGCTGATGACCCCGAGGTCCCCGTCGAGGATGTGGTCGGCCATCGGGCCGCGCTCGGAGATCCAGCGCAGCGTGTCCTCCGGGTAGCGGCCCTTGAAGATGGGGTCGAGGTAGAGCCGGTTCTCCAGTCCGTCCTGGTGGTGGGCCGCCTCGCGCGCCTCCGGCGTGTCGTCGGCCGGGTAGGTGGGGTGCAGGTTGAGCGCCGGCCCGATGCGGCGTCCGGGGTGCCGCTCGTGCAGCATCCGCGAGGCGAGGCCGTGGGCGAGCAGCAGGTGGTGGCAGGCGACGAACGCGCGCGCGTCGTCCTTGAAGCCCGGCGCGTGGCTGCCGAAGCGGTATCCGCAGTCGACCACGGTCTTGGGCTCGTTGATCGTCAGCCAGTCCCTGATCTCCAGGGCGTCGAAGCAGATCTCGGCGTACTCCGCGAATCGCTCGGCCGTGTCCCGGTTCTCCCAGCCCCCTCGGTCCTGCAGTTCCTGCGGCAGGTCCCAGTGGAAGAGCGTGGCCATCGGCCGGACGCCGCGTTCGGCCAGCCCGTCCACGAGCCTGCGGTAGAAGTCGAGGCCCTTCTGGTTGGGCTTGCCCGAGCCGGTCGGCTGGATCCGCGGCCAGGCGATGGAGAAGCGGTAGCTGCCCAGGCCCAGATCGGCGATCAGGTCCAGGTCCTCGTTGTAGCGGTGGTAGTGGTCGGCGGCGTGCTCCCCGCTGTCACCGTCGCGTACGTTGCCGGGGACCGCGCAGAACGTGTCCCACACCGAGGGCCCGCGACCGTCCTCCGTGGTCGCGCCCTCGATCTGGTACGCCGCGGTGGACGCGCCCCAGACGAAGTCGGCCGGAAACCGTGCGGGTGAGTTCATGGCTTCATCCATTCTCGGTGAGGAAACGCGCGGGTGATTCGAGCGCCGTGCGGAGTTCGCCGAGGAACTCCGCGGCATCGCGACCGTTGATGAAACGGTGGTCGTATGCGAGGCCTATTGTGGCGGTCTTGCGTACGGCGAAGCCCGATCCGTCTTGGACGACCTCCGAGCGCGGCGCGGTCAGCGCCAGCGCGCACGTCTGGCCGGGGAAGACGATCGGGACGGCGAACACGATGCCGTCGTGCGTGTGCAGGGTGAGAGTGATGGCGCCCCCCTGGAGGTCGCGTTCCCGGAACGACCCGGTGAGCGCCGTCTTGCGGAAGCCGACCAGGTCGCCGGCGATCTCCGCGAGCGGCCGGTTGCCCGCGTCGCGGACGACCGGGATGAACAGCCCCCCGCCCACGTCGACCGTGACGCCCACGTCGGCGGTGGCGGCCCTTCTCGCCCGCGAGCCGGGGCCGGGCTCCGCGAAGAACATCGGGAAGCGGTCGAGCAGCCCGCCGACCGCCTTCACCACCATCTCGGGCAGGCCGACCAGGGTGCGCAGCCGGCGGGTGAGGTCGCGGGCGAGCGACAGGACCTCGGTCACGTCGACGTTCATCGCCGTGAAGGCCGCCGGGATCTCGCGCCGGGACCGCTCGACGACCTCGGCCGTCCGCTGCTGCGCCCGCGACAGCGTGATCCACTGTGCGTCGTCGTCCCCGCTCGCGTCGTCCCCGCTCGCGTCGTTCGCGGCCGGGGCGTCGTCCGCGACGGCGGCGGGGGAGGGCGTCTGTCCGCCGAGCAGTTCCTCGACGTCGGTCCGCCTGATCACCTTGCGGCCGAGGGCGTACACCCGCTCCACGGCGATGCCGTGCGCCTCGATCAGTTCGCGCGCGGGCGCCGTGACGACGACGCCGGAGGCGGCGCCGGACGGCACCGGGGTCTCCGGCCCGCCCGGGTTCTCGTCCGCGGTCTCCCCGGCGGCCTCGTCCGCGCTCCCGAGCACGCGGGCGATCACCTGCCCGGGCTCGCATTCGGCACCCTCGGCGAGCAGCCGCCGCAGGACGCCGTCCGCCGGGGCCTCGACCTCCTCCGTCGCCTTGGACGTCTCCAGCAGCACGATCGGATCGCCGTCCCGCACCGCCTGCCCGTCCTCGGCCAGCCACTCGACCAGGACGTACGCCGTGTCGTTGTTGTTGAGCTTGGGCACCCGGAACTCGGTCACCGCAACCTCCGGAGGAAGCCCGGTCCTACAGAGCCGGGAGGAATCCGGACCCTGTCAGGGGTGGCCCGGCGAAGCCGGGACAACCCAGAGTGTGAAGCGTTCACGACTTTGCTCCTTCGCTGACCAAGCGAGCAAGGGGACGGTAAAGTTCGAACGTGCATACGGCGTACAAGGTGCGGGTCTACCCCACCCCCGAACAAGCAGCGGTATTGAACCGCACGTTCGGTTGCGTACGCCTGGTCTGGAACACAGTCCTGGCCTGGCGGCAGGCCCGCTACCGCGCCGAGGGCGTGGCGACCTCGTACGCCCAGACCGACCGATACCTGACCGAGCTGAAACGCGACGGCGGCCATGACTTCCTGTACGAGGTCTCCAGCGTCCCCTTGCAGCAAGCTTTGCGGCACCAGCACACGGCGTTCGTGAACTTCTTCGCCGGACGCGCCAAATACCCGCGGTTCAAGTCCCGCCACGGCCGCCAGAGTGCGACCTACACCCGCTCGGCGTTCCGCTGGCGCGACGGCCGACTGCACCTGGCGAAGATGGACGACCCGATCGAGTTCGTGTGGTCCTGGCCCGAAACTGACCCCGCCACGATCAACCCGACCACGGTGACCGTCTCCCGTGACAGCGACGGTCGCTGGTATGCCTCTCTGGCCGTTGAGGAGGCCACGGAGTCTGAGCCGCTGCCGGCAGGTGGGGCGTCGGCCGGCATCGACCTGGGCGTGACCGACTTCGCCGTGCTTTCGACTGGCCAGAAGGTCGCCAATCCGTGTCATCTGGACCGCAAGGCCAGGAACCTGGCGCGCTACCAGCGGCGTATGGCCCGCAAGCAGCCCGGCAGCAACAACCGGGCCAAGGCCAGGGCGAAGGTCGCCCGCGCCCACACCAAGGTCCGGGACGCCCGCGCCGACTTCCTGCACCGCACCAGCACCCGGCTGGTCCGCGACCACGACCTGATCGTGATCGAGGACCTCAACGTCAAGGGCATGGTCCGCAACCGGCGCCTCGCCCGGGCGATCTCCGACTGCGGGTGGGGGGAGTTCCGCCGTCAACTGGAGTACAAGACCCAGCGGTACGGGCGGCGCCTGGTCGTGATCGACCGCTGGTATCCGTCGTCCAAGACATGCAGCGCGTGCGGGCACCTGCTCGCCGAGCTCTGCCTGTCCGCCCGGCACTGGTCGTGTCCGGGGTGCGGCGCCTGGCATGACCGGGACGTCAACGCCGCCAAGAACATCCTGGCCGCTGGTCGAGCGGTGTCTGCCTGTGGAGCTGACGTGAGTCCGCAAGGGTCCTCCCTTCGGCGGTCGGCGGTGAAGCAGGAAGCCCAGCCCGTGAGGGTGGGAATCCCCCGCCTTTAGGCGGGGGAGGAAGTCAAGACAGCGCCTCCCTCACCGCGGCCCTGATGCTGTCGGCCTGCACGAGCACCTCGCGTTCCAGATGGGGGGCGGCGGGGATCACCCCGTCCGCCGAGTTGACCAGTGTGATCGGGCGGCGCAGGCGGCCCCACAGGCGCGGGTAGAGCGCCGTGGCCACCTCGGCCGCCCAGGTGCCGCCCTCGGTTCCGTCGTCGACGACGCACACGTGCCGCGCGTCCTCCAGCCCCGACAGATGGGGCACGGGGTAGAGCTGGGCGGGCACCAGCAGCTCGCAGACCAGGTCGTCCTCGAGGAGCAGCGCCCGCACGGCGTCGAGCGCCCGGTGGACGAGCCCGCCATGGGTGACCAGCGTGCAGTCGGGCCGGCCCGCGCCGTCGAGGTACACCCGCGCCACGTCGTCCACCAGCTCGAAGCGGAACAGGTCGTCCGTGCGGTACATCTGCCGCGTGTACAGGACCTTGTCCTCGAAGAACAGGCAGGGCCGCGCCAGCCGGAACATCCGGGCGAACAGCTCGCCCGCGTCGTGAAACGGCGTCATCTCGAACAGGGACAGCCCCGGCACGCCGATGAAGTGCTTCTGCGGGTTCTGGCTGTGGGTCGGGCCGTAGCCGCGGTTTCCGCCCGTGGGGCAGCGCACCACGAGCGGCACCGGCACGGGCCTGCCGTACATGGAGGTGGACTTGGCGGCGAAGTTCGTGATCTGGTCGAACGCCAGCGCCACGAAGTCGGAGAACATGATCTCGACGATGGCCTTGTCGCCGGCCAGGGCCAGCCCGGCTCCGACCCCGGTGATCGCGCCCTCGCTCAGCGGCGTGGACCTCACCCGGGAGCCGAACCGGCCGGACAGTCCGCGGGTGACCTTGAACGCACCGCCGTACGGGTCGCTGACGTCCTCGCCGAGCAGGTGGACCGAGGGGTCGGACTCCATGAGATCGTGCAGCGCCTGGTTGAGGTGCTCGGCAACCCTGGTCACGCCGATCCTCCCGGCCGGGCGTGGGGGCGGGCGGAGACCTCGGCGACCACCCGCTCGACGAGCTCTCGCTGCTCCCGGTCGATCCGGGCGAACCGGTCGGGATCGGCCTCGGCGTACGCGTCGTACCAGTCGGACTCCCGGGCCCGGCGGATCTCCTCAGGCGGGCGGGTGTCGTCGCCCTTGCTGTGCGGTCCGAGGCGGTGCGTGGCGAACTCGACGACCAGTGGGGACGGCTCGGCACGCACGGTGTCGACCAGCGGGGCGAGGACCTCCCTGATCTCGCCCACGTCGGTGGACGCGACGTGGTGGTGGCGGACGCCGAAGGCCGCCGCCCGGGCGGCGATGGTGCCGGCCATCTGGGCGGACGTGGGGGTCGACTGGGCGATGCCGTTGTGCTCGACCACGACGAGCAGCGGCACCCGCCATAGGGACGCCATGTTCAGCGCTTCGTAGACGGCGCCCTCGCCCCAGGTGCCGTCTCCGATGTACGCGCAGGCCAGCGCTCCCGTGCCGGCCAGCTTCAGGGCCACCCCGGTCGCCACGGGGAGGCTCTCGCCCTGCACCCCCGTGGACAGGAAACGCCGGTGGTAGATGTGCTGGCTGCCGCCGACGCCCCCGCACAGCGCGCCCTCCCGCCCCATGATCTCGGCGAGCAGTCCGTGCGGGTCGGGATGGCGGGCGAGGAAGTGGCCGTGCCCCCGGTGGTTGCTGAACACGAAGTCGTCGTCGCGGAGCAGGGCCGACAGCGCGACGGGGATGTACTCCTGCCCGAGGCAGGTGTGGGTGGTGCCGCTCAGCACGCCCTGCTCGAACAGGCGGAGCAGGGCGCGTTCGAAGTGGCGGATGAGGAGGAGTGAGCGGAGATCCCCGTCGTTGACGGTATGCCGCGGGCTCCGGGGCGGTGCAGCGGTGACGATCACAGGTGGTCCGCTCCTGGTGCGTCTCTGGTCGAGGGCGCGCTCGACGCCGGGCCCCGCTGCCAGGGACAGGAGCACCACGGCATCCATTGACAGGAGCGTCCTGCCTGGGAGCGCTCCCACGGAGGGTAGGTGGGGTAAGAGGCGCTGTCAATCCCTGGTCATGCGGGGAATTTGGGAGATTAAGACCGCATTGTCCGTGATCTGCAGCAATAACCGCACATTCCCCGCCTTGGGGCTAATAACGGACAGAAACTTCCATGACACTTGACGAACGAAAGGCGCGATCCCTAGCCTCCACTGCCGTGGGAGCGTTCCCACTACCGCGTCCGAAATGGGGGTTACCGGCGCGAGCGGCGGCGGATCCCGCGCCGCGCCAGGCACCAGGCAGGAAGCTCACCGGCGGTGATTCCACCGCCGGCGGATCGTTGGCCGCCCGCGTCTTCGTATAAATCGCCGGCGTACCGGGGCGCAGAGCGCACAGAGGAATGCCATGTTCTTAATGCAAATTTCAACCGAGGTGCCGGCGTCGTGACCCGGACCGGCCTCTCACCGGCCAAGCAGGCGCTGCTGGCGCAGCGGCTCAAAGCCGGGAAAGCCGCGAGGGTCACCGTGCCGCCGCGGCCGGTCGGCACCCACCCGCCGCTTTCGCACGCCCAGGAGCGCCTGTGGTTCCTGGAGCAGTACGCCCCGGGCACCACCGCCTACACCGTCGCCTTCGCCGTCCGGCTGGACGGCGGTGAGATCGACGACGCGGCCCTGGGGCGCGCCCTCACCGAGGTGGCCCGGCGCCACGAGAGCCTGCGCACCCGGTTCGTCACCACCGACGACGGGACGCCGGAGATCGTGCTGGACGACGAGCCCGTGGTCGAGCTGCGGCTGTCGGACGACCCCGCGGCCGTCGAGGAGGAGCTGGGCCGGCCGTTCGACCTGGCGACCGGCCCGCTGCTGCGGCTGCTCCTGGTCCGGCTCGGCGCCCGCGAGCACGTGCTGCTCCTGACCATGCACCACACCGTCACCGACGGCTGGTCCTGCGACATCGTGATGGAGGAGCTGCTCGCCCTGCACGAGGCGTACCGGACCGGGACCGACGCCGGGCTCGCCGCCCCGCCCGTGCAGTACGGCGACTACGCGCTGTGGGAACGCGGCCGGACCCACGAGGACGACATCCGTTACTGGCGGGAGCGGCTGGCCGGGCTGCCGCCGCTGGAACTGCCGACCGACCTGCCGCGCCCGCCGGAGCAGGGGTCGGCGGGCGCCGCCCACGGTGTCGCGCTGGACCGCGAGCTGGTGGACGCGCTGACGGCGCTGGGCGGGGAGAACGGCGCGACGCTGTACATGACGCTGCTCGCCGCCTACCAGGTGCTCCTCGCGCGCTACTCCGGTCAGGACGACTTCGCGGTGGGGTCGCCCGTGTCGGGACGCGACCTCCCGGAGCTGGAGCGGGTGGTCGGGCTCTTCATCAACTCGCTGCCGATGCGGGCCGACCTGTCCGGCGACCCGACCTTCACCGAGCTGCTCGGCCGGGTGCGTGAGACGGCGCTGGACGCCTACACCCACCAGGAACTGCCCTTCGACCGCCTGGTCGGCGAGCTCGGCGTCGAGCGCGACGTGAGCAGGTCGCCGGTGTTCCAGGTGATGTTCGCGCTGCAGAACTACCGGTCGGCCCCGCTGCGCACCCAGGGCCTGACCATGTCGGCGTACCCGTTCGAGGTGACCGCCAGCCGGTTCGACCTCGCGCTCTACCTGATGGACCAGGGCGACGGCCTGCGAGGCAACTTCACCTACCGCACCGAGCTGTTCCGGCCGGCCACGATCGAGCGCCTGGCGGAGTGCTTCGAGAACCTGCTCAGGTCGATCGTCGCCGACCCGCACGCGCGGGTGTCGGACCTGGAGCTGCTCCCGGCGGCGGAGCGCGACCGCGTGCTGGGGTTCGCGGGAGCGGGTCCCGAGGCCGAGACGCCCCCGGCGGACGCGTTCGGCGGGGCGTCGGCCCTGCATGAGGTGATCGCCGCGCAGGCGGCCCGCACCCCGTCCGCGACCGCCGTCGCCTGCGGCGGCGACGCCCTCACGTACGCCGAGCTGGACGCCGCGGCCGACCGGCTCGCCCGGCGGCTGCGCGGGCTCGGCGTACGGCGCGACGACCGTGTGGCGATCTGCCTGGAGCAGTCCATCGGGCTCGCGGTCGCGGTGCTCGGCGTGCTCAAGACGGGCGCGGCCTACCTGCCGCTCGACCCGGAGCACCCGCGCGGCCGGCTCGAGTACGTCCTGGCCGACGCCGGGGCGGCGATCGTCGTGACCAGCCCGGACCTGCGCGACCGGCTGCCCGGATCTGACGGCGGCGCCGTGGACATCACCGCCGTGTACCTCGACGACCACACGGACGACCCCATTGGCGATCCCATTGGCAACCACACGGGCGACGACGCGCCGGGGTTCCCCGCCGAGGAGCAGACGGCGCCGGGCGACCTCGCGTACGTGATCTACACCTCCGGCACCACCGGGCGGCCCAAGGGCGTCGCGGTGCAGCACCACGAGGTCATGGTCTACCTCGCCGGGGTGCGCGAGCGGCTGGACGTGGAGCCCGGCTCGTCCTTCGCCCTGCTCCAGTCCCTCGCTTTCGACTTCGGCGTCACGGTCTTCTACCTGTGCCTGATGACCGGCGGCACCCTGCACCTGGTGCCCTCGCGCACCGCCGGTCCCGAGCTGGCGGAGATCTTCCGGCGGACCGGGATCGACTACCTCAAGATCACTCCATCCCACCTCGCCGCGCTGCTCGCCGACGCCGGGCCGGACGACCTGCTGCCCAGGAAGCTGCTGCTGCTGGGCGGAGAGGCGGCCCCGCGTGGCTGGGCGGCCGAGCTCGCGGCGCTGGGCCGCTGCCGGGTCGTCAACCACTACGGGCCGACCGAGGCCACCGTCGGCGTGACCACCTACGACGTCGCCCGGCTGCCCGCTCCCGACGGCCCGGCCGAGGCGAGCGTGAGCCTGCCGATCGGCTCGCCGCTGCCCGGGGCGCGGGCGTACGTGCTGGACGAGCGGTTGCGGCCGGTGCCCGCCGGAGTGCCGGGGGAGATCTACCTCGGCGGCGACCGGCTGGCCCGCGGCTACCTGAACCGTCCCGGCCTGACCGCCGACCGGTTCCTCCCCGACCCGTACGGCCCGCCCGGGTCGCGCATGTACCGCACCGGGGACCTCGGCCGGTGGTCCTCCTCGGGTGATCTGGAGTTCCTGGGCCGCCGCGACCTGCAGGTGAAGATCCGTGGCTACCGGGTCGAGCTCGGCGAGGTCGAGTCGGTGCTCGCCGACCATCCGGACGTCGCCCAGGCCGTGGTCGAGCCACGCGGCGAGCAGCTCGTCGCCTACCTCGTCCCCGTCCCCGCCGCCGGGAACGCGGAAAACGCCGTGGACGGCGCACGACCGGACAGCGCGGCGGTGCGCGCGTGGCTGGCCGACCGGCTGCCCGCGTACATGATCCCCTCGCGGTACGCCTGGCTGGACGAGCTGCCGCTCAAGTCGCACGGCAAGGTGGACCGCTCGCGGCTGCCCGAGCCGGAGGCCGACGTGGCGGCGGCCGAATACGTCGCCCCGGCGCCCGGCGCCGAGGAGGACGTGGCACGCGTCTGGGCGGAGGTGCTGGAAGTCGAGCGCGTGGGGGCGCTCGACGACTTCTTCGCGCTGGGCGGCCACTCGCTGCTGGCGATGCGGGTCATCGCCCGGCTGCGCAAGGCGCATCCGGACCGGCAGATCACGGTGCTCGACGTGTTCAAGCACCGCACCGTCCGCGAGCTGGCCCGGCTGCTCACGGCCGAGGGGGACGTGCCGCGCTCCCTGCTGCACCGGCTCACCCCCGCCAGGCCCGCCACCACCACCCTGGTGTGCGTGCCGTACGGCGGGGGGAGCGCGGTCGTCTACCAGCCGCTCGCGGACGCGCTGCCGGACGACTGGGCGCTCTACTCGGTCGCCGTGCCCGGTCACGAGCTGGGCGAGGAGTCCCGGCCGTTCGACGAGGTCGTGCTCGGCTGCGTGGCCGAGATCTCCGAGATCATGGACAGGAACGGCGGCTCGCTGGTGCTGTACGGCCACTGCGGCCTCGGCGTCATGCTGTCCGCCGAGATCGCCCGGAGGCTGGAGGCGGACGGCCGCACGGTGGACGCGCTGTACCTCGGCGGCGTGTTCCCCTTCGCCCGGCCGGGCCGTGGCATGAACTGGCTCGGCACCTTCTTCGACAAGCTCACCAGTGACCAGCAGCGCGTCAACGCCCTGACCGCCGCCGGGCTCGACGTGGAGGACCTCGGCCGGGAACAGGTCAAACTGATCGTGCACAACCGCCGCGAAGGCACCCGCGCCGCCGAGCGGTACTTCACGCGGATCTTCGAGGAGGGCGGCGGCCCGGCGCTGCGCGCGCCGGTGATCGCCGTGGTCGGCGAACGCGACCCGGCGGCCGAGTTCTACCAGGAACGTTACAAGGAGTGGCACTGCCTGTCAGACGAGACGGCGTGCGTCGTCCTCGACGAGGCCGGGCACTTCTTCCTGAGATACCGCAGCGACGAGCTGGCCGAGATCGTCACCGGCACGCACGACGCCCTCGCCTCCGGGCGCACGGAGGGGATGGAACGGGACGAGGGCCGCACCTGGTGGCTGCAGGGCGTCTCGCGCCGCTCCGCCCAGGCCGCAGAGAACGGGGCTGAGGCCGAGGTGAGCGGGGCGCAGGACGACCCGGACGGCGCGGCGGGCACACGGGTGCACGTCGGCCCGCCGCCCAGCATGCGGCGCTTCCTCGTGGTCGCGGCAGGCCAGCTCGTCTCGATCACCGGCTCCGCGCTGACCGAGTTCGCCATCCCGCTGTGGATCTACCTCACCACCGGTTCGCTCGCCCGGTTCGCGCTGTTCTCCGTGCTCGGCCTGCTGCCCGGCATGCTCGTCGCCCCGCTGGCCGGCACCATCGTCGACCGGTTCGACCGGCGGAAGGTCATGATCGCCGGGGACGCGGCCGCAGGCGGCACCCAGCTCGCGCTCGGACTGCTGCTGTGGACCGGCAACCTGCAGGTCTGGCACATCTACCCGCTGCTGGTCTGCCTGTCCGTCTCGCTCACCTTCCAACGGCTCGCGTACGGCTCGGCGATCCCGCAGCTCGTGCCGAAACGGTTCCTCGGGCACGCCAACGGCGTGGTCCAGATGGCCACCGGCACCGCGCAGCTCATCGTGCCGCTGATCGCGGTCGGACTGATGGCGGCGATCGGGCTGGAGGGCATCCTCGTCATCGACGTGGCCAGCTACGTCGTCGCCACGCTCACCGTCGCGCTGATCCGCTTCCCGGCGACGATGGCCTGGAAGCGGCGGGAGAGCGTGCTCGCCGAGATGATGGGCGGCATCCGCCACTCCTGGGGCCATCGAGGCTTCCGCGCGATGCTGTTCTACTTCGCGGTGCTGAACGTCTTCCTGTCCCCGCTGTTCCTGATGATCTCGCCGCTGGTGCTGTCGTTCGCGTCGCTGGCCGAGGTCGGCCGGGTGTCGTTCGCGGGCGGACTCGGCGCCTTCCTCGGCGGCCTGGGCATGGCCGCCTGGGGCGGCCCGCGCCGCCGGCGGTTGTTCGGCGTGCTGCTGTCCACGCTCGCCCTGTCGGTGTTCTGCCTGCTGACCGGGCTGCGCGCGGACCTGTTCCTGATCGCGGTCGGCGCGTTCGGCATGTCGCTGTGCCTCACCCTGCTGAACGGCGTCTACGCCACGATCATCCAGGTCAAGGTGCCGCAGCGGTTCCACGGCCGGGTCATCGCGCTGAACACGCTGATCGCCTGGTCCACCCTGCCGATCGGGTTCGGCCTGGTCGCGCCGTACGGCGCGCAGGTCTTCGAGCCGCTGCTCGCCCCGGACGGGCCGCTCGCCGGCACGGCGGGCGCGATGCTCGGCACCGGTCCGGGCCGCGGGATCGGCTTCATGTACGCCTGCTTCGCGGTGGCGATCGCCGTCATCGCCCTGGTCGCGCTGCGGGTCCGGGTGCTGCGCCGGTTCGACACCGACGTGCCCGACGCCCTGCCGGACGACGTCGTCGGCTACCAGGCCCTGACCGAACGCATCGCGGCCGCCCGGACGGCGGACGCCAGCCCCGGCGACCGTACGGACGCACCCGCGGACACACGGACGGCCCGCGAACCCGAGAAGGAGCTCGCATGACGGGGACGAGGACGCGGGGGACGCCCGCGCTCACCGTGCCGGAGCTGCTGCGGCTGCGCGCAGGGCAGGAACCGGACGGCGTCGCGATGATCGTGGAGGGGCAGGGGCAGCTCACCTTCGCCGGGTGGGACCGCAGGTCGGCGGCGCTCGCCGCCGGGCTGGCGGACCGGGGCGTCGCCCCGGGCGACCGGGTGGCGCTGCACTTCGGCAGCCGCGATTGGATCGACTTCGCCGTGGCGTTCTTCGGCGTGCTCAAGGCGGGCGCGGTGGCCGTGCCGATGTCGGATCGGCTGGCGCCGGCCGAGCTGCGCTACATGATCGAGCACTGCGCGGCGTCGGCGGTGCTGCTCGGCCGGGACCTCGCGGCGCCGACGGGGTCGGGACCGGGGGAGAGGGCCCCGGAGCGGTGGACCGCGACCCCGGCGGAGCTGGAAGCCGGCTTCGCGGCGGAGCCGGCGCAGGAAGGGCCGCGGGTGCGGCCCGGCGACCTGGCGCAGATCCTTTACACCTCCGGCACGACCGGGCGGCCCAAGGGGGTCGGCGCGAGCCACGCCAACCTGGCCTACGGGTGCGTCACGCAGCCCAAGCACCGTAGGTTCGCCCACTCGCGGCACCTGCTGCACGCCTTCCCGATCGGCACCAACGCCGGCCAGACCATGCTGATCAACGCGCTGGACGCCCGGCCGACCGTGCTGACCCCGGCGAGGTTCACGCCGGGCCGGTTCGCCCGGCTGATCGAGACCTACCGCCCCGGCACCGTGTTCCTGGTGCCCTCCATGGCGATCGAGCTGCTCGACGCCGGGCTGCACGAGCGGCACGACATGTCCAGCGTGGTGCTGCTGGGGTCGGCGGCGGCCGCGCTTCCCCCCGCCCTGTCGGAACGCCTGGCGACGGCCTTCCCGAACGCGACCGTGACGAACTACTACACGTCCACCGAGGCCGCCCCCGCGCAGACGATCATGATTTACGACCGGACGCGGCCCGCCGCACTGGGGCGGCCCGCGTTCGGCGGCTCGCTGCGCATCACCGACGAGGAGGGCAACCCGCTCCCGCCCGGGGAGACCGGCGAGGTGTGGATGCGGTCGCCCACCGCCACCCGGTCCTACTACGGCGACGCCGAGGCCAGCGCCCGGTCGTTCCGCGACGGCTGGGTGCGCATGGGCGACGTCGGATACGTGGACGCCGACGGCTACCTCTACCTGGTCGACCGGGAGAGCGATGTGGTCAAGACCGGCGCGTTCAAGGTGTCCACGCTCCAGGTGGAGGCCGCGCTTCACGAGCACCCGGGGATCGCCGAGGCGGCCGTGTTCGGGCTCCCGCATCCGGTGCTCGGCTCCGTGCTGGGCGCCGCGATCGTGCCCCGGTCGTCCGGACTGCCGGAAAGCCCGGGATTGTCGGAAAGCCCTGGGTTGTCGGAGAGCGAGGTGCGCGCCTTCCTGATGGACCGGCTGGCCTGGCACGAGCTGCCCGAACGGGTCCTCGTGGTCGACAGCCTGCCCAGGAACCAGTCAGGCAAGGTCATCAAGAAGGAGCTGCCCGCGCTGCTGGGCGACTCCGTGATCAGCACGACGGAAGGCAAGTGAGATGTCACCGACACTCATCGGCGAGGGGGAGCAGGCGTCCCTCGCACAGCACGGCATGTGGATAACGGAGCAGATGGGCTGCGGGGGCCGGGTGTACCACATGCCGCTGGCCATCCGGTTCGACGGCCCACTCGACGTGGACCGGCTGCTGGCCGCCTGCCACGACGTGGTCCGCGCGCATCCCCAGCTGGCCGCGGCCCTGGCGGAGCGGGACGGCGTGGTGCGCCTGGCGCCTGCCGCCGTGCCGCCGCCGATCCGGTCCGAGGACGCCACCGGGTTCGAGGACGCAGGGCGTGAGCCCGGCGAGCTGGTCGACCGCGAGGCGTCGCTCGCCCTGGACCTGGGAAGCGGGCCGACGGCCCGATTCACGGTGTTCCGGCTCGCGCCGGAGCGGCACCTGCTCGTCTTCGTCGCCCACCACGCCGTCTTCGACGGCATGTCGAAAGACATCCTGGTGCGCGGCCTGGCCGACGCCTACGCCGGGCTGCCGTCGCCGGCCCTTCCCCTGACGTACGGCGAGGCCGTGGAGCGGGAGAACGCCCGGGTGGCCGAGCTGCTCGGCGATGCCGCCGAGTTCTGGCGCGACCGCTGGCGGGACCGGCAGGACCTGCGGCTCCCCGGACTTTCCGGGGTCTCGACCCGCGCCGCGGCCGGCGACGCCGTCGACTTCGCGCTGCCCGCCGACCTCGCCGTCGCCGCGGACAAGATGGGCGTCACCCGGTTCGAGCTGGTGCTCGCCGCCGTGCACACCCTGCTCGCGGCGTACGGCAACGAGGACGCGGCGGTGGCCGTCGACCTGTCGACCAGGACCGAGGAGACGCGGGGTCACATCGGCCTGTTCGTGAACGAGCTGCCGGTGCCGGCCCCGCCGCCCGGCGGGAAGTTCGCCGAGTTCGCCCACGCCGTACGCGAGGAGTTGCGGGCCGTCTACCGGTTCCGGCAGGTGCCGCTCGCGCGTGCGGTCGGCGGCGTGAGCCCGCGCACCGCGCTGACGCCGGTCTCGGTCAGCTACCGCAGGCGTGACGGGAGCGCGCCGGAGTTCCCCGGCGTGGAGGCGTCGGTGGACTGGATGTCGTTCAACCAGGCGGTGCGCGGCACGCTGCACCTGCAGGTGGTGGACGCGCCGGACGGCATAGCGGCCCGGCTGCAGTTCAACCCGCTCGTCCTGAGCCGCTCCGGCTGCGAGACCGTCGCCGAGCACCTGCTCGCCCTGCTGCGCGCGGTGGCGACGGCCCCGGACGCCGACGTGGCCGACCTGCCGCTGCCGTCCCCGGTGGTCGGCGGCGCGGTCGAGCCGTCCTTCGCGCGGACCGGGGAGCCGGCCCCGGCCAGAGCAGGTGGCAAGGCGGACGCCGTGCCGTACCTCGCGGAGGTGGGCGACATCTGGCGCGAGGTGCTCGGCATGCCGGAGATCGGCCCGGACGATGACCTGTTCGACCTCGGCGGGCACTCGCTGTCGATCACCCAGATCATCGCGAAGGTGCGCGAGCGCATGGACGTGGAGCTGTCCTTCGACGTGTTCTTCGACGAGCCGACGATCAACGGGATCGCTGCGGAGGTCGCCCGCCTGCGGGAGGAGGCATGCTGAGGGAACGCGTGGCCGAGCTGGTGTCGAAGGCGAGCGGCGGCGACCTGGCCCCCGCCGACATCCTGGCGGCGGACTGCAGCCTGCCCGCGCTCGGCCTCACCTCGATCGCCTACCTCCGGCTGATCGACCTGCTGGAGACCGAGTTCGACTGCGACGTCGACCTGGACGGCGGCCACCTCGACACGCTCGACGGCCTGGTCGAGCACATCGCGGGGCAGCGGAAGTGACCGCGAGCGCGCCGGCGCGGGTCACCGGTCTCACGGCGCTGCCGCCGCGCACCGTGGAGTTCCGCGGCGCACGGGGCGGGCAGGCCGCGCTGACCTGGGGCCAGCAGGGGATCTGGCGCTCCACGCAGTGGCTGGACGACGGCGACCCCTACTTCAACCTGGCCTGGACCCTGCCGGTGACCGGGGCGGCCGGCCTGGACGCCGTGCTGCGCGCCGTGGGCCGTCTCGTCGAGCGGCACGAGACGCTGCGCACGGTGTTCGTCCGGGACGGGGACGGCACCAGTCAGCGGGTGAACCGCGAGGGCCGGCTCACCGTTGGCGTGTACGAGGCGGCGGCCAAGCCGATGAGCGCGGCCAAGGCGCTGGCCGCCGAGCTGGCCGCGACCGGGTTCGACTACGCGGCCGAGCTGCCGATCCGGTGCGCGGTGGTCTGCCAGGGGGGCCGGCCGCGCGCGCTGGCGCTCGCGTTGTCACATCTCGCGCTCGACGGCTGGTCGCTGAACATGGTGGCCGCGGAGTGGCCGAGGCTGGTCGCCGGAGAGGACCTGCCCGGCCCGGACTGGCAGCCGCTCGACCAGGCGGCCGTCGAGCGGTCGGATCCGCCGCCCGGCGGCCAGGCGCTGCGGCACTGGCGGACCGGTCTGGCGTCCGCACCGCGTTCGATGTTCGACTTCCCGGCGCGGGAACCCGAGGAGCCGCGCTTCGTCCGCCACGGGATGGAGTCTCCGGCGGCGGCCGTCGCCGCCGAGGCGCTCGCCGCTCGGCACGGCGTGACGACCTCCAGCGTGCTCACGGTCGCGAGCGCCGCGCTGCTGGCCGCCGTCACCGGGCACTCCACGGCGGCGCTGCAGCTCATCGTGTCCAACCGGCACCACCCGGGGATGGAGGCGATGGCCGGCCCCGCCGCCCAGGACGGGCTGTGCGTCATCGACCTGGAGGCCGGCACGTTCGCCGACGCGCTGCGGCGCGGACACCGCAGGACGATGGCGACCTACCGGAACGGGCACTACGATCCCGCGCTCGTGCTGGCCGCGTGGGAGGCGGAGGCGTGGGACCGCGGCGCCGACATCGACCTGGACGCGTTCTTCAACGACGTCAGGCAGGCGGGCCGCTGGCAGGGCCTGCCGCCGGTCGATCCCGGGGACGCCGCGGCGCTCGCCGCACTGCGGGGCCGGACCAGGACGTTCTTCGTCGGTGCCTACTCGAAGGTCAAGGCGAGGATCTTCTTCGCCACCGGCCCGGCCCCGTCCACCTGCGAGTTCTACGTGCTGGTGGACACCGCCTTCCTGCCCGGGGACGTCGCCGAGCGGATGCTCACCGGCCTGGAGGAGTTACTGGTCCGGGCGCTCTCCGAGGAGGTGCCGCTGGACCAGGTCGCGAAGGTCGCGGGGCTGGACCCGGTGCGGCGCCCCGCCGGGTGGACCGCGATCGGCCACGACTGGGTGGACCTGCCGGAGAGCGAGGCGCTGCTGCGCCGGGTGTGCGGGACCGACCCGGCCGCGGTCGTGGTGGAGGACTCCGGAGACGACACCGCAGACGGGGCGGCGGCCCGGCTGACCGGATATCTCGTCGCGCGTCCCGGGCTGGACACGCCCGAGGCCGTCCACGCCGCCGTGATGCGCGCCGCGGCCGGCCGGACCGACGTGCTCGCCCCCCACCACTACGTCCTGTGCGCGGCGCCGCCGGCCGACCCGACCGGCTGGCCCGCCTGTCCCCGGCTGATCGAGGGCGGCGGGCGGACCCCGTCTTCCACAATGACCGTTTTGGGAAGGTGACATGACCGACTCCCCGATGCTCGTGGTCGTCAACGACGAGGAGCAGTACTCCGTATGGTGGAGCGACCGCGAGCCGCCCGCCGGGTGGCGGGCCACCGGCTTCGCGGGCACGCGGCAGGAGTGCCTGGACCACATCGAGACAGTGTGGACCGACATGCGACCGCTGAGCTCTCGCGACCCGGAAACGCTGAGCTCTCGCGACCCGGCAACGCCGAGCTCCCGGGACAGATGACCACCGCGGAGCGCCGCGCCGCGCTGATCGAGAAGCTGGCCGGGCTGCCCCCCGAGCGCCGGGCGGCGCTGCTGCGCTCCCTCGGGGGCGCGCCGCGGGACCCCGGCGGGCAGGAGTGGCCGCTGTCGCCGGGACAGGAGCGCCTGTGGTTCCTCAGCCGCTTCGACCCCGGCGACACCAGTTACAACACGCCTTGGTGCATGCGGCTGCGCGGGCCGCTCGACGTGGACGCGCTGACCGCCGCGTTCACCCGGATCGTGGAACGGCACGAGGTGCTGCGGACCCGCTTCCGGCTGCGCGGGGACGCCCCCGTGCAGGTCGTGCTGCCGCCCGGGCCGGTGCCGCTGGAGAAGATCGCGCTCTCGGGGGAGGCGGACCTCGACCGGGCGCTGAAGGAGTTCATCGAGCGCCCGTTCGACCTGGAGAACGGGCCTCCCCTGCGGACCGGCCTGGCCGAGCCGGGCAAGGACGACGCCGTGGTGTGCATCGTCCTGCACCACATCGTGATGGACGGCTGGTCGCTCGACGTGCTCATGCGTGAGCTCACGGAGTGCTACGCCGCCGGGCGCGAGGGGCGTGAGCCCGAGTTGCCGGAGCTGCCCACGCAGTATCCCCGCTTCGCCGTACAGGAGAGGCAGCGGGACCACACGGAGGGCCTGGAGCACTGGACGCGCCTCCTGGCCGGAGCCCCCGCGCTGGACCTTCCGGCCGACCACCCCCGGCCGTCCCGGTGGTCCGGGCGCGGCGGACGCGAGGAGCTGCTGCTGCCGCCGGAGGAGATCACGCCGTTGGAGAAGGTGGCCAGGAAGCGGCGCTGCACGTCCTTCATGGCCCTGGTCGCCGCCTACCAGACGACCCTCGCCCTGGCGTCGGGTCAGACCGACTTCTGCGTCGGCGTGCCGGTGGCCGGCCGGTCCCGCAGCGAGCTGGCGCCGCTGATCGGCTACTTCGGCAACACGATGGTGCTGCGCGCCGACCTGTCCGGCGACCCGTCGTTCCACGAGCTGCTGGACCGCGTGCGGGAGACGACCCTGGCCGGGATGCGGCACGCGGAGGTGCCGTTCGAGCACGTCCTGGCCGCGCTGCGCGTCCCCCGCGACATCAGCAGGCCGCCGCTGTGCCAGGCCATGTTCAACCTGCACAACCTGCCCAAGGACGACCTGCTGGGCACCCGGATGGCCGACCTCGGCCGGGAGGTCTACACGGTCCCGCCCAGTCACACCAAGTCGGAGGTCTCGATGGACCTGTGGCGGGGCCCGGAGGGGCTGGGCGGCGTCCTCGACTACAGCAGCGATCTGTTCGCGCCCGCGACCGCGCGCCGCCTCGTCGGCGGCTTCGCCGAGGTCGTACGGCGGGCCGGGGCCGACCCGGACATCCCGCTGTCCGCGCTGGGCGGCGTGGTCTCGAGCGCGTTCTCGAGCGCGTTCTCGAAGTGAAAGGTGCGTGAAAGTGAGTGACGCGGTGAGCGGCGTGACCACTCCTGATACGGCGCTCGCGCTGATCCGCCGGTGGCGTGACGCGAGCCCCGACGCGGTCGCGGTGAGCGGCGCCGGTGGCGTGCTGACATACCGGGAGCTCCACGACAGGGTCGACCGGCTGGCGGCGCTGCTGCGCGCCCGCGGAGTCGGCCCGGAGGTCCCGGTGGGCCTGTGCCTGGAGCGCTGCCCCGGCATGGTCGTCGCCCTGCTCGCCGTGTGGCGGGCCGGCGGCGCCTACGTGCCGCTCGACCCGGGATTCCCCGAGGACCGGCTCCGGTTCATGCGGGAGGACGCGGGCATCCGGCTGGTGCTGGCCGGCCAGGGGATCGAATCGCGGCTGCTCGACGGCGTCCCCGACGTCGTCGAGCTTTCGCAGGACGGCGTTCCCGTCGCGGGCGGGGCGTCCGGCGACGGCGACGTGCCGGCCGGCGGTCCGGTGGGCGACCTGGCCTACCTCATGTACACCTCCGGCTCCACCGGCAGGCCCAAGGGGGTCGCCGTGCCGCACGGCGCGGTGGTCAACCTGCTGGAGTCCTTCGCCTCCCTGCTTGAGCTCACCCCGCGCGACGCCTGGCTGGCGGTCACCACGTTGTCGTTCGACATCTCGGTGCTCGAGCTCCTCCTGCCGCTGGCCTGCGGCGCCCGGGTCGTGGTGGCGTCGGGGCACGAGACGGCGGACGGCCGCGCTCTGCGGTCGCGCGCGGTGGCCGAGGCCGTCACGATCATGCAGGCGACCCCCGCGAGCTGGCGCATCCTGCTCGAATCCGGCGGGGTTCCCGAGAACGTCGCGACCCGGCTGTGCGGGGGCGAGGCGCTGCCCCGCGATCTCGCCGACGCCCTCCTCGACGGCGGGGCCCGGCTCTGGAACGTGTACGGCCCGACCGAGACGACGGTCTGGTCGACGGCCGGGCGGGTGGCCCCGTCTCCGGCCCCCGTCGACCTGGGCGAGCCCATCGGCAACACGACGGTGCACATCCTCGGCCCCGACGGGCGTCCCGTGCCGCCCGGGGAGGCCGGTGAGCTGCACATCGGCGGTGCCGGCCTGGCGAGGGGATACCGGGGCATGCCGGGCCAGACGGCGGCCAGGTTCCTGCCCGACCCGTTCTCCGGAGCGCCCGGCGCCCGCCTGTACGCCACGGGCGACCTCGCCAGGATCGACGACGGCAGGCTTCACTACCTGGGCCGGGCCGACCAGCAGGTGAAGGTGCGCGGGTTCCGGATCGAGCTCGGCGAGATCGAGAGCGTGCTGCGGGCCGCGCCGGAGGTGGCCGACGCCGCCGTCGGCGTCTGCGACGGTCCCGACGCGCTGCCGCGTCTGGTCGCCTACATCGTGCGCGTGGCAGGGGAGCCCGAGGGGACCGACCTGTGGCCGTCCCTGCGTGACCGGCTGCGCCGCGACGTGCCCGAGTACATGGTGCCCGCGCACCTCGTGGTGCTGGACGCCCTGCCGCTCACCCCCAACGGCAAGCTCGACCGCAAGGCCCTGCCCGTGCCCGAGTGGACCAGGGCCCGAAGTCGGCCGTACCGGCCTGCGTCCACCCAACTGGAGGAGGACCTCGCGGCGATGTGGGGGGAGGTGCTCGGCATCGCGGAGCCGGTCGGCGTCGACGACGACTTCTTCGAGCTGGGCGGGCACTCGCTGACCGCCACCCAGATCATCGCCAGGATCCAGGCGCGCTTCGCGATCAACGTGCCGATCGTGGTGCTGTTCGAGAACCCCACGGTGGCCGACCTGGCCGCGGCGATGGACCGGCTCGACGACGACGACCTGGACCTCTCCGAGATCGCCGCGCTCCGCGACGAGCTCGACGGCCTCAGCGCCGAGGACCTGGCGGCCGTGCTCGACGAGATGGCGTCGGACGCATGAGGGCGCCCCTGTCGCCGGGCCAGGAACGGCTCTGGCTCCTGCAGAGGCTGAATCCCCGCGACGCCTCGTACACCATGTACACCGTCCGCCGGCTGCGCGGGCCCCTCGACACCGACACCCTCGAACAGGCCCTCGCCGACGTCGTGGCCCGGCACGAGGGCCTGCGCACCCGGTTCGACGAGGAGGACGGCGTCCCCTGGGCGGTCGCCGAGCCGCCCGGGGCGGCGGGATCCCTCCCGCCGGTCGAGCGGATCCAGGCCGGCGACGAGGAGCATGCCCGGCGGCTCGTCGCCGAGCGGGTGAACGCGCCGTTCGACCTCGCCGAGGGCGTGCCGCTGCGCGTCGCGGTCATCGCGATCGGCGCGCTGGACCACGTCCTGTGCGTCACGATGCACCACATCATCGGCGACGGCTGGTCGCTGGGGATCCTCTTCGACGACCTGGCGGAGTGCTACACGGCGCGCCTGCACGGGCGCGCGCCGAGTCTGGCGCCGCTGCCGGTCCAGCCGTCCGACTACGCCCGCTGGCAGCGCCGCCGCGCCGAGCGCGCGGTGCCGTACTGGCAGGAGCGGCTGGCCGATCCGCCGCCGCCCGACCTTCCCTGCGCCATCGGGAGCGGGGGCGTCGGCAACGAGGATCGCGCGGGCTTCCAGGTCGTCCGGATGGGCCGGGAGGTCGCGGGCGAGCTGGACCGGCTCGCCCGCGAGCACAGGACCACGCTGTTCACCGTGCTCATGACGGCCTACCAGGTGCTGCTGCACCGGCACACCGGCCACACCGACGTCCTCGTCGGCACGGCCGTGGCCGGCCGCGACCGGGTCGAGTTGGAGCCGATGATCGGCTACCTCTCGCAGACCGTCGTGCTGCGCGGCGACCTCGGCGGCGATCCGTCGTTCACCGAACTGCTGGGGCGCATCCGGCAGGAGGCGCTGACGGCGCTGAGCCGGCCTTCGGTCCCGTTCGAGCGGATCGGGCACCCCGCCGAGGCGCTGATGCCGAGCATGTTCATCCTGCACACTCAGGACCTGGGACCCACCCGGCCGTTCGGCGATCTGTCCGTCGGCTTCTTCCCCGACGGATACCGGCAGGTCAAGCTCGGCCTGTACGCCGAGGCGTGGTTAGAGGACGGCGAGATCGTCGTGTCGTTCGGTCACGACGGGTCCAGCGGATCTCCGCACGAGGCGGAGGCCGTCCGCCGGCTCGCCGACCGCTTCCTGCTCCTGCTCGAGTCGGCCGTGGCCGATCCGCATCGCCGGATCTCCGAGCTGCGCGTCTGGACCGGCGACGACGAGGCCGACATCCGTGCCATGGCCGGCGACGGCGCCGACATCCCCGGACCTGCGGTCCCCGAGATGATCGCGGAGACCGTCCGGCGCACGCCAGGCGCCGTCGCGGTGGTCTGCGGGGAGACCGAGGTCACGTACGGCGAACTGGACCGGCGGGCGGCGCGGCTCGCCGCCGCGCTGCGGGCCCGGGGCGTGCGCCCCGGCGACGTGGTCGGCGTCTGCCTTCCCCGTTCGGTCGAGGCGATCGGCGCGCTGCTCGCCGTCTGGCGGGCCGGCGCGGCCTACCTGCCGTTCGAGCCGGACGAGCCGGACGAGCGGCTGGCCTTCTCACTCGCGGACGCCGGGGCGACGCACGTGATCACGAGCCGGGCGCTGCCCGCCGGGCTCGCCGCCGTCGATCCGCTGGCCGGCGAGGACGAGGCGGCCCCCGGCGATCAGGGTGAACCGGCCGGGACGCGTCCGGGTGACGTGGCCTACGTGATCTCCACCTCCGGCTCCACCGGCCGGCCCAAGGGCGTCGCCGTCGAGCACCGGGCCATCGCGGCCCGGATCCGGTGGATGCGCGAGGAGTACGGCCTGGCGCCCGGCGACCGCGTCGTCCAGTTCGCGTCGCTGAGCTTCGACACCCACCTCGAAGAGGTGTTCCCGACGCTCGCCGCGGGAGCGACCCTGGTGCTGCTGCCCGGCGGGGCGGCGACGCTGCCCGACCTGCTGGCCGCCCCGGGCGGTGAGCGGGTCACGGTGCTCGACCTGCCCACCGCCTACTGGCATCACCTGGTCGAGGAGATCGACCAGATCGCCTGGCCGCCCGCGCTCCGTCTGGTCGTCATCGGCGGCGAGCAGGCGGCCGGCGGCGCGGTGGCGCGCTGGCACGGCCGGTTCGGCGACGGCGTCCGCCTGGTGAACACCTACGGGCCGACCGAGGCCGCGGTCATCGCGACCGCGACCGACCTCGGCGCGCCGTACGGCAGGCCGCCGATCGGCCGGCCCGTCGGCGCGACGACGGTCCACCTGCTCGACGCCGGCGGTGCGCCGGTTCCGAAGGGCGTGATCGGCGAGCTTGTCATCGGCGGTGCCGGGGTGGCACGCGGCTACCTGCGCCGACCGGCGCTCACGGCCGCCGCCTTCGTCCCCGACCCGCTCGGACCGCCGGGATCGCGGCGTTACCGCACCGGCGACCGGGCGCGCTGGAACCAGGACGGCACGCTGGAGTTCCTCGGACGGCTCGACGGGCAGCTCAAGGTCCGCGGCTTCCGGATCGAGCCGGGCGAGGTGGAGGCACGGCTGCTCGACCATCCGGGCGTCGGTCAGGCGTTCGTGACGGTCCACGCCGAGGAACTGGTGGCGTACGTGACCGGGACCGCGACCGGGGAGGAGCTCGCCGCGCACCTCGCACGGACCCTGCCCCGCCACCTCGTCCCGACCGCGTGGGTCGTTCTCGACGCGCTGCCGCTCACCAGCCGCGGCAAGGTGGATCGCGCGGCGCTGCCCGCGCCGGTCCGGGCACCGTCGGCCGGGCACGTCCCGCCGGGCACGGACGCCGAGCTGCTGGTGGCCGAGATCTGGGCGGAACTGCTGGGCGCCGGCTCCATCGGCGTGAACGACGATTTCTTCACCCTGGGCGGGCACTCGCTGCTCGCGACGCGGATCGCGGCCAGGCTGCGCCGCGCGACCGGGGTGGAGGTCCCGGTGCGGACGATCTTCGAGCGGCGCACCGTGGCCGAGCTGGCGGTCGCGCTGGAGGATCTGCTGGTCGCCGAGCTGGAGGACATGTCGGAGGAGGAGGCCGAGCGCCTGCTTTCGTCGGCCGGCGGCTGACCGCGAGGCGGGCGCCCTGTGCTCCCTGGGCGTCCGCCCTGTGCTCCCTGGGCGTCCGCCCTGTGCTCCGTGGGCGTCCGCCTTGTGCCGTCTGGGCGTCCGCCTCATGTTGTCCGGGCGTCCGCCTCGTGCTGTCCGGGGTGCCGTCACCCAACGCGGCACCAGCCGCCGAATAGGCCCTGAGCTGGGGTGTCAGCTACCGCTTCCGGCTCGGCGCGCACCCGTCGGCGGTTCGACGGCAGGGCGTGAAATCACGTAGTCGCCGTGCTCCAGGTCTTCGAGCAGTGTCGGGTGGGTGGGCGACCAGCCGAGCAGCTCCTGGGTGTAGGAGCTGGAGACGGGCCCGTCGAAGCCGTAGGCGGTGGCCATGAACGGGCTGACGAAGTGCGTGGCGGCCTCGTCTGGGGTCAGCGAGACCGTGGGCAGATCCAGGCCCCGGGCGATCGTCTCTGCGATGCTCTTCAGGGTGACGCCGCTCTCGGCTACTCCGTGTAGCACGCTGCCCGCAGGCGCCTTCTCCACTGCCAGGCGGAACAGGACCGCCGCGTCGAGCCGGTGCACCGCGGGCCACCGGTTGGTGCCGTCTCCGATATACGCCGAGACGCCGGTCTTTCGCGCGGTGGCGATGAGCATGGGAATGAAACCGTGGTCTTCGGGACCGTGGACGGTAGGAGCGAGGCGGACCACGATCGCGCGCACTCCCCGGGTGGCGAAGCTCAGACACGCTCGCTCACCCGCGATGCGGAAGGCGGCGATCCCGGCCGTGTCGGGCTCGTCCTTCTCGGTGGCCTCCCGGCCCGCGGGCATGACCAGGGTGCCCGAGGTGACGACGAGCGGCTTGCCCGAGTGTTCCAACGGCCGGCCGAGCGCCTCGATCGCGGTCCGGTCGCGCCTCATCATGTCGTCGAGGTCGGAGAAGTCGCCGCCGTAGGCCATGTGCAGGACGCCGTCGGCGGCTTCGGCGCCGCTGCGCAGACTGTCGAGGTCGTCCAGGGAGCCGCGGTGTGGTGTGGCCCCCAGTGACTCCAGCCGGGCGGCGGCGGCATCCGAGCGCGCGAGACCGGTGACGGTGTGACCGGCCGCGATGAGTTCGGCGACGACCGCGGGGCCGGTCTGGCCGGAACCACCGGTGACGAAGACATGCATGTGACACTCTCCCGCGTTACGTCAGTGACTGGCACTATGTAGTGCCAGTCACTGACCTTAGGTAGCGCCAGTCAATGGCGTCAAGTAGCGCCAGTCACTGACATATGCGTATCCTCGGAGGGTGCCACGAAGCGGAGCGGAAGCGCGCCGCCGCCTTCAGCAGGCGGCCCTGGAGCTGTATCGGGAACGCGGGTTCGACCAGACCACCACGGCCGAGATCGCCGCCCGGGCCGGCGTCAACGAACGCACGTTCTTCCGGCACTTCCCGGACAAGCGCGAGGTGCTCTTCGACGGCGAATCCGACCTGCGCGCCGCTCTGACGCAGGCGGTAGCCGAAGCGCCCGAGGGTCTCCAGCCGCTCGAAATACTGCTCTGCGCCTTCCGGAAGGTCGAACGGATCCTTGAGGACAACCGCCCGTTCGCCGAACCACGACTACACGTCATCGCGGCGACACCGGCACTCCGTGAACGCGACCTGGCCAAGGCCGCGTCGATCGCCGAAGCCGTGACGGAGGCGCTGCGGCGGCGCGGTGTCACCGACCGGCTGGCCGGCCTGGCTGCTCAGACCGGGTGGGCCGCCTTTCACCAAGCGGTCCACGCCTGGATCGACGACCCCTCACAGAGCTTGGACGCACATCTCCTCCAAGCCTTCGACGACCTGCGCGCCCTCTCCGTGACCGCCCTGCCGGCACAGGCGCGGCCTGAAGGCTGATACCACTCCATCCAAGGCCATCGACCCCGCGAGCAAAGCGACCGCCGCGCACTTACAGGTGCGCGGCGGTCTCGTCGTTTGCGCGGCCGTGTCAGGCGGAGGCGCGGATCACCAGGTGGGTGTCGAGGATGACGACCGGCTGCTCCAGCGGCTCGCCGTTGATCCGGGCGATCAGGAGCTGGACCATCTGCCGGCCCATCGCCTCGGTCGGCTGGTGCACGCTCGTGAGCTGCGGATCGGTGTGCAGCGCCACCTTGGAGTCCTCGAAACCGATCAGCGCGACGTCGTTCGGCACGACCAGGCCCTGCTCCTTCAGCACCCGCAGGGCGCCGACCGCCATCGGGTCGGAGGCCGTGAACACGGCGTCCAGGTCGGGGTGGCGGGCGAGCAGGTCGCGCATGCCCGCCTCCCCGCTCTCCTCGGAGAAGTCGCCGTACGCGACGCGCTCGGTCATACCGGTGGCCAGCAGCGCGTCGCGATAGCCGGCGAGACGGTCGACGCCCACGCCCATGTCCTGCGGACCGGCGATGGTGGCGATCTTGGTCCGGCCCTTGGAGAGCAGATACTTGACCGCCTGCCGGGCGCCGGCCCGGTTGTCCATGTCGACGAAGCTGTACGGGTTGAGCCCGACCGGGCGGCCACCGAGCACGGTCGGCACGCCCATCTCCTCCAGCCGTCCCGGCAGCGGGTCGGCGCCGTGCACCGAGGTGAGCAGCACGCCGTCGACGTGCTGCCCGGTCAGGTAGTGCTCCAGCCGGTCGTGCTCGGCACGGTTCTGCGCCATCGTGAGGATGAGCTGGAGGCCGGTCTCCGACAGCGCGGAACCGATGCCGCGGATCAGCCCGGCGAAGTACGGCTCGTCGAAGACGCGCTGCTCCGACTCCGACACCACCAGCGCGATGGTGTCGGTCCGATTGGTCACGAGGGTGCGCGCCGCCCGGTTGGGCACGTAGCCGAGCTCTTGGATCGCCAGTAACACCGCGTCGCGGGCCCGGTCGCTCACCTTGGGCGAGCCGTTGATGACCCGCGACACGGTGCCGCGGCCGACCCCGGCGCGTGCGGCGACCGCTTCCAGAGTCGGCCGGCCTCCGGAACGGCGGTCCCCGTTCATCTATACTGCCCCCTTATCGTGTCTGCGCTTATTGTGCCCGACCCAGCAGGCCGCCGTGTCTGATGGTGTCGGCATACCACAAAGCGCTCGATTTCATGGTCCTCGCCTGGGTCTCGTAGTCCACGTAGACGAGACCGAAGCGCTTGCCGTAGCCCCAGGCCCACTCGAAGTTGTCCATCAGGGACCAGGCGAAGTAGCCCTGGAGCGGGATGCCCGACTCGATGGCCGCGTGGCAGATCCGCAGGTGGGCCTCGATGTAGGCCACCCGGTCGGGGTCGTGCACGGCGCCGTCCTCGCCGATCACGTCGTCGTAGGCCGCGCCGTTCTCCGAGATGTAGAGGGGGATCCGCGGGTACTCGTCGGCGATCCGCCGCAGCATCTCGTACAGGCCGCTGTCGTCGACCTCCCAGCCCATGGAGGTGACCGGGCGGCCGCCGTTGACGAAGCCCACGTGCTCGCTGCCGATCCACGGCGACCCGGAGTCCGTCGGCGCGGCGGCCGCGGACGCGGCGCCGCCGGGCGCGCCGGAGACGGTGAAGCGGCTGTAGTAGTTGATCAGCAGCATGTCGAGCGGGGCGGCGATCGTGGCCAGGTCGCCGTCCTGGATGAACTCCATGTCGGACAGGTGGCTCAGGTCGGCCAGCACGTCCTCGGGGTAGGAGCCCTTGAGCAGCGCGTCCAGGAAGAAGCGGTTCTGCAGGCCGTCGATGCGGCGGGCGGCGTCCTGGTCGGCCTCGCTGCCGGTGGCGGGCGTGACCGGGTAGACGTTGACGCACCCGCCGATCAGCGAGTCGGGGTTCTGCGCGCGCATCGCCTGGACGGCCAGGCCGTGCGCGAGGTTGAGGTGGTGCGCGGCGCGCAGCGCGGCGGCCGGCTCGCGCCGGCCGGGGGCGTGCTCGCCGGAGGCGTAGCCGAGGAACGCGGCGCACCAGGGCTCGTTGACCGTGCTCCAGTTCCTGACCCGGTCGCCGAGCTCGGCGTGCACGGTCGCGGCGAAGTCGGCGAAGCGCTTCGACGTGTCGCGCGACGGCCACCCGCCGGCGTCTTCGAGCGCCTGCGGGAGGTCCCAGTGGTACAGCGTCAGCCACGGGTCGATGCCGTAGCTGAGCAGCTCGTCGACGAGCCTCTTGTAGAAGTCGAGGCCCTTGGCGCTGTACGCGCCGGAGCCGTCGGGCTGGATCCGCGGCCAGGAGACGGAGAACCGGTAGGCGGTGAGGCCGAGGTCCGCCATGAGCTTGACGTCCTCGCGATACCGGTTGTAGTGGTCGATCGCGGTCTCGGCGGTGTCACCGCCCACGATCCGCCCGTCCTGGCTGCAGAAGGTGTCCCAGATGGAGCGGCCCCGCCCGTCCGCGGTGAGCGCGCCCTCGATCTGGTAGGCGGAGGTGGCGGCGCCCCAGACGAACCCGGTGGGGAACATCAGGCCGGCCGTCTCCGCTTCGGGTCGTGTGCCTTGCGTTGTCACGCCTTGACCGCACCTTCCATGAGTCCGCCGATGATCTGTCGGCCGAACGCGATGAAAACGACGATGAGCGGGAGAATCGACATGAGCGTGCCGCTGAAGATCAGCACGTAGTCCGTCCCGTACTTCGCGTTGAGCGAGTTGATGGCGACCTGGACCGTGGGGTTGTCCGGCGTCAGCACGATCAACGGCCACATGAAGTCGTTCCAGATCAGCATGAACGTGTTGATGCCCAGCACCGCCATGCCCGGCCGTACGGCGGGCAGGATGACGTTCCACCAGACCCTCAGGGTGGAGGCGCCGTCGACGCGGGCGGCCTCGACCAGCTCGTTGGGCACGGCCTGCTGGGTGTACTGCGTCATGAGGAAGACGCCGAAACCGTTGAGCAGGAAGGGCAGGATCACCGCCTTGATCGAGCCGACCCACTCGAGGCTGACCATGAGCCGGTAGAGGGGGACGATGCCCATCTGCTGCAGCGGGACCATCATGGTCAGCAGCACCAGCAGCAGCAGGATCTTGCCGCCCTTGAAGTTCAGCCGGGCGAACGCGAAGCCGGCGAACGTCGAGATCACCACCACCGAGACCGTCACCGTGGCGGCGATGATCAGCGAGTTGGTCAGACCGGTCAGGTAGTGCGCGTCGGGGTTGGACAGCACGCGCTGGACGTTCTCCCCGAGCTTGCCGCCCGGCAGGAACGGCGGCGGCATGTCGGTCGCCTCGGTGTTGGTGCGCGAAGCGATCACGATCATGTAGTACAGCGGGAACGCCGAGATGATGATCGTGACCGCGAGGACGAGCCTCGTCATCGGCGTGGCGGTCCAGAGGCCGGCGGCACCTCCCGGCGCCTTGGCGCGGCGCCGCCGCGTGGTGGCTGGCGCGGAGAGCGTGGTCACTTGTTGCCCCCGATCCGGCGGATGAGCAGGAAGTTGATGGCCGATCCGATGAGGATGAGCAGGAACAGCAGCCAGGCGGCCGCGGAGGCGTAGCCGTAGTCGAACTCGCGGATGCCCTGCTCGAAGATGAACATCGAGACGGTCTGGAACTGGCTGTTGGTGCCGCCGTGGACGTTGCCGTTGTAGAACGTCGTCGGCTCGGAGAACAGCGTGAGGCCGCCGATGGTGGAGTTCAGCACCACGAAGATCATCGTGGGCCGGAGCATCGGGACCGTGATCTGCCAGAACTGGCGCCGCCGGGACGCGCCGTCGATCGAGGCCGCCTCGTAGAGGTCCTTGGGGATCGTCTGCATGCCGGCCAGGAAGATGATCGCGTTGTAGCCGGTCCAGCGCCAGTCGATCATGGTCGCGATGGCGAGCCAGGAGGGGAGGCGCTCGGCCTTCCAGTCGATGGGGTCGGCCCCGAACCAGCCGAGAACCCAGTTGACCACGCCCCAGTCACGGCCGTACAGCTGGGTGAAGACGACCGCCACCGCGACGACCGAGGTGACGAGGGGGAGCAGGACGCCCAGCCGGACGAACAGCTGTGCCTTCATCCGCTTGTTGAGCGCGTTGGCCAGCAGCAGGGCCAGCAGGATCTGCGGGACGGTCGCGATGACGAACATCGCGAGCGTGTTGACGACCGCCCTCCAGAAAGCGGAGTCGTCGAGCAGTGCGGTGAAGTTGCCGAGGCCCGTCCACTCGACCGTGCCGGTGAGGTCGTAGTCGAAGAACGAGTAGTAGAGGGTGAAGCCGAGCGGGAAGAGCCCGAAGACCAGGAAGAGCAGGTAGTAAGGAGAGACCAGGAGGTACGGCGCGGCCTTGAGGTCCAGCCAGGTGAGGAAGGACCGGCCCGGTCTCGGCCGGACGTGCCTCCGGCTGGGCGGCATCGGTGCCCGGGTGGGTTGCCCGGCGTCGACGTGCAGGCTCATAAGTTACCTTTCGGGTGAAAGCAGGCGACCGGCCCGCCGGCGGGGTGCCGCTGCGGCGGGCCGGTGCTCACCTGGCGGGCGTGATCAGCCCGCGGCCTTCACGGCGTCGTCGACGAGCTTCTTCCAGCCGTTCGCGTACGGCACGGAGCCGTCGTCGATGGCGGAGACGACCGACTCGATGGCGTTCTTGACCTGGGCGTGCTTGACGCCGAGGAAGATCGGCTGGAGCGAGGAGGCCGACTTGGCGAAGATCTCACCGACGGGGGCGTCGTTGAAGTACTCGTTCTTCGCGCCCTGGACGGCCGGGTCCTGCTGCGCCTGGACGTTGCTCGGCATGTTGCCGGCGTAGTTGAAGACGCTGACCTCGGCGTCCTTGCCGGTCAGGTAGTCGAGGACCTGCGCCGCCTCCTTGGGGTGCTTCGACTGCTTCGGCACGGCGAGCCAGGAGCCGCCCCAGTTGCCGCCGCCGCCGGGCACCGCCGCGACGTCCCACTTGCCCTTGAAGTCCGGTCCGGCGCCGCCGTCGCCGCTCACCGCGCCGAGCATCCACGACGGGCAGCCGAGGGTGGCGAACTGCGACTTCTTCATGCCGGTGTTCCACTCGGGCGTGAAGTTGCGCAGCTTGGCCGTGAGGCCCTCCTGGCTGATCTTCTGGGCGAAGTCGTACGCCGTCTTGACCGCCGGGTTCTTGTCGACGATCAGGTTGTTGTCCTTGTCGAAGTAGGTGACGTTGCCGTTCTTGGCACCCTCCTGCACCAGGACCACGTTGTAGAGCGTGTTGGTGCCGTCGACGAACTTCGTGTCCTTGATCTTGTCCTGGAACTTGTGGGCGACCTTGATGAAGTCGTCCCAGGTCGGCCAGAGCTTGCTGACCTCCTCGCGGTCGGCGGGCAGACCGGCCTTCTCGAACAGGTCACGGCGGTAGCACAGGCTCATGCCGCCGACGTCGGTGCCGAGGCCGAACAGCTTGCCGTCGGCGGTGATGCCGTTCTCCCACTTCCAGGCGGCGAAGTCGCTCTTGCGGTTCTGCAGGCCGAACTCGCCGAGGTCGGCCCACCACTCGGGGTGCGCCTTGGCGAGGCCCATGCCGCCCTCGTCGATGCCGACGACGTCGCCGGCGCCGGCGCCGGACTGCAGCCACTGGATCATCTGCGGCCAGTAGACCTGCTCGAACTGGTCGGTCAGGTTGTCATACTTGATCTGGATGTCCTTGTGCTCGGCGTTCCACTTGTCGACGGCCTCCTTGTAGCCGAAGTTCTTGCCGCCGCCGAACGTCTGGAGCGTGATGGTGACGGGGCCGGCCGCCGCCGCGGACGACCCGCCGGACGCGGTGTCCGAGCCCTTGTCGTCGGACTGGCAGGCGGTGGCGCCGAGAGCCAGCGCCGCCACCGCGGCGACCGCGAGCAGCCTGCCGCGGCGCGAGTTTGCAATCATTCCGGACCCCTCTCAGGTGGTATCCCGAATCGTTCGTGGGAGGTGCATCCCAGGCCGGTCCCCGATCTCTCGGCCCGCGATCGAAGGTTGTGCTCGGTACTCCCGCACCGTGTGCTTCGCACTTTTTGGGAGCGCTCCCACGAAGGGTCCTCTATGAGCAACGCGGGCGTCAATATGCCGAAACCTAACTGTTACTCCCTGGGTGGTTAGAGCCGGTCAACGGGACATACTAGGACATAGCACGCTTGGGAGCGCTCCCATATCCATATGGGCAGAAATGAATAGGGCACGCCCCCAACCTGCCGGGGCGCGCACCCTTATCCGCTCCGTCACCTCACCCGTCAGCCGCCGGGGGCCGTGCCCAGGGACACTCCGCCCTCAAGCGAGACCCCCGTGCCTGAGATCACTGTGCCGGCGGCGTCCGCCAGTCGGCAGACCGGTCCGGAGCAGGCCCGCAGCAGCGCCAGCCGGGCCGAGAGCGCGGCCCTCAGGCCCGGATCGGCCGTCGCCGCGATGTTGTGCAGTTCCGCCGGGTCGTCCCGCAGGTCGTAGAGCTGCCGCTCCCCGGTCTCGTACTCCACGTACGCGTATCGCCCGGTCCGCACCATCGCGTACGTGGGCGGCGAGCTCGGCGAGTAGGAGGGGTGGTAGAACTCCGCGAGGACGGCGTCGCGCCAGGGGACGTCGCGCCCGCGCAGGAGCGGGACGAGCGAGCGGCCCTCGGCCGTGGGCGGCACCGTGGCCCCGCCCAGCTCGGCGAACGTGGGCGCGAGGTCGACCGTCGACGTGAGCGCGTCGATCACGCCCCCGGCCGGCACGCCCGGCCCGCGCACCACCATCGGCACCCGGATGTCCTCCTCGAAGGGCGTCGTCTTGCCCGGCCGCAGCCGATGCTGGCCGAGGTGGAAGCCGTTGTCGGAGGTGAAGAAGATGTAGGTGTCGTCGAGCCGGCCCGCCCGGCTCAGCGCGTCCACCAGGGCGCCCACCATGTCGTCCACCCCGAGCATGGCGCGCAGCCGGTCGCGGTGGACGCGGTCGATCCGGCGCGTGTCCGCGGCCGACAGCGGCGTGCGCTCGCTGAGCCAGCGGGGCTCGGCGGACAGGTCGGCCTGGTCGAACGACGCGGTCCGCGGCGCCCGCTCGCCGGCGAAGGCGGCCGCGTGGCGCGGCGCGTAGTGTGCGGGCAGGTGCGGCGCGACCGGGGCGAGGTAGAGGAAGAACGGAGCGTCTCCTCCGGCGGAATCGGTCGCGAACCTGGCGGCCTTGGCGCTCAGCACGTCCTCCAGGTAGTCCTCGGGGGCGTCGCCGTACCGCCGGATCACGCCGTTCTCGTTGAGCGTGTAGCCGTACTCCTGGTAGAGGCGGGTGACGGGGACGTGCCACTCGTCCCAGCCGGGCGGCACGTACGTGCGCGGCGCGCCCTCCGGGTAGTTGTTGAGATATTTGCCCATGAGTGCGGTGCGGTAGCCCGCATCGTGCATCCACGTCCCGAGCGTGGAGGCCTCCAGCGGCCGGAACTTCGGGAACCCGCCGGTCGGCGACCGGTTGCTCTCCACCTGGTGGCTGTGCATGTACTGCGAGCGGAGGATGGACGAGCGGGAGGGGCAGCACCAGGGATTGGTGACGAAGAAGCGGGACAGCGTGGTGCCCTGGCGGACCAGGAGGTTGGTGATGTTGGGGAACCGGCTCAGATCCGCCGCGTCAAGGTCGTCGGTGAGGATCAGCACGATGTTGGGCCGATGAGCCGCGGGGGCGGGCTCGGCGCGGGAGGCGCCGGTGAGCCCGAGGCACAGCAGGAGCGCCGCGGCGAGCCCGGCCCACAGCTTTCTCGATCGTCGTGGTTGGGGCACGGCAGCAATCATTGCCATGCGTTCGCCAGGGGAAACGTGCGCAGCGTGACCGCGTGACCGCGCCGCGTCCGTTATGCGGGAGGCTATGGTGAATCCTGCCGCCACGGACGCGGACCCGGCGGCCACGGCACAGCACGAACCGGAAGCCGTCCCCGGCCGTCGCCCGGATCAGCACGTCCGGCCGCTCGACGAGGGGGTCTCCTTCAGCCCTCGGCAGCGGTGATTCGCGTGACCTCCGCGGCGGTCACGCCCGCGCCGGGTTCCAGTACACGGGCCGCCGATATCAGCAGCAGCGCGACGGCGACGGCCCCCGGGTCCGGAACGCCGACGCTGCGGTCGCCGACGTAGCTGGCCCTTCCCCGGCGGGCGCGAAGCGAGGAGGTGGCCCGCGCGCCGTCGGCGGCCGCGCGTGCGGCGCCGCTGAACGTGCCCTCCGCGGCGAACCCTTCGATGGCGGGGACGAGGGCGTCGACGAGGGTCCGATCGCCGGGTTCCGCCTCGCCGACACGCTGGATCGCGGCCAGGCCCGCGACGAGCCCCTCCCGCCAGGCGGCCACGGGATCAGGCAGGCGCCGCCCGGCCCGCGCGAGCTCCGCGAACATGAGGCCGAACAGCGGACCGCTGGTGCCGCCGACCTCGTCGAGGAACACGGACGCCGCCACGGCGAGCGCCGGGTCCTCGACCGCCGCATGGGACTCCTGCGTCTCTTGAGACGGGGCGTCCAGCCGGTCGACGACCCGCCGCAGGCCGTCACGCAGGTTGTCGCCGAAGTCGCCGTCTCCGGCCCGCCGGTCCATGAGAGTGAGGTCCGCGTGAGCGTCCTCAACGACGCGGTGGTATTCACGGATCACTGGTTCCATGCCTGTGGCGGTCATCGGGAGAGCACCTCGTCGTGGTTCGGAAAGGCAGGGGTGACCGAGGGCGCCCGCCACAGGTCCAGCCAGCCGGGCGCGAGCCGCGTCAAGGTGAGCGAGAACCCCCTCATGTCGAGCGCGGCGACGTACGTCCCCACCAGTGAAGCAGCAAGGCGTACGCCGTTGTCGGCCAGGATCCGCGACACATGGCCGAAGATCGAATACAGCTCCAGGGCGGTCGCCGACCCGAGCCCGTTCACGACCAGCAGGACCTCGGAGCCGCCGGTCGGCATGGCGGTCAGCAGGTCGGTCACCATGCGTTCGAGGAGCCGGGAAAGCGCTGGCCGGGCGATGCTTGTGGCGGCTCGTTCCCCATGGATCCCGACGCCGTACTCCAGTTGTCCGGGATCGAGCTCGAAGGCGGGTTCCCCCGCCCGCAGGGTGGTGTACGAGCGGGAGGCGACCGCCAGGCTGCGGGACGCGGCGCCGACGCGGGTGCCGAGCTCGGCCAGTTCGCCCAGGCAGAGCCCGGCGTCGGCGGCGGCGCCCAGGATCTTCTCCACCACCACGGTGGCCGCTGTGCCCCGGCGCCCGGTCGCGGTGTCGTCCCTGTCGGTCGCGAGGTCGTCGTCGACCAGTACGCGGCGTACGGCGACGCCGTCCTGGCGCAGTCTCTCGGCGGCGATGCCGAAGTTGATCCGGTCTCCGGTGTAGTTCTTCACGATGTGCAGGACGCCCTCAGGGCCGGCGACCGCCCGGCTCGCCTCGTAGACCTGCCGGTTGTGCGGTGAGGCGAAGACCTGGCCGGGTGCGACCGCGTCCAGCATGCCCCGCCCCAGGAACCCCGCGTGGAGTGGTTCGTGGCCGGAGCCTCCGCCGGACACCAGACCGACGCGCCGGCCGGGATGCCGTTGCCGGGCGACGAGGTGAAGCGGGTCGTCCCGCATCTCGATCAGGTGACCGTGGGCCTCGGCGAACCCGGCGCAGGCGGCCTGGACCAGGTCTCGTTCGTCAGAAACGAAGGCGGCGGTCATCGGTGTGCCATCTCCTGAGCGTCGGCGGACGTGGGGTGGGCGGCCTCGCCGGAGCGAAGCCGCGAAGCGCTGACGCCGGAGATGACGGCGATGGCGACGCCGTAGAGGGCGACGTAGCTCCAATGACCCCCGGCGGCCACGAGCAGCGAGGTGCCGATGAGCGGAGCGAGGCCTCCGCCGAGCGTCGCGCCGAACTGCTGGGTGGCGGACAGGCCGGTGTAGCGCACCCGCACCGGGTAGAGGTTGGCGAACAGCGCGGCCTGCGAGCCGTACATGGCCCCGTGCCCGATGCCCAGCCCGAGCGTCATCGCGAGCGTCGTGAGGAAGAAGTCGCCCGTGGAGACGAGCAGGAAGAACGGGGCGGCGAGCACCACCTGGAACAGCGCTCCGCCGACGTAGACCTTGCGGCGCCCGATGCGGTCGGAGAGGGCACCGAAGATCGGGAGCGTGAGGCATTCGACGACGCAGGCGATGAGCACGGCCATCAGGATGGGCGTGCGCGGCAGGTCCAGGTGGGTGGTCGCGTACGCGACCGCGACCACGTAGTAGACGTTGTAGAGCCCGCTCTCGGCGATCTTGGCAAGGATCGACAGCACGACCTTCCCGCCGTAGCCGGTCAGGAGCTCCGTGATCGGCAGACGCTGCGTCTCACGGTCGTCGCGCATCGCGAGGAACTCGGGACTCTCGCTCACCCGCAGGCGGATGTACACGCCGACGGCGATGAGGAGCACGCTGAGCAGGAAGGGCACGCGCCATGCCCACCCGTCGTAGGCGCCCTCCGGCAGTACGGTGGTGAGGAGGGTGACCAGTCCGACGGGCAGGAGAACTCCGGCAGGGGTGCCGATGTGGACCAGCGACGTGTAGAAGCCCTGCCGTCCCCGCGGGCTGTACTCCAGCGCCATCAGCACGCCGCCGCCGTATTCGCCGCCCATGCCCAGGCCCTGGATCAGTCGGATCAGCACCAGCAGGATCGGCGCGGCCACCCCGATGCTCGCGTAGGAGGGGATCAGGCCGATCGCGAACGTGCCGAGGCCCATCATCAGCATGGTGGTGATGAGGACGTTCTTGCGTCCGAGCCGGTCGCCGAAATGCCCGAAGATCAGCCCGCCCAGTGGTCGCGCGATGTAGCCGACGAAGAAGGTGGCGAACGACGCGAGCGTGCCGACCAGCGGGGTGCTCTCCGGGAAGAAGACCTTGTTGAAGACCAGCGCCGCGGTCGTGGAGTAGAGGGTGAAGTCGTAGTACTCGACGGTCGTGCCCAGCGCGCTCGCGGTGACGACTCGTTGAAGGGGTGTTCTGCCGAGAGGGGCGCCGCCCGCCGTGGCCGGGGTTGTCATGAGTGTTTCTCCTTGGCTCAGGTCAAGGTGAGGTTCTGGTAACGTAATGCATCAGATATTAGATGTACAGATCCCCTAGGAGGGCCGATGGCCAAGCTCGACCTGCACGGCATGATCTCGACCGTCGTGACGCCGTTCGACGAGCGTGATCAGGTGGACCTGGACCTGCTCCGAGCGGAGGTCAAGTACCTGCTCGACGCCGGCGTGACCGCGATCTGCGCGTGCGGCAGCACGGGCGAGGGGCAGACCCTCTCGGTGGAGGAGAGCCGGCTCATCTGCGAGACCGTCGTGGGCGAGGTGGCGGGCCGCGTCCCGGTGATCGGCGGGGTGATCCAGAACTCCACCGCGCAGGCGATCCGGTACTCGCTGGCTCTCAAGGAAGCCGGAGTCGACGCGCTGCAGATCACGCCGGTGCATTACGTGTTCAAGCCCTCGGCCGAGGAGACGGTCGCCTACTACCGCGAGATCGGCGAGGCCGTGGACCTCCCGATCGTGCTGTACAACGTCGTGCCGTGGGCGCTCGTGCCGGTGGACACGATCGAGAAGCTCGCCGTCGTGCCGCACCTCGTCGCCGTGAAGCAGAGCGGCGGGGACATGCACCTGCTGGCCGACCTGCTCCACCGGGTCCGTGACCGGTTCACCATCCTGGCGGCCCTGGACGACCTCCACTACGCGGCCTTCGTCCTCGGCGCACACGGGGCGCTCGCGGCGATCCCGACGGTGACGCCGCGGCTGAGCGTGGAGCTGTGGGACGCCGTCCAGGCCGGCGACCACGCCCTGGCGCTCGAGCTGCACGAGAGAATCCTGACCGTGTGGCGGGCGATCGACGGGCCCAACCTCCCGGCGACGATCAAGGCGGCACTCGAGCTGCAGGGCCGGAACGGCGGCCGCCCGCGCAGGCCCTTCTCGCCGGCCACCCAGCAGGAGCGGGAGCGCATCCGGGCCGCTCTCGCCGCGGCTAACCTGATCGATTAGACATCACGCTGCACCGATGGAGGAGGCCGTGTTGGCCGTGCCCATGTCGAGCCCGTCGAGGCCAAGCCTCAAGGTGGAGTCCATCGCCGACCAGCTTTACCGTTTCCTGTGCGACCGCATCACCAGCGGCCACTATCGCCCCGGTCAGAGGCTCGACCCCGGAGCGATAGCCGCCGAGTTCGACGTCTCGCGCACACCGGTGCGCGACGCGCTCGTCCGGCTGGAGCACGACAACCTGATCGAGACGCGACCCCGGTCAGGCACCTTCGTGGCCCGGCCGGACGTCAACGACGTGCACGAGGTGTGCCAGGTGCGCAAAGGCATCGAGTGGCTCGCCACGGGCATCGCCGCCGTGAAGATGTCCGACGCGCAGATCGCGGATCTGCGGGCGGAGGTCGTCGAGGCCCAGGAACAGGCCGAGAAGGGCTCGTACGAGCCGTTCTTCGCCAGCGACACCCGGCTGCACAGGGAGATCGTCGCCGCTACCGGCAACCAGCGTCTCATCGCCATCCGCGCCTCCGTCGATCCGTTCGTGCAGTGGCTGCGTGTCCTCGGCGCGACCGGCACCCACCGCACGGCCGGCTCCACGGCCCGCCACCTTCAGATCCTCGACGCCATGGCGTCTCGCGACGTCGCCGCCGCCCAGCAGGCGGCGGCCGTCCATCTCGACGAGGTCGCGGCGTGGACCGCCGCGGACATGGAGTCGCACGTCATCGAGACCTGAGCCGCATGCACTATCGGAATGGAGTTGCCCTGTCTCACAGAAGCGGGTCCCACGAAGCCGGGTCCCACGAAGCCGGGTCCCACGACACCAGCCCCCAGGTCCTGACCTCCGTTCTCGCCGCGAGCGCCGCGAGCGCCCGCCCCTTCGCCCGGACGACCCCCGAGGAGCGGTCTCGCATGCTCCACGCGGTCGCGGCGGCACTCGACGCCCATGCGGAGGAACTGGTGCCGCTGGCGGAGGCCGAAACGCATCTGCCCGAACCCCGGCTGCGGGGTGAGCTGAAGCGCACCAGCTTCCAGGCCCGCCTGATGGGCGACCGGCTGCGCCAGGGGTTGCTGGCCGACGTGCGGATCGACCACGCCGATCCCGGCTGGCCCATGGGTCCACGTCCGGACATCCGCCGCACGACGGTTCCGCTCGGGCCGGTGCTGGTGTTCGCGGCCAGCAATTTCCCCTTCGCCTTCAGCGTCGCCGGAGGCGACAGCGTCAGTGCCTTGGCCGCGGGCTGCCCCGTGGTGGTCAAGGCGCACCCTGGGCACCCGCGACTGTCGCGGCGCACGGCCGAGGTGGTGGCCGCCGCGCTGGGGGAGACCGGAGCGCCCGAGGGGGTCTTCGCCCTGATCGAGGGCGTGGCGGCGGGGGTCGCCGCCGTGCAGGACCCGAGAGTTCGCGCCGTGGCCTTCACCGGCTCACTTCGCGGTGGCCGCCATCTCTTCGACCTGGCATGCGCCCGCGACGAGCCGATCCCGTTCTACGGCGAACTCGGGAGCACCAATCCCGTAGTGATCACGCCCTCGGCCTGGCGGAGCCGGGCGGAGGAGGTGGCGCGAGGGCTCGCAGCCTCATTCACGCTCGGATCGGGACAGTTCTGCACCAAGCCGGGCATCGTGCTCGTACCCGACGCCTCGGCGCTGGTCGCGGCGCTGCCGCCGGTGCACAGCGGGCCGATGCTGACTCCGGGGCTCACCGACGGGTTCCGTAAATCGCTCGACGAGCTGTCGGCCACCCCTGGTGTCGAGGTGGCCCTGGTCGGCGAACCTCTCGAAGAGGGGGTCCCCGCCCCTGTGGTCCTGCGCACGACCGCGGCCACCGTGCTGGCCGACCCACGGATCCTTGAACTGGAGTGCTTCGGGCCGTCGACTCTGCTCGTGGAGTACGTGCGGGAGGACGAGGTGTACGAGGTCGTCGGGGCGCTGCGCGGGCAACTGACGGCCACCGTGCAGGCCGGGCCGGACGACGACGAGCTGGCGCTGGCACTGGTGCCCCTGCTCGCCGAGCACGCGGGCCGCGTGCTGTGGAACGACTGGCCGACCGGTGTCACCGTCAGCGACGCCCAGCAGCACGGCGGACCCTACCCGGCCTCGACCGCTCCGGCCACGACCTCGGTGGGAACCGGGGCCGTCGCGCGCTTCCTGCGGCCCGTCGCATTCCAGAACCTCCCGGACGCCGCCCTGCCCGCGGAACTCCGGGACGGCGCTTCCGGCCCGCGCCTGGTCGACGGGCACCTGAAGACGCCGCGCTGAGGCGCCTCCCGCCGCCCGGCGGGCCCCGCCGCCTCGACCGCGGAACGCGGTCGAGGCGCGGCGCCGGCCGTCAGCCGAAGGTGGCGGGGTCGGGGCCGAGACGGCGGCCCTCGTCGAGACCGTTGATCGTGGCCATGTCCTCCGGGCTCAGCGCGAAGTCGAAGACCTCGATGTTCTCCTTGATGCGCGACGGCGTCACCGACTTCGGGATCACCACGTTGCCGAGCTGGATGTGCCAGCGCAGCACCACCTGCGCGGCCGTCTTGCCGTACTTCGCGCCGATCTCGGCCAGGACGGGCAGGTCGAGCAGGCCCTTGCCCTGACCGAGGGGGCTCCACGCCTCGGTGGCGATGCCGCGCTCCGCGTGGAAGCCGCGCAGCTCCCGCTGGGCGAGTTGCGGGTGCAGCTCGATCTGGTTCAGCGCGGGGATCACACCGGCCTCGGCGAGCAGGCGCTCCAACGTGCTCACGGTGAAGTTGGACACGCCGATCGCCCGCACGCGCCCGTCGGCGTACAGCTTCTCCAAGGCCTTCCACGTCTCGACGTACCTGTCCTGCCTGGGGGCCGGCCAGTGGATCAGGTACAGGTCGAGGGTCTCCAGGCCGAGCCGCCGCATGCTGGCGTCGAAGGCGCGCAGCGCCTCGTCGTAGCCGTGCTGGTCGTTCCAGAGCTTGGTGGTGACGAACAGCTCGTCGCGGGGGATGCCCGAGGCGCGCAGGGCGCGGCCGACGCCCTCCTCGTTGTGGTAAAGCCTCGCGGTGTCGATGCTGCGGTAGCCGTACTCCAGGGCCGTCGCCACGGCCTTCTCGGCTTCGTCGTCGGCCACCTGCCACACACCGAAGCCGAGCTGGGGCATCCGGACGTTGTTGTTCAAAGTGATGACGTTCATGCCTCTCATGCTGCCGTAATGCCCCGAGAAGATCCCTTCGGGGTCTGTTCACCGCGTGTTCCCGCCGTCGTCGTGTCGGGCGGCTAAGGTGAGCGCGTCGTGAACGTTTCTTTACGGGGCGTGGAGAACGAGGGACGGCGCCACGCCGCCGAGCAGGGGCAGGCCGTCGCGTGGGTGGAGTCCCCTCTGCAGCTGCTGTGCGTCGTCGAGGCGCACCACGCGGGGCTCCTCGGGTCCGGCACCACGGTGGTGCCGAGGGCCGGGTTGCCCGCGCTGCGGCTGACCCGCCGCGAGCTCGAGCGGCTCGGGCTGCCCGAGGGGCTCAAGTTCGCCGAGCCGGCCGAGCGGGTGCCCCGGCCGGGCCGCGTGTGGGCGGTGGGCGACGCCTTCTCCGGGCGCGTCCAGCTCGCCCTCGTCACGGCCCTTCCCGGCCGTACGGTGCTGGTGGACGACGGGCTGGCCACGATCCGCCTGCTCGAGCTGCTGGTCGCGCGGCGCCCGCTGCTGCGCGCCCGCGGAACCCCGGGCCTGCGCCGCAAGGTGCTCGCCGCGGCCGCCGGGTTCCGCCTGCGCACCCGCAGGCCCACGGTGTTCACCGCGCTTCCGGTGCCCGCCGGCCTCGCCGAGGCGGTGGAGGGCACGGGCGCGCGACTCGTCCGGCACGACTTCGCCTGGCTGCGCGCCCAGCCCGCCGACCGGCCGCCGCCGGAGCGCACGGTCGTGCTCGGCACCTCGCTCGTACGCAACGGGCTCATCCACCGCGACCGCTACCTGCGCTGGCTGGAGCGGATCGACGAGCCCGTCGCGTACTTCCCCCACCGGCGTGAGGACCCCGGGGACCTCGACCGGGTGCGCAGGATCGCCGGGCTGACCGTCTACGACGCGGGAGCGCCCGCCGAGATGACGCTGCGCGACCTGCGGCCGGACCAGCGGGTGCTGAGCCTGCCGTCCACCGCGGTGACCTCGCTGCGCGTCCTGCTGTCGGCCCGCGGGGTGCCGGTGGAGACCGTGGACGTGCCGGAGGACTGGTGGACGGCCTCGGCCGCCCCGTCGCTGCGCTCCCACCTCCAGCTCTTCGCGCATGAACCCCATCAGCCCCACACGCACGATCCCGGAAAGGTCGCTCCTTGACCCGTCTGCTCGCCGTGGCCGACTCCGACTCGTATCTCAAGTGGGCCGCGGGCCTGCTCGACGCGACTCCGGAGGACTGGGTCACGGATCTGGCCGTCGTCCGCACTCCCATCACTCCCTCGGCGGCGCAGATCGCCGCCGCGGTGAGCGGCACCCGCGCGCACGGCGACGCTCTTCCCCCGGTGCTGCCGGCCCGGCAGCTGCGCCGGGCGGCCGAGAAGTTCCGGCCCGACGCCGTGCTGCTGGCCTGCACCGGGCCGGTGGTGGACGCGCTTGCGGCGGAGACGCTGGCCGGGCTGCGGCCCCGGCCGGTGCTGGTGTCGGGGCTGCCCGGCATCTCGGTGCCCGCGACGGAGAAGGCCTGGCTGTTCCGCAGCGGCTGCGACCTGTTCGTGGTGCACAGCGGCCGGGAGGTCGCGGAGTTCTCCGAGATCGGCGCGCGGCTCGGCGGGGGCGGGGCGGTGGCGCTGGCCCGCCTGCCCTACCTGGACCTCCTGCCCCCCGAACCGGGCGCGTACGACGCCGGGGGCGTACGCGACCGCGTCGTGTTCGCCACCCAGGCCAAGGTGCCGCGCCGCAGGGAGGAGCGGGAGCGGATCCTGCTCGCCCTGGCCGAGCTCGGGCGGGCCCGGCCCGACCTGGACGTGGTGGTCAAGCTGCGGGCCCGCGACGACGAGCGGCAGACGCACAACGAACGACACCACTACGAGCGGCTGTGGACCGAGATGGAGTCCGAGGGCCGGGTGCCCGCGGGCGCCGTGCGCTTCGCCGCCGGCCCGATGCACGAGCACCTGAGCCGCGCCGCCGGGTTCGTCACGGTCAGCTCGACGGCCGCGCTCGAGGCGATCGCCGGGAACGTGCCGCTGCTCGTGCTGTCCGACTTCGGGGTCAGCGCGGAGATGATCAACCTGGTGTTCGAGGGCAGCGGCTGCCTGGGCACGCTCGACGACCTGGCCAAGGCGGACTTCCGGGTCCCTGTGGAGGAGTGGTGCCGGGCCAACTACTTCCACGACTCCTCGGCCAGCGACTGGACCGGCCGCGTCGCCGCGCTGGTCGCCGCGGCCCGCGCGGGGACGCTGGAGCCCGCGCGCTCGCTCCTCGACGGTCCCGAGCACGCCGCCGCCCGCCGCCGCGCCCGGCTGCGCCTGGAGGTGCCGCCCAAGGTCCTGCGGTACGGCTACCGCGCCAAGCGCCGGATGCGCCGCTACCTCAAGGCGTTCTGACGCGCCGGTCGCGTCGACGCCCCGCGAGCGCGGTTCAGCGGGACAGCAGGCGGCGCAGGCGCGACTCGGGTCGGGCCTGCGCGGGGGCCGGGCGTTCGATCAGGCCGATCGACTCCAGCCTGCGCTTCTTGAAGTAGGGCGCCGGTCCGTGGGCGCGCACGTAGGCCGCCGCGGTCTCGCGCAGCCCCGGGTGGGCCGCGCTCTGCATGCAGTAGCCCACGGCCCCCACCAGGGCGGCGAGGTCGGCGGCGGGCGGCTCCGTGACCGTGCCGTCGGCCTCGAGTCGGGGCAGCGTGGCGTCCACGATCGTCGCCGGGATCCGGTTGCTGTTCTCGTACGGCGTGAGCCGTTCGAGCACGAGATCGGTGCCGACGGCCGCGACCGGCAGGCCGAACAGCCGCCGCGCGGTCACCAGGGCGGTGGAGAAGCACCCGGCGACCAGTTCGGGGCGGTGCGCGGCGAAACACGCCTCGGCGGGCGTCGTCTCGGGGGCCACGAGGAGGTCGACGCCCAGCTCCGCGGCGACCGGCCGCAGCTCGCGGGCGTGCCGCCGCCCGGCGGCGGGGTGCGGCTTGAACAGCACGGTCCGGTGGCCGCGCGCCGCCAGGCCGCGCAGCATGCGCTCGTGCAGCGCGGCCTCCTCGGCGGCCGTGACCAGGCCGAGCGCGGACAGGTACTGGCCGAGGACGATCGCCTCGGCGCGGGGAGCCGCCTCGGCCGCCTCCGCCACCCGGCCCACCACGTCGGTGAACGACGCGTCCGCCAGGGCCTCGGCCGGCACCCCGTGCTCGGCCAGGAGCAGGGGCGCCAGGCCCGGGACGAGGTCGAGGTGGAGCAGCCGGGTGATCCGCCCGGCGATCTCCTGCGGGAGCGGGTCACGGGTCGGCCCGTAGCTCATGAGGCCGTCGGAGTAGACGGTGATCGGGCAGTCCTTGATCAGGCCCGCGAGCGTACGCGACGGCGGCACCGCGATCGACTCCAGGACCAGCTCGCCCGGCTCGCCGGCCAGGTCGCGCAGCAGGCGGCCGAGCATGGGCGTCTCGATCGAGCGGGGCTTCCAGTCCGACGGGTGCAACGGCGCGATGATCTCGTTCCAGGACAGGACGCGGTCGAATTTTTCGCGCAGCGCGGCGAACCCCGGCGCCTCGTCCAGCGCCGGGGTGACCTCCGGGATCGCGGCGTTGTTCGACACGAGGAGGACCCGGCCGCCGTCGCGGAACCGCCCCTCGTCGATCGCCGCCGCGAGCGTCATCGCGCCGAACAGCGTGGAGGCGTAGAACAGCGTGGAGTCAGGCACGCGGCCCTCCCGGTAGGTAGGGGTCGAGCAGAGCGGCCCGCTCGGGCTCCAGCCCGCCGATCGCCTCGGTCAGCGCCTCGTGGGGCAGCCGGGCGAGCGCCGCCCGCGCCCGCTCGTCGAACCGGGCGCGTACGGCCGGGGTGAACCGGCCGGCCAGCTCCACATGGTGGGCGAGCAGCGCGCACAGGTTGCGGGCCGCCTTGGGCAGGTAGCGCGGCTCGGCCTCGTCCAGCACGATGTCGTAGGCGTCGAAGAAGTGGAGTTGCCGCTCGTCGCCGATCTGGGTGAGCGAGGCCGCCAGCCCCCGCCGGTAGAACAGCCCGGCGAGGGAGACCACGGCGTACGACCGGGCCAGGCGGTGCAGCCGCCAGATCCACGGGCGGTCCTCGGCGGTGTGCAGCCCGGTGGGGAAGGTCAGCAGGTCGTCCAGCTCGCGCCGGTAGATCCCGGCCCAGGCGTAGGGGTAGTCGACCATCGTCTTGAAGTCGGCCGGCAGGATGCCGTCGCGCGGGTCCAGCACGACGCCGCGGCGCGGCTGCGGCGCCCGGTGCGTCTCCCGTCTGCGGCCCTCGACCTGGACGTGGTCCACGCGCACGAAGTCGCACCCGAGCCCGTCGATGGCGGCGACGAGGCGGGGCAGGTAGCCGGGCGCGAGCCAGTCGTCGGCGTCGAGGAAGGTGACGTAGCGGCCCGCGGCCAGCTTCAACCCGGCGTTGCGGGCGCCGGCCAGCCCCAGCGGGACCGGGTAGCGCACGACCGTGAGCCCCGGCAGGTCGCGCCGGAAGTCCTCGACGACCTCCGGCGTCGCGTCCGCCGAGCCGTCGTCCACGACGACGACCTCGGTCTCGAACTCGCGCGTCCGGTTGCGCACCAGCGACGTGAGCGCGTCCCCGAGGTACGCCTCGCCGTCCCGGACCGGCACGATCACGGAGAGAGTGATCATGCGGTGACCCGGCGCAGGCGGGCCCGGGGGGCCTCCTCGCCCGGGTAGACGCGCTTCACGCCGTCGCCGAGTGCGGTCTCGATGATGCGGATGTCGCGGACCAGGTGCTCCAGGCCGGTGGGCTCCAGCGAGGCGGCGTGGTCGGAGCCCCACATCGCGCGGTCGAGGGTGATGTGCCGCTCGACGGTCACCGCGCCCAGCGTCACGGCGGCGAGCGAGATCTGCAGCCCGCGCTCGTGCCCCGAGTAGCCGACGGGCACGCCGTACCGCTGCTGGAGCGTGGTGATCATGCGGAGGTTGGCCTCCTCCGGCGGGAGCGGGTAGGTCGAGGTGGCGTGCATCATCACCAGGCGCTCGGTGCCGAGGATCTCCACCGCCGCGTCGATCTCCTCGATCGTGGACATGCCGGTGGACAGGATGACCGGCTTGCGGGTGGCGGCCAGCGCGCGCAGCAGCTCGTGGTCGGTCACCGAGGCCGAGGCCACCTTGTGCGCGACGACGTCCATGTCCTCGAGGAACTCCACGGACGGCACGTCCCAGGGCGAGGCGAACCAGTCCACGCCGCGCTCCTCGCAGTACTTGGCGATGTGGGCGTACTCGTCCGCGCCGAACTCGGTCCGGATCTTGTACTCCATGTAGGTCATCTCGCCCCACGGCGTCTGCCGGATCTGGTCGCGCTGCTCGAGCGGCACGCAGATCTCCGGCGTACGCTTCTGGAACTTGACGGCCTGGCACCCGGCGTCGGCGGCCACGTCGATCAGCTTGCGGGCGATGTCGACGTCGCCGTTGTGGTTGATGCCGATCTCGCCGATCACGTACACGGGCCGCCCCGGGCCGACCAGCGACCTGCCGATCCGCACCGGCCGCACCTGCCCGAGGTGGCCGAGCGCGGTGACGGGCACGGTGACGGGAGCCGGAACGGTCTCCAGCGCGGTGGCCGGGCGGGCCGCGAGCACCCGGTCGGACAGCTCGCGCAGGGCTCCGGCGCCCCCGGGGGCCGACAGCACGACGCGGGCGGCGGCGCGCACCCGGGGGTGGGCGTCGGGCACCGCGACCGGCCAGCCGACGATCGCCATGCAGGACAGGTCGTTGACGTCGTTGCCCACGTACGCCACCCGCTCGGGAGCCAGGCCCTCGGCGGCCAGCCACTCGCGCAGCGCGACGTCCTTGGCGCCGAGGCCCTGCACCACCGGCACGCCGAGCTTGGCGGCGCGGGCGGCGACGACCGGGTTGCGCTCGGTGGACAGCACGAGCACCTTGACACCGGCCCGGCGCAGCAGCGCGATCCCCATCCCGTCGGAGCGGCTGACCGCGACCATCTCCCTGCCGTCGGAGTCGACGAACGCGCGGTCGTCGGTGTGCACGCCGTCGAAGTCGGTGACGACCGCGTCCACGTCGATCGGCAGCGGCTCGTCCACGAACGGCGCGAGCGCCCGGGCGATCTCCAGGTCCTCCGGGGTGTCGATCTCGACCGCGTGCCGGCCGGGCACCGGCTGGACCGCGACCCTGCCGAAGAAGCGGTGGCCGCGCTCGCGCAGGCCCTCCGTACGCATGACGTAGAACGCGCCGGTCTCGCGGAAGTGGGGCTCGCGGTCCTGGCGGCGCGGGCGCACGGCCGGGTCGTGGTTCACCCCGTGGCCGGCGCCGGTCCAGACGAACTCGTAGGTCTCGGTGCCGGAGAAGACCGAGTCGGCCTCGCCGTCCAGGACCTTCGCGACGGCGGCGTCGAGGTCGCGGGGATCGAGGAACGCGCTGGTGCACTGGACGAGCACGACGATCTCCGGCTGCTCGGCGGAGATCTCGGAGGGGATCTCGGACAGGGCGTGCAGCACGGCGGACTCGCTGGAGGCGGTCGAGCCGCTGAGCTCGGCGGGGCGGCGCACGACCCGGGCGCCCGCGCCCTCCGCCACTTCGGCGATGCGGTCGTGGTCGGTGCTGACGACCACCTCGTCCACCAGTTCGGCGCGCAGACAGGCGTCCACCGCCCGGGCGACGAGCGGGACGCCGCCCACCTTCTCGAGGTTCTTCAGCGGGACGCCCACCGACCCTCCACGGGCGGGGACGACGGCCAGCACTCGCACGAGTGACTCCTCTACCTGCGACATCGGGAACCCCAGGGGGCCGGGGTGTCCCGAAAACTAGCCAGCAGGTTCTCCAGTTGGGGGTTACTGGGCTGAACGACCAGGGGCGCGGTCCTTAACTTTGGGTGTCGCCGCACGGGTCGGCACCGTCGGCGGCGGGATCGTCCGCGGTGCTCGGGGCCAGCGGCAGTGAGATCACGAACCGCACGCCGGGTTCGCCGTCCGTGACGTCCTCGACCCGGATGGAGCCGCCGTGGGCCTCCACGACCTCACGGGCGATGGCCAGGCCGAGGCCCGTGCCGCCCCGGTCGCGGCTGCGCGCCGCGTCGGTGCGGTAGAACCGCTCGAAGATCCGCTCGCGGTCCGCCTCGGGGATCGGCCTGCCGTCGTTGCGCACGCACAGGACGGCCGCGTCCTCGGTGCGCGCGACCCGCACGCAGACCACCGTCAGCGCGTGCCGCTCGGCGTTGTCGAGCAGGTTCGCCACCACCCGGGCGAGGTGGCGCCGTAGGCCCCTGACCGTCACCCCCGGGGTGTTGTGGAGGTGGGTCGGCAGCCGTTCCGCACGCCGCTCGACCTCGGTGACGACCAGGTGGGACAGGTCCACCTCCTCACGGGCGGTCTCGGGAACCGTGGGGATCCGCGCGAGCAGGAGCAGGTCGGCGACGATCGCCTCCAGGCGCTCGGTGTCGCGCAGCGCGGCGCAGACGGCCTCGGGGGTGTCCTCGGGATGCAGCCGCGCGCTCTCCAGCTGGGCCCGGATCCCGGCGATGGGGGTGAGCAGTTCGTGCGAGGCGTCGGCGGCGAACTGCCGCTGCCGCTGGATCGACGTGTCCAGCCGGGACAGCGCGTCGTTGGCGGCCTGGGCCAGCCGGGAGAACTCGTCGTCGCCGGGCGGCTCGGGCACCCGGCCGCCGGGGTTCCTCTCGGTGATCTCGGCGAGCTCCGACCGGATCGCCTCGACCGGCCGCAGCGCGCGGCCCGTCACCTTGTACGCCGTCCAGCCCGCGAGCGCGGTGAGCAGCAGGGCCGCCAGGAGCAGCGCCGGCAGCGTGAAGGAGGTGTTGAGGATCGCCGGGGCGGCCCGGCCCGCGTAGACGAGGTCGGAGCCGGGCCCCGGGGAGACCCGCAGCACGGTCACGTAGAGGCAGTCGTGCCCGGCGGGCGAGCAGGCCGTCGTCTGGGTGACCTCGCGGTCGGGGGCCGGGCGTAACGGGCTGAGGCGCGGCAGGGTCCTGGCCGCCGCGCTCTCGGCGACGACCCGGCCGTCCGGTCCCGTCACCTCGATAAGGTCGATGCCGTTCCCGCCGGTCGGTACGGGGTTGCGCAGGCGCCCGTCGCGGATCTGCGCGGCGACGTGCGTGGCGGTGTCCAGGCTGCGGTCCCAGATGCGGTCCGCGACCAGGTCGCGGACGAGCACGTGCACCACGACCGCGAGCGGGATCAGCAGGATCGCCGCTGTCCCGGTGGCGAGGAGTGCCAGCCGGGCTCGCAGTGACGGGGAGCGCCTGGGGAGGAGCATTACCCGAGGCTACTGATGGTCATCTTTTGGGAAACTCGCGACAGCGAAAAGCTCGCCCCAAAGTTGCCCAAAGTCTCTTAATGAGTGCAACCGGGCGCGGGGGTGCCCGCGCCCGGTGCCACTCCTACGGCGTCCCTATGGTGTCTCGGTGAACACCGCGACCGTGCGGGCGGGCACGGTCAGTGTGCCGTCCGCCGGATTCGCCGACGCCTGCCGGACCACCGGGTCGTCCGACGCCGCCTGCACGGGGTGCAGCGCGACCCGGGCACCCTTCAGGGCGGGCACGGCGGGTGCGGCGGTCTTCCCGGTGGCGTTGAACACCACGTAGATCGCCTTGTTCGCGGGATCGACGCCGGTGGCGTCGACGCGCATGACGATCACGCCGGGGGTGCCGGACGGCGGGAAGGAGACCCGCCTGCCGATCTCCGCGGCGGAGCCCAGCGAGAAGGCGGGGGAGGAGCGGATCCGCAGGAACTCGCCGAACCTCGCCCGGGCCGCCCCGATCGCCGCGCAGTCGGGCCGCAGCGCGGGGTCGGCCAGCAGGGGCCGCGCGTACGGCCAGCGCGCCTCGTTGTCCTTCGCGGGCGGCAGGCCGCCGCCGAAGCCGTTGCCTTGGCGGCAGTCCCACAGCAGGCGGTTGAACCAGTCGCCCGAGTCGTAGGAGTTGCGGTCGAGCGACTTCGACCGCAGCCGCTCGCTGCCGGCGTGGACGAACGCGGTGCCCTGGCCGAGCAGCACCGTCGCCAGCGACAACGACTGCATCCTGACCCGGTCGGCCATCGGGGTGTCCCTGGGCAGCTTGTAGGCGAGCGCGTCGAACAGCGTCTCGTTGTCGTGGGCGTCCACGTAGGTCACCGTGTCGCCGGGCACGGCGGCGTACCCGGCGGGGCTGCCGTTGTAGTCCACCTCGGACCCCTTGACCGGCTCGCCGGACGATCCGGTGAACGTGAAGTCGCGCAGGTTGCCCGCGAGCCCGAGCTTGATCAGGTCCTCGTAGTGCGCGAGCCGGTCGCCGGGCTCGTCGCCCAGGCCGGAGCCGAAGCCGCGGACGCCGGGGTCCGCGTCGAACGGCGTGCCGCCGCGCACGGCGTCGCGCAGCCGGTCGCTGAAGGTGCCGATCCCGGTGCCCGCCATGTTGGCCTGGGTGGCCTGCTCGAACCGGGCGCCGTCGGCCACCTCGCCGAAGTTCCAGCCCTCGCCGTACAGGATGATCGACTTGCCGTCCACGCCGTCCTTCTCGGGCGTGAGCGCGTCGAGGGCCTTGCGCACGGCCAGGATGTTCGCCTTGGGGTGGTGGCCCATCAGGTCGAACCGGAAGCCGTCGACCTTGTACTCCTTGGCCCAGCTGACGATCGAGTCGACGACGAGCCGGCCCATCATCGCGTGCTCCGGGGCGGTGTTCGCGCAGCAGGTGGAGGTGGCCACCGTGCCGTCCTCCATGAGCCGGTGGTAGTAGCCGGGGACGACGCGGTCGAGCACGCTGGTCGGGTCCTGCCCGGCGGCGTGGGTGTGGTTGTAGACGACGTCCATGACCACCCGCAGGCCCGCGCCGTTGAGCCCCGCGACCATCTCGCGGAACTCCTTGATCCTCCGGTCCGGGTCGGTCGCGTACGACCCCTCGGGCACCGTGTAGTGCAGCGGGTCGTAGCCCCAGTTGAACGAGTCCTTCGCGGCGGTCTCCGCGACGCACGCCTGCTGCCGGTCGGAGTCGGGCGGCAGCGCGGCCAGGTCGCAGCCGGGCTCGGTGCGGTCGGCCCTCCGGTCGGGCACGGTGGCGAAGTCGAAGGCCGGCAGCAGGTGGACGTGGGTCAGTCCGTCCTTGGCCAGGCTCCGCAGCTCGGTCATCCCGGCGCTGCCGGACTCGGTGAACGCCTTGTAGGTGCCGCGCTCGGCGGCCGGCACGGTGGCGTCGGAGGCCGAGAAGTCGCGCACGTGCAGCTCGTAGATCGACGCCCGGTCCTGGCGTACCGCCGGGGGCTTCCGCAGCGCCGGCCACCCCTCGGGCCGCAGCGACCGGTCGTCCAGGTCGACGATCTGGCTGCGTCCCGAGCCCGCCGAGACCGACAGGCTGTAGGGGTCGGTCACCTCGTTGGTCACGATCTTCCCGGCGGCCGGGGCGTAGACGGTGACGAGGTAGGTGTAGTACCTGCCCCGCCACGACGCCGGGCCGTCGACCGACCACACGCCCGTCGCGTCGTCCCTGCGCATCCGGTGGACCGTCCTGCGATCGGTGGACGGGCCGTCGTACAGGGCCAGCTCGACCCTCTGGGCGGTCGGCGCCCACACCGAGAGCCCGCCGCGGCCGGTGGGGCCGAGCGGGACCTTGGCGGCCCCGGCGTACAGGTCGTCGAGGACGCCGGGGATCTGCACGCCGGTGGCGGTCAGCAGCGCGCCGGAGGGGCCGCGCTCGATCGCGACGACCTGGCCGCGCAGCGCGTCGCGCACGAGGTCGGCGTCGCGCGGGTCCACCGTCAGCGCGCCGTACGCCGCCAGATGCGGCCACGCGGCCTTCTGCGCGTCACTGAGCTGTCCGGACGTCAGCCGGATGAGATGGACGTCCCCCGTCAGGTCGCCCTTCTCGTACGCGATGTCGCCCTTGGGGGAGTAGGCCAGCGCGTAGTGGTTCGCCGAGGCGACCTTGCCCTTCCAGGCGACCGTGTCCCGGTCGATCCACTGGGCCGTGGCCTTGGACAGGTCGGCGTCCGCCCCGGTGGCCGCGGGCTGCGGCAGCAGGTATCCGTCCACACCTGACAGTTTCCACGCCTCGTGGCCGGTCACGCCGAGGTCCAGCGACTGGTCGGCCTGCTGGTCCTTCCGATCACCCTTGTGGATGATCCACCCCAGCGTCTTCGCGTCCTGTTTGAGCGGCACCTCGAAGTACACGCCGAAGGCGTCGGTCCCGGCCGGCTTCAGCGGGTCGCCCCACTCGACCGAGCCGGACGCGTCGCCCCAGAAGTGCAGGCCCCAGCCGTCGTAGTCGCCGTCCGCCCGGTGGTAGTGCAGCACCGCGACGTTCCGCGCCGCCGCCGCGCTGCCGTGGATCGCCGTCCCGCCCGAGTTCACGTACGCCTCGGGCTGCCTGGCCGGTACGAACGACTGGTCGGGCCCGGGGTCCTTGGTGTCGCCCTTGTGGATGATGTAGTTCAGCGGCGCGTCGGCGTTCTTCAGCGGCACCCGCCAGAAGGCCCCGAACGCGTCGGTCCCGTCCGGCGGACGCGGGGAGCCCCATTCGGTGCCCGCGCCGTCGGCGAGCGCGTCACCCCACAGGTGCAGGCCCCAGCCGTCGTACGCGCCGTCCGGGCGGCGGTAGTGGATCGTGGTGTACCCCTCGGCGGCGGCCCGGGAGGCGTACACGTCCGGCTTGCCCTCCACGAGCCACACCTCGCCCGTACGGATCGGGTTGACCGTCCGGTCGCCCTGGTCCTTGGTGTCGCCCTTGTGGGTGATCAGGCCGACCTCGGTGGCCCCCGGCTTCAGCTTGAGCCAGGCGAAGCGGCCGAACGCGTCCTCGCCCTCGAAGGCGACGGGTGACCCCCACTCGACCGTCTGGTCGATGTCGCCCCAGGCGTGCAGGCCCCAGCCGTCGTAGTCGCCGCCCTCGCGCTTGTAGTGGACCACCAGGTGGTCGCGCTTGACCGCGCCCGGCTCCTCTTCCGCGGGCTCCGGCCCGGCCGTCGCGGTCGCCGTGGCGCCCGCGTAGCGGCCCGCCGCGTCCTTGACGACGGCCTTGTACGTGAGCGGGGTGCCCTCGGGCACACCGGTCAGATCATGAAATATCCGGTAGGTGTGGCCGTTGGGGGCGTCGTCGGTGCCGAGCACCCGCCACGGCGCGTCCCCGGCCCTGACGGCGAACGTGACCTGCGCGAACCCGTCGCCGGGCACCTCGGCGGAGATCGCCACCCGGCCGTCGGCGGCCGTGCCGCGCAGCGTCGCGCCGGGCAGCGCGAGGGAGACCTCCGGCGCATGCGCCGGAGCGGCCAGGGCCTTGTCCGCGCGGTAGACGACGGCCGACAGCGGCGGCACGGTCACGGCCAGCTTCCCGTCGGCCGCGCCGGCCAGCAGTTGCGTCCCACCGTAGACCTGGGTGAACGAGGCGCCGGGGGAGTACGTCGGGATCTGGACGGTCTTCGCCGCCGCCCCGTTGTTGAGCGCCACGACGAACTCGACCCGTTCCTTGGCGGCGATCCGGGAGAACGCGAACACGTTCCCGCTCGCCAGCCGCATGATCTGGGCGCCGTCCGCCAGCGCCGGATAGCGGTCGCGCAGCCGGGCCAGCTCGGCGATCGAGGTGTAGAGGGGATGGGTGGTGACGAAGTTGGCGGTCGCGTGGGTGGCGGTGGTGCCGATGAGGTCGTCGTCGAGGTAGTCGGCCGTCTTCGAGGCGAACATCGGCTGCCGGGCGTCCTTGTCGCCACCGCCGCCGGTGAAGCCCTGCTCGTCGCCGTAGTACACGACCGGCTGGCCGCGGGTCAGGTACATGAGCTGGTGAGCCAGGCGGTCGCGGGCGAGCAACGTGGCGTCGTCCGCCGAGGGGTCGTCCTGCGCGAGGAAGTAGCCGATCCGGCCCATGTCGTGGTTGCCGAGGAACGTCGGCAGCGACGAGGCGTTGGAGTCGGCGTCGGTGAAGTAGTCGTCGGCGGCGTACAGCCGGCCGAGGCTCGCGGCGTCGCCGCCGCTCGCGTACGAGCGCGCCGCCTCCTGGAAGCCGAAGTCCAGCGTGGCGTCGAGCGTGCCGGTGGTGGTGTAGCGGCTCTCGAACGCGGGGTCGGAGCTGTAGACCTCGCCGAACATGAAGAACCTGTCGTTGCCGAGCTTGGCGGCGTAGCCGTGCAGGGCGGGCGCGAAGCGCCTCCAGAACTCCATGTTGACGTGCTTGGCGGTGTCGATCCGGAACCCGTCGATGCCGGTCTCCTCGACCCACGTCTTGTAGATGTCGGTCATGCCCCTGACGACCTCGGGCCGCTCGGTCCACAGGTCGTCGAGGCCGGAGAAGTCGCCGTACTCGGAGCTCTCGCCGGAGAAGGTCGAGTCGCCCCGGTTGTGGTACATCGTCGGGTCGTTCAGCCAGGACGGCACCTTCGACTTGGCCGTCACCACGGGCGTGTACGGGAACGACTCGGCGGTGACCTTCGGGAAGTCCTCGCGCAGGGCGTAGTCGTGGTCGTCGAAGGCCCGGCCGGAGGCGTCCACGTAGGGGTAGGCGGCCTTGCCGCGATAGCCGTACGTCTTCTCGGCGTAGTCGATGAGGTCGGCGGTGTGGTTGGTGATGATGTCGAAGAACACCTTCATGCCGCGCTTGTGCGCCTCCTTGACGAGGCTCTTCATCCGCGCGTTCGTACCGAGGTGCGGGTCGATCCGGGTGAAGTCGGTGATCCAGTAGCCGTGGTAGCCGGCGCTCGCGTTTGCCCCGGTGCCCTGCACGGGCCGGTTCTTGAATGACGGCGTGAGCCAGATGGCCGTGCTGCCCAGGCCCTTGATGTAGTCGAGCTTCCCGATCAGGCCCGCGAGGTCGCCGCCCTGGTAGAAGCCCTTGTCCGCGGGGTCGAAGCCGGTCGTCAGGCGGTCGCCGGACAGCCCACCCCGGTCGTTGGACGGGTCGCCGTCGGCGAACCTGTCGGTCATCGCGAAGTACAGGCGCTCGCGGGACAGGTCCGTACGGAGGGCGTCGCGGGCGAGTTCGGCGTCGGACGGCGCGCCGGCCGCGACCGTGTCCGCCACAACCGCGCCCGCCACCTCCAGGGCCGAGGCCGCCGGGGGAGGCGTCGGAGGGAAGACGATGAGCGCGGCGGCGAGTGCCGCGACGGTGGACAGCGCTATGGGCACGCGCGTGCGCCGGTGCTGGGGGGTCACCATGGCCCGGAAGCTACTGTCGGGCCCCGGCTCGTGCAAGGCTTTGCTGCAACTTCCAGAAACATTGCAGCCATTCCGTGACCCACCCCTGTAACAGCCGCGAAACGTGTGTCCGACACTGTTGGTGTCGCACGAGAAGGAGGTGGTGGGGATGCTGCTGCGGCTGCGGGTCTCGCTCCCCGACCGGCCCGGGGTGCTCGGCCAGGTGGCGCGCGCGTTCGGGGTCATGGGCGCGGACATCCTGCAGGTCACCGTGCTGGAGCGGCAGGCTGGCCGCGCGGTGGACGACTTCACCGTCTCCTGGTCGGGCGTGTTCGAGCCCGGCGAACTGCGCGAGCGGATCGGCGTGGTCCCCGGCACGCGCGTGGAGGCCGTGTGGCCGACCCGTGAGGTGCCCGGATCGACCCCCGACTACGACCTGCTCGGCCACGTCGCCGCGGACCCCGACCGGGCGTACGTCACCCTCGTCGACGCGGTGCCCGACCTGGTCAGCGCCGAGTGGGCGGTGGCGGTCGACTCGGCCGACGGCGCGATCGTCCACGGCAGCTGGCAGGCCCCCGAGAAGGTGCCCGCGGCCGACCTCACCCCGCTGCGCGCCTCGGCGTTCGAGGAGGGCGGGCTGCACCTGGCGAGCGTGCCGATGGACGGCGTCCACCTGGTGGTGGCGCGCTCGCAGGGGCCCGCGTTCCACCGGGCGGAGCTGGACAAGATCGTCCGCCTGGTCGGGATCGTTTCCGTGCTGGCCGGCGGCGTCAGCCGGCCGGTCTGAGGTGTGTCAGCGGCGCGGCGGGTCGATGCGGGCGCCGTCCATCGTGAACAGCATGAGCCGGGAGACGTCCACGGCGACCCGGCCTGCGTCGCCCGCGCGCCACACGGGCCGGTTGCCGAGCCTGACGATCAGGTCGGCGCGGCGGTGCGTGCCCGACTGCGAGAGCGGCGGCGGCTGCTCCTCCTCCACCGCGGCCGATCCGTTCAGCAGGCGGCGCATCATCGACCGCGCCTTGCCGCCGCCTCCCGCGCCGTTCAACTGGCGGCGGTCCGGCGGCTCCGGCACGTTGACGGCCGGGATCCCGGCCTCCAGGTAGGCGAGCCACTCGTGGCCGTGATACTCCAGCGTCCTGACCCGGCCGAAGAAGGTCGGGCCCTCCGTCCGCTCCGGCACCGGCACCAGCCCGTCCGGCCGGATCCCCACGATGATCTGCATGCCGGTGTGCTGCGACACCGCGTACGCCCGTGGATCGGTCCAGGGCATCGTGATCTGGTGAGGGCCGAAGTCGAGCATGATGAACTGGTTCTGCGGGGTGCGCACGGTCGCCGCGAGCAGGTTGAGCTGCTGGGAGTTGAGGAACGCGGCGGTGAACGCGGTCGCGGGGTCGTTGTAGACCTGCGCCGGGGTGCCGAGGTCCTGCAGCACGCCCCGGTTCATGATGGCGATGCGGTCGGCCAGGGTGAGGGCCTCGACCTGGTCGTGCGTCACGTAGATGGTGGTGACGCCGAGCGCGCGCACCAGCGACGAGATCTCCATGCGCAGTTCGGTGCGCATGCCGGCGTCCAGGTTGGACAGCGGCTCGTCCATCAGGAACAGCGAGGGCTGGCGCACGATCGCGCGGCCCATCGCCACGCGCTGGCGCTGACCGCCCGACAGCGTGCCCGGCCGCCGGTCGAGCGTCTCGTCGATGTGCAGCGCGCGCGACAGCTCGACGACCCGCTGCTTGACCATCGTGGGGTCGGCCTTGGCGATCTCCAGCGGGAACGACAGGTTGCCGCGTACCGTCCGGTGGGGATACAGCGCGCCGTTCTGGAAGACCATCGCGACGTCCCGGTCCCGGGGCGCGAGGTGATTGGCGAGCTGCCCGCCCAGCCACAGGTCGCCGGAGGTGATCTCCTCCAGGCCCGCGATCATGCGGAGCAGTGTGGACTTCCCGCAGCCCGACGGCCCCAGCAGGACGAGGAGCTCGCCCTCGTCCGCGCGCAGGTTCATGCGGTCGACCGCGAGGTACCCCCCCGGGTAGATCTTCGTCACGTTGTCGAGGACGACGGTGCTCATGCGCGCTCGTTCCTCCCGGGCAGGCACGCCCGGATCCCCAGCCTTCGGTGTGAATGATGAGGTAGTACATCGCGTCGCGGGCACTCGTGTCCATACGTGTCGTGAAAGATCCGGCATCTACGTGAAACTTCTCGTTACTCCTAACTTTCCCCTTGCTAAAGACGGTTGTCAGGGGCGCGCCATGACCTCCCCGCGCCCCTCTCGGGGGCGTCAAATGTAACGAAATTGCTGAAAGTTTCTGTAAGGCCTTTCATCCCGTTCGCACCCCTGTTACGTTCCGCTCAAATCCCCCTGAGCAAGGAGTGCGACGCAGATGAGGCGAGTCCTCACGTCCGCGGCGGTGGCCGCGGCGCTCGCTTTGGCGGTCACCGCCTGTGGCGACGGTTCCGGCGACGCCGGATCGTCCCCGGCCAAGAGCGCCGCCCCCGCCGAGGTGTCCGGCACGGTCACCTGGTGGGACACCTCGGACGCCACGACCGAGGGCCCGGTCTTCCAGGAGATCATCAAGGACTTCGAGGCCAAATATCCGAAGATCAAGGTCAACTACGTCAACGTGCCGTTCGCGGACGCGCGGGACAAGTTCAAGACCGCCGCGCAGTCCGGTTCCGGCGCGCCCGACGTGCTGCGCACCGACGTGGGCTGGGTCGCGGAGTTCGCCTCGCTCGGCTACCTCGCGCCGCTCGACGGAACCCCCGCGGTCGACAAGCCCGAGGAGTTCCTGCCCGTCCCGGCCGCCAGCGGCAAGTACAACGGCAAGACGTACGGCGTGCCGCAGGTGACGGACACCCTCGGCCTCCTGTACAACAAGGAACTACTGAAGAAGGCGGGCTACGACGAGCCTCCGGCGACGATGGCCGACCTCAAGAAGGTGGCGCTCGACGTCAAGTCGAAGACCGGAGCGGGCGGCCTGGCCCTGAACGTGGACGCCTACTTCCTGCTTCCGTTCATCTATGGCGAGGGCGGCGACTTCGTCGACGTCCAGAACAAGAAGATCACGATCTCGTCCCCGCAGAGCATGGCGGGGGTGAAGATCGTCGAGGACCTGATCACGTCCGGCGCCGCCGTCAAGCCCGCGCTGCAGGACAGCTACACGAACGCCGAGACCGCGTTCAAGGACGGCAAGGTCGCGATGATCTTCAACGGCCCGTGGTCCAACGCCGACAACCTCGGTGGCAAGGTGTTCAAGGACAACCCGGACAACTTTGGCGTCGCCCCGGTGCCGGCCGGCTCGGCGAAGGCGGGCTCGCCGCTGGGCGGCCACGACTACACCGTGTACGCGGGCTCGAAGAACCTCGACGCGTCCTACCTGTTCGTCCAGTTCATGGACAGCGCGGAGAGCCAGGCCAAGATCGCCGGCAAGCTCGGCCTGCTGCCGACCCGCCAGCCCGCCTACAGCGCCTCCGAGGCCACGGCCAACCCCAAGATCGCCCAGTGGCAGAAGCCGATGGAGACGGCCGTCGAGCGTCCCTGGATCCCCGAGGCCGCCTCGCTGTTCCAGCCGCTGGTCGAGGGCTACCAGAAGCTCGCCGGCGGGCAGACGACGACCGAGCCCATGCTCAAGGACGTCGCCACCGCCTACCAGGGCATCCTCAAGGGCTGGAGCCTGTAGGACATGACGGCTGACGTCGTCGCGACGAGAAGGGCCGCGCCCCGTTCCGGGGCGCGGCGCCTCCTGTCGCGTCACTGGTACGCCTGGGCGATGACCGCGCCGGTCGTCATCGTGATGCTGGTGCTGGTCGGCTACCCCCTCGTGCGAGGCGTGTACCTGTCGCTCACCGACGCGACCGAGGGCAACATGGGCCGCACGATCGGGATGAACGTCATCCCGTCCACCTACGAGTTCGTGGGCCTGAAGAACTACGCCGACATCCTCACGTCCGCGGAGTTCCTCGGCCGGCTGGCCTGGACGGTCGTGTGGACCCTGGTGTGCGTCGCCCTGCACGTGGGCATCGGTCTCGGCCTGGCGATGCTGCTGAACCGGCCCATGCGGCTGCGGTCGCTCTACCGCATCCTGCTCGTCCTGCCCTGGGCCGTGCCGGCCTTCGTGTCCGCCTTCATCTGGCGTTACCTGCTGAACGGCGAGTTCGGCGTGGTCAACGCCATGCTGCGGGCCGCCGGGTTCGCCGGGGTCAGCTGGCTGGACGACCCGTTCTGGGCCAAGGTCTCGGTGATCGCCTGCAACGTGTGGCTGGGCGTGCCGTTCATGATGCTCGCGCTGCTCGGCGGCCTGCAGGCCATCCCGCGCGAGTTGCACGAGGCCGCCGAGGTGGACGGCGCCACGCCCTGGCAGCGCTTCCGCCACATCACGCTGCCGGGCCTACGCCCGGTGTCGAGCACGGTCGTCCTGCTCGGCACGATCTGGACGTTCAACCAGTTCCCGGTCATCTTCCTGCTGACCAAGGGAGGACCGGGCGGAGCCACGGAGATCCTCGTGACGTACGCCTACCGCCAGGCGTTCGAGGGCATCAGGAACTACTCGGGCTCCGCCGCCTGGGGCATGGTGATCCTCGCGCTGCTCGTCGTCATGGCCACGGTCTACCGGCGCGCGCTCAGGCAGCAGGGGGAGGCATGGTGAGCCAGGCCGCTCCCGCCCGGGCCGGCGGGTGGAGCCGCGACAGGCGCAGCCCCGGCAAGTCGATCGCCCTGCACCTCACGCTGATCGCGGCGAGCATCGTGTCGGTGTTCCCGGTCGCGTGGCTGGTGCTGACCTCGCTCAAGCCGCGGACGGTCATCGAGACCGCCTCCGTCGCGCCGATCGACCACCCCACGCTCGCCAACTACACGCAGGTCCTGGGGGAGACCAGGTTCCTGACGTGGGCCGTCAACTCCGTCGTCGTCTCGCTCATCACGGCCGTGCTCGGCGTGCTTCTGTCGGCCACCACCGGCTACGCGGTCAGCCGCTTCCGCTTCCCCGGCTTCCGCTCGGTGATGTGGATGCTGCTGATCACGCAGATGTTCCCCGTGGCGATCCTGATCGTGCCGATCTACAACCTGATGGCCGGGCTCGGGCTGATCAACCAGTTCCCGTCCCTCGTCATCGCCTACCTCACCTCCACCGTGCCGTTCTGCGCGTGGATGATGAAGGGCTACTTCGACACCGTCCCCGTGACGATCGACGAGGCGGGCCGGGTGGACGGCCTGTCCCCCTTCGGCACGTTCTGGCGGCTCATCCTGCCGCTGGCCAAGCCCGGCCTGGCCGTGGCCGCGTTCTACTCGTTCATCACCGCCTGGGCGGAGGTCGCGTACGCGACCGCGTTCATGACGGGCGACGACAAGTACACGCTCGCGGTCGGTCTGAGCCAGTTCGTCGGCCAGCACAAGGCGGAGTGGGGCCTGCTGACGGCCTCGTCGGTGCTGATCGCCATCCCGGCGGCCGTCGTCTTCCTGCTCGTCCAGCGCCACCTCGTCACCGGCCTGACGGCCGGCGCGACGAAGGCGTGACCCTATATGAGAATCGGGGGATCCCAATGACCGAACTCGCCGTCCAGCCGTCCGCGGTCGCGACCCGGTGGTGGCGCGACGCGGTGATCTACCAGGTGTACGTCCGCAGCTTCGCGGACGGCAACGGCGACGGGATCGGCGACCTGCTCGGCGTGCGCAGCCGCCTGCGCTACCTGTCCGAGCTCGGCGTGGACGCGATCTGGCTGACGCCGTTCTACCCCTCGCCGATGGCCGACTTCGGATACGACGTGGCCGATTACCGCGACGTCGATCCGATCTTCGGCTCGCTCGCGGACGCCCAGGCGCTGATCACCGACGCCCACCGGCTTGGCCTGCGGATCATCGTGGACGTGGTGCCCAACCACACCTCCGACCGCCACCCCTGGTTCGAGGCGGCGCTGCGGGCCGGGCCGGGCAGCCCGGAGCGGGAGCGCTACATCTTCCGCGAGGGCAAGGGCGCGGCGGGCGAGTTGCCGCCCAACGACTGGGAGTCGATCTTCGGCGGGCCCGCCTGGACCCGCGTCGCGGACGGCCAGTGGTATCTGCACCTGTTCGCGCCCGAGCAGCCGGACCTCAACTGGGAGCACCCGGAGGTGCACCAGGAGTTCGCCGACGTGCTGCGCTTCTGGCTGGACCTCGGCGTGGACGGCTTCCGCGTCGACGTGGCGCACGGCATGGTCAAGGCGCCCGGCCTGCCCGACGTGGGCGCCCGGGGCCAGGCCGAGATGATCGGCGCGCAGGTCGTGCCGTTCTTCGACCAGGACGGCGTGCACGAGATCCACCGGGCCTGGCGCCGCATCCTCGACTCCTACGAGGGCGAGCGGATCGGGGTGGCCGAGGCGTGGGCGCCCTCGCCCGAGCGGCTGGCCAACTACGTCCGCCCCGACGAGCTGCACCAGGCGTTCAACTTCCACTTCCTCAAGACGCCCTGGGACGCGGCGCGCTTCCGGGAGGTCATCGACGAGTCGGTGCGGACGTCGGCGCTGGTGGGCGCGCCCCCGACCTGGGTGCTGTCCAACCACGACGTCAAGCGGCACGTCACCCGCTACGGCGGCGGCGAGCGCGGCCTGCGCAGGGCGCGGGCGGCGGCGCTGCTCATGCTGGCGCTGCCCGGCTCGGCCTACGTCTACCAGGGCGAGGAGCTGGGGCTGCCCGAGGTGCTCGACCTGCCCGAGCAGTACCTGCAGGATCCGCAGCGGCTGCGCGATCCCGACAGCGGGCGCGACGGCTGCCGGGTGCCGCTCCCGTGGACCGCCGCGGGCGAGCCGCCGTACGGCTTCACCCCGCCGGGCATCTACGAGAGCTGGCTGCCGATGCCGGCCGACTGGCGCGACCTGTCGGTGGAGGCGCAGCTGCGGGACGGCGCGTCTATGCTCAGCCTCTACCGGACCGCCCTCGCCCTCAGGCGGGAGCATCCGGAGCTGGGCGACGGCACGCTGACCTGGATCGACAGCCCGGCCGGCACGCTGGCGTTCCGGCGCGGGGACTCGTTCGTCTGCGTACTCAACATGACGCAGGAGTGGGTGGAGATCGAGCCGGGTCAGGGGTACGGCGACCTGCTGCTGGCCAGCGGAGGACCGGAGACCGCCGGCGACGTCGTCCGGCTCGCTCCCGACTCCGCCACCTGGTGGACCGCGAGAGATGTCTAAAGTAATGCTCATGAACAACACACGGCTCGCCGACATCGCCGCCCAGGCCGGAGTCAGCGAGGCGACGGTGAGCCGTGTGCTCAACGGCAAGGCGGGAGTCTCCCCGGCCACCCGCCAGGCCGTGCTCACCGCCCTCGACCTGATGGGCTACGAGCGGCCCCAGCGGCTGCGCCAGCGCAGCAACGGCCTGATCGGCCTGGTGATCCCGGAGCTCGGCAACCCGATCTTCCCGGCGTTCGCGCAGGCGATGGAGAAGTCGCTGATCCAGCACGGCTACACGCCGATCCTGTGCACGCAGGAGCCCGGCGGCGCTCCCGAGGACGAGTTCACCGAGATGCTCCTCGACCGGGGCGTGTCCGGCATCGTCTTCGTCTCCGGCCTGCACGCCGACACCACCGCGCGGATGGACCGCTACACCCGGCTCACCGACCGGGGGCTGCCGATCGTGCTCGTCGACGGCTACAACGAGGGCATCCCGGCGCCGTTCATCTCGCCCGACGACCGGCTCGCCGCGCGCCTGGCCGTACAGCACCTGGTGGACCTCGGGCACGAGCGCATCGGCCTCGCGCTGGGGCAGCGGCGCTTCGTCCCGGTCATCCGCAAGATCGAGGGCTTCCGCCAGGCGATGGCGCAGCTGCTCGGCCCGGCCGACGTCGACGACCTCATCCAGCACTCGCTGTTCTCCGTCGAGGGCGGGCAGGCAGCCGCCGCGGCGCTGCTCGACCGCGGCTGCACCGGGATCTTCTGCGCGAGCGACCTCATGGCGCTCGGCGCGATCCGCGCCGCCCGCGAGCGCGGGCTGTCGGTGCCGGGGGACGTGTCGGTCGTCGGGTTCGACGACTCGCCGCTGATGGCGTTCACCGACCCGCCGCTGACGACCGTGCGCAAGCCGATCGGCGCGATGGCGGCCGCCGCCGTCGAGACCCTGCTGGAGGAGATCGGCGGCACCCCGGCCAAGCACGTCGAGCTGGTCTACCAGCCCGAACTCGTGGTGCGCGGCTCCACCAGCTCGGGGCCGCTCGTCAACCGCTGAGCTCTGTAGCTGAACCCTGTAGCTGAGCCCTGCCGTCGCCTCCTGCCGCTGACACGGGCCCCTGACCACGGCCGCGGCCGCCGGCCTCCGCGTGAGGCGCCGGCGCGCTTGCGCGTACCCGGGGGCCGGTCCCGGCATGCCCGCGCCGGCCTGATCGCCTTACCCGCCTGTTCCGGCGAATGCGCGAGGTCACCGCGCCGGATTCCCATGACGTCCTCTGGAGCGTTGCGAATGACCGATCACACCTTCGACGTCCTGGTCGTCGGCGGCGCCGGCGTCGACACGACCGTCTACGTGCCCGAACTTCTCCTGCCGTACGCCGACACCTACGCTGTGCCGCCCGTCGTGGACCGGATCGGCAACACCGGCGCGGGGGTCGCGCTCGGCTGCCACGCCCTCGGCCTGCGCGTGAAGTTCGTCGACCTGATCGGCGACGACCCGCAGGGCGCGCTGATCCGCGACCACCTCGCCGCACGCGGCGTGAACTTCGCCCACGCCCTGTCGGAGGCGGGCACCCGCCGCAGCGTCCTGCTCGTGGACCCGGACGGCAGGCGCCTTTCGCTCTTCGACCCCAGGGCCGTCCCCGGCCAGCGGATGCCCCGCGATCTGTACCTGCCGGCCCTCCGGTCGGCCCGGCACGTCCACGTCTCGATCGTGGATTTCGCCCGGCACGTGTACGCCGACATCCCGGACGGCACGACGATCTCGACCGACCTGCACGACTGGGACGGTGAGAACCCGCACCACGAGGACTTCGCCTACTCCTCCGATGTGGTCTTCCTGTCCGCGGTCAAGCTCGGCGGGCGGCGCGAGGAGGTCATGCGGGCGATCGCGGAGCGGGGCCGCGCCGCGGTGGTCGTGTGCACGGCCGGAGCCGAGGGCTGCCACGTGCTGGCAGAAGGAAAGGTCCGCAGCTTCCCGGCCGAGCCGCTGCCGGGCCCGGTGGCCGACAGCAACGGCGCCGGCGACGCGTTCGTGTCGGGCTTCCTGTACGGCCGCCTGGCCGGCCGGCCTCTGGAGGAGTGCGTACGGCTGGGCGCCGTGGCCGGGGCGCACGCGTGCACCTCGGAGGGCACGCACGAAAACCCGATCGGCCTGGACGCCCTCCTGGGCCTGGCGTCGTGAGTTGGGTGTCGTGAGACCGGGCGCTGTGTCGTGAGACGACGCCGGGCCCGCCACCGCAGGTGAGCGGTCGCGGGCCCGGCACCCATGGACGTGCCCGGGTCGCGGACACGAGCATGGCCACCGGCTCCGCCGAGGGAGGAAGGACGGACCGGCGAGCTGGGAAACCCAGGGAGCGCTCTTGGGCACAGCGCGGGCCCGGCGCTCATGGGCGCAGCGCGGCGGCCTCGGACGCGAGCTTCTCGATCCTGGCGAAGTCGCCCGCCGCCACCAGGCTGCGCGGCGTGAGCCAGCTTCCGCCGACGCAGCCGACGTTCGGCAGGGCGAGATAGGCCGGGGCGTTCGACGGGGTGATCCCGCCCGTGGGGCAGAACCGCACGTCCGGCAGCGGGCCGTTCAGCGACTTGAGGTAGGCGACGCCGCCGGCCGGCTCGGCCGGGAAGAACTTCAGCTCGCGCACGCCGCGCTCGGCCAGCGTCATCGCCTCGGTGGCCGTGGCGACGCCCGGCAGGAACGGCACGCCCGCGGCGAGCATGGCCGCGAGCAGGCCGGGCGTGGTGCCGGGGGAGACGAGGAAGCGGGCGCCGGCCCCGGTCGCGGCCTCCACGTCCTCGGGCGAGCGCACGGTGCCCGCGCCGATCACGGCCTCCGGCACCTCGGCGGCGATCCGCCGGATCGCGTCGAGGGCGGCCGGGGTGCGCAGCGTGACCTCGATGACCGGCAGCCCGCCCGCCACCAGAGCCCGGGCGAGGGGGACGGCGCTCTCGGCGTCGTCGAGGACGACCACCGGGACGACCGGCGCGAGGTCGAGAAGGTTGCTCATACAAACTCCACATCGGGGTTTCGTTGGGCGAGCCAGGCGGCCGCACCCGTCAGCGCGGGTTGCTCGGCGATGATCAGAACGGTGGCGATCGCGGCGGCGTACTCCGTCAGCGCCGGCGCGGTCGTCTCGAACCGGGCCCGGAACGCGCTGCCGGGGATCCGCGAGACCAGGCGGGGCAGCACGCCGCCGCCCAGGTAGATCCCGCCCCGCGCGCCGAGGGTGAGCGCCACGCCGCCGGCGAAGCCGCCGAGCAGGGCGAGGAAGACCTCCACGGTCTCGGCGCACAGCGGGTCGTCCGAGGAGGTGATCTGCGCTGCCGTACGGGCCTCAGGCGCGACGCCGCGCACGAGCGCGAGCCCGCGGTGCAGGCGCGGCAGCCCGGTGCCCGACAGCAGGTGCTCGGCGTCCACGTACGGCAGGCCGTCCGCGCGCAGCGCCCGGACGATCTCCATCTCCAGGTCCGTGACGGCGGGGACCGCCACGTGCCCGCCCTCGCCGGGCACCGGCTGCCAGCCCTCCCGCACGGGGACAAGACCGGCCACGCCGAGCCCGGTGCCGGGCCCGAGCACGGCCTTCGTCAGGCCGGCGGTCGGCGGCGGGCCGCCGAGCGGCACGAGGTCGTCCCCCGCCAGATGCGGCAGCGAGATCGCCAGCGCCTCGAAGTCGTTGAGCAGCACCGTACGCGGGATGCCGAGCTCCTCCACGGACCCCGACCATCCCGCGTTCGTCAGCCGGTACCGGTCTCTGTCGACCGGACCGGCGATCGCCAGGCACGCGGCCCCCGGCCGAACTCCGCCCGCATGGTCTGCGAGATAGGCGGCTACGGCATCGGCAAGGCCGAGATGCTGGGAAACGTCGAGTACGGCTACCGCCTCCGGCTGCCCTCCGGGCCGGGTCACCAAACCGAACCTGGCGTTGGTTCCGCCGATGTCCGCGACCAGCCAGGGAAGGCTCACGCGGCACCTCCGAAGACGCTCGCCCCGCGCTCGGCCGGGCCGACCGAGCGGCGGAAGGAGGCGAACAGCTCGCGGCCGGTGCCGGCCCACTGCTCGTCGGTCAGCGGCGCGCCCTCCGGCGTACGCCCGGTGAGGTCGGCGAGCACGGTGAGGGTCCCGTCGGCCGAGTCGAGGCGGATCACGTCGCCGTCGCGCAGCAGCGCGATCGGCCCGCCGTCGGCGGCCTCGGGAGACAGGTGGATCGCCGCGGGGACCTTCCCCGAGGCGCCGGACATGCGGCCGTCGGTGACGATGGCCACCTTCTGGCCGCGGTCGAGCAGGACGGCCAGCGGCGGCGTGAGCTTGTGCAGCTCCGGCATGCCGTTGGCCCGGGGGCCCTGGTAGCGGACGACCGCGACGAAGTCCTGCCCGTCGAGCTCGCCCCGCTCGAACGCGGCGAGCAGGTCGAGCTGGTCGTCGAACACCTTGGCGGGGGCCTCGATCACCAGGTGCTCGGGCTTGACGGCGGAGACCTTGCTCACCGCCCGGCCCAGGTTGCCCGACAGCATGTGGATGCCCCCGTCGGGGGAGAACGGCTCGGCGACCGGCCGGAGGACCTCGGTGTCGGCGCTGGGCTCGGTCCGCTCCTCCCAGACCAGCGCACCCTCCTTGAGCACCCCGCCCTCCTTGAGCACCGGGACAGACCGATAGAGGCCGAGGCCGTGCCCGGCGACCGTGAGCACGTCCTCGTGGAGCAGCCCGGCGTCCAGCAGGTCGCCGATGAACACCGCCATGCCGCCCGCGGCCTGGAAGTGGTTCACGTCCGCCTGGCCGTTGGGGTACATGCGGGTGATCAGCGGCACGACCTTGGACAGGGCGGCCATGTCGTCCCAGGTCAGCTCGATGCCGGCGGCCGCCGCCATGGCGACCAGGTGCATCGTGTGGTTGGTGGAGCCGCCCGAGGCGAGCAGCGCGACGACCGCGTTGACGATCGCCTTCTCGCTCACGACCTCGGCGACGGGCGTGTACTCCTCGCCGTGCGGGGTGATCTCGACCGCCCGCCGCGCCGCCGCCGCGGTCAGCGCGTGCCGCAGCTCGGTGTGCGGGTTGACGAACGTCGCCCCCGGCAGATGGAGGCCCATGACCTCCATGAGGAGCTGGTTGGAGTTGGCGGTGCCGTAGAACGTGCAGGTGCCGGGGGAGTGGTAGGAGGCCGCCTCGGCGTCGAGCATCTCCAGGCGGCCGATCTTGCCCTCCGCGAAGGCCTGCCGCGCCCTGGCCTTGACCTTGTTCGGCAGGCCGGAGGTCATCGGCCCCGCGGGGACGAATATCGCCGGTAGGTGCCCGAAGCGTAAGGCGCCGATGAGCAGCCCCGGAACGATCTTGTCGCAGACCCCGAGCAGCAGGGCCGCGTCGAACATGTCGTGCGACAGCGCGATCGCCGTCGCCATCGCGATCACGTCGCGGCTGTAGAGCGACAGCTCCATGCCCGCCCGGCCCTGGGTGATGCCGTCGCACATCGCGGGCACGCCGCCCGCCACCTGCGCCACGCCGCCCGCCTCCCGGACCGCCCGCTTCAGCTCCGGCGGGTAGGTCTCGTACGGCTGGTGCGCCGACAGCATGTCGTTGTACGACGTCACGATGGCCACCCCGGGCTTCGCCGTACCGCGCAGGTCGAGCTTGTCCTCGGCGGGCGCGGCGGCGAAGCCGTGGGCCAGGTTGGCGCAGCCGAGCCGCCCCCGGGCCGGCCCCCGCTCACGCAGCTCGGCCCCGGCGCGGCGCACCCGCTCCAGATAGGCCCTGCGGCTTTCCCGGCTGCGCGCGACGACGCGCTCGGTGACCTCGGTGATAACGGGGTTCGTCACGGAAGGTCCTCCTCCTGCCGGGGCCGCCGCGAGGCGGGGTCCAACTCGCCCCGGGGCCTTCGTCCCGGGACGTGCGCCTGGCGGCACGTCCGGCCCCCGATCCGTTGATCGGGCACCAGGTGTCGATCAGGCACGGATGGGACAGTATCGGGAAGTTATGCGACTTTTCAAGCCCACTTTTGTAACTCGAAATGAATAAGTCGTTGAACTTCGGTGAGCTTCTGTGCTTCACTTACGCTCGATGTCACGTTTAGCCACCACCGGCGAGGTCCTCCAGCTCATCCGGAGCGGGGAGGCGGTGACGCGCGCCGACATCGGCCGTGTGACGGGCCTGTCCCGCCCGGCCGTCGCGCACCGCGTCGCCGACCTGCTCCAGCGCGGGTTGATCGTGGAGGACGCCGAGGGGCCGTCCACCGGGGGCCGCCCGCCCGTACGGCTGCGCTTCGCCACCTCCGGGGGAGTCGTCCCGGTGGCCTCGCTCGGTGCCCGCCGCACCCAGATCGCGCTGTGCGACCTCGCGGGCGAGGTGCTGCACCGCACCGACCTGGACATCGACGTCGAGGAGGGGCCCGGGGTCGTCCTGCCCCTGCTCATGGACACCTGGGAGAAGCTGCTCGACGGGCGGGACGACGTCGTCGGCATCGGGCTGGGCGTGCCGGCGACCGTGGAGTTCGCCGCCGGACGGGTCGAGAGCGCCCGCGTGATGGCGAGCTGGACCGGCGTGGTGATCCCGCCGATCATCGCCGAGCGGTTCCGCGTGCCGGTGCTCGTGGACAACGACGTGAACGTCATCGCCATGGGCGAGCACCGGGTCGTCTACGCCTCCGAACTCGACGACCTGCTGTTCGTGAAGGTCTCCACCCGCATCGGTGCGGGGGTGATCTCCGGCGGCGGCATTCTGCGCGGCGCGCTCGGCGCGGCCGGGGAGATCGGCCACATCCCCGTGCGGGACGGCGGGGGCGTGCTGTGCCGCTGCGGCAACCTCGACTGCGTCGACTCGGTCGCCAGCGGCACCGCGATCCTGCGCGACCTGAGGGCCAAGGGCCGCGACGTGATGTCGCTCGCCGACGTGACCGCCCTGGTCCGGGCCGGCGACGCGGAGACCATGGCGGTGGTGCGGCAGGCCGGCCGCTGGCTCGGCGAGGTCATCTCGGGCGCGGTCAACCTGCTCAACCCCGCCGTCGTGGTCCTCGGCGGCGACGTCGCCGAGATGTTCCAGCCGCTGGTGTCAGGGGTGCGCGAGGTCGTCTACCGGCGCTCCACCCAGCTCGCCACCCGCAGCCTGCGCATCGAGCGCAGCCGCCTCGGGCCCGGCGCGGGCATCACCGGCTGCGCCCTCATGGTCCTCGACCACGTCCTGTCGGCCCAGGCCGTCGACGCCGCCGCCCGCTGATTTCAGGAAGCCGGGGCGACGATCGGCCGGGCCGGGCCCCACTCACGGTAGGTCGTCGTGAATGACGACGAGAGCAGTCCCAACTGCGGCACGGACGCCTTCCAGGTGAACACGAACCTGACCGGCAGGTCCTCCTGGTCGAGCGTCACGATGTACGAGATGCGGGACCTGTCCAGACCCCTCGCCGGGCTGAGCCAGCGCGCGAGGAATTCGCGCAGCACGTAACCGGCGTCCGCGACCTGGACACCGCCCGCGTACGTCCTGCCGTCCTTCCCCGAGCGGTAGACCCTCGGGGTGGCGCCGACAAGGGTCAGGATCGTGGGGATCGAGCCGACGAGGATGAAGAGCGCGGCGCCCGCCGCCGCGCCGTCGCGCCCACGGGCGGCCGGCCCCTGCGGGTCGAGATCCAGTGGCAGCCTCTCGCCGTTCGGAAGGTGGACGTCGTCGGCGATGACGACGACGCGTTTCCGCTCGCTCCCCGGATAGGTGACGCGCATGTCGTAGGAGCTGCCGTCGTACCGGCCTGCGGGATCATGGGTGTATCGGCCGTCGGCCTCCAGGTAGGTGTCGCTCTCGGTGAACGCCCCCGTGCAGGCGAACCTCGCGGAAGGAGTGGCCGTGACGGCGGCGTCGATCGCCGCGCCCAGCTCCGCCGGAGTCCCGGGAGCCACGGCCGGGGGCGGCACGGACGTACGGGCCGGGCTCGCCGACGGTGAAGTGGTCCCGCCGGCCGTGGAGGCCTGCGAGGCGGGGACGCGCGCGGTGGGTCCGCCCGCGGCGAGGGAGGAGGAGCCGGACGCGGCCGTAGGCACGGGCGATGCCCCCGGCCCCGAAGCAAACGGCCCCGACGCGGACGGGCCCGACGGGGACGGGCCCGACGCGGACGGCCCGGCGCCGCCGGCTCCGGTCCGGTCAGGCAGACGGGCGACCGCGATCCAGGTGCCCGCGAGGGCCGCGACCACCGCTCCCGCGCCGGCCAGCAGCGCCCGGCGGGGGAGCCGGCGCTCCCCGCCGCCCGTCGTCCCCGGCGCGAGGAGATCGGGGGCCTGTCCGATCGCCGCCTGCCGGCCCATCTGGAGCGCAGCGACGTCCCCGCCGGAGGACGGCACGTCGTCCAAGAGGCTCAGGAGGACCTCGCGGGCGGTCGGCCGTCGCGCCGGGTCCTTGTCCAGGCAGCGTGTCACCAGATCACGCAGCCCGCCCGCCAGGTCACCGAGGACGGGCTCGCCCTGCACGATCCGGTAGGCGATGGCCGCGGGCGTGTCCCGGCCGAACGGCGGCGCCCCCGTGGCGGCGTACGTGATGGTGGAGCCCCAGGCGAACACGTCCGCCGGAGGCCCGATTCTGTCGCCGTGGAAGTGCTCGGGCGCCATATATGGCGGCGTGCCGGCCGGGAGGCCGGTGGTGGTCGAGGCGTCGACCAGCCGGGCGATGCCGAAGTCGATGACGCGCGGCCCGTCGGGGCCGACCAGCACGTTGCTCGGCTTGAAGTCGCGATGCACCACCCCCGCTCCATGGACGGCCGCCAAGGCGGTGATGGTGCCGATGGCCAGCCGATGCAGCACCGCGCCCGTGAGCGGCCCGCCGCTCTCGATCACCTGCTGGAGCGACGGGCCGTCGACGAACTCGCTCACGATGTAGGGCGGGTCGGCGTCCAGCCTGGCGTCGACGATGCGCGCCGTGCAGAACTCGGCCACCTGGCGTGCCGCGGCCAGTTCCCTGGCGAAGGGCGTGGGAACGCCGATGGACGGCCGCGCTCGCACGACCTTCACCGCCACCCTCTCCCCGGCGGCGGTTTCGCCGAGATACACCACGCCCTGGCCGCCTTCCCCCAGGCGGCCCACGAGGCGGTAGTCACCCAGCCGTTCGGGGTCTCCGGCACGTAACGGACTTTCGGCCATGCAGCCCCTCATCCATCGCGACCACGGCTCTGCGGCGCCAGCGTAGCGAAAGCACCCGTCCCGTCCAGGCGCTCGATCGGGCCGGCCACGGCCGGGGCGGAGCGGAATTGTCTGACGGTGGCACTAGGCTCTGTGGCGATCTTTCATGGCCCCCCAGGAGTCCTTCGTGCGTGAACGTGTCCGCCGCCTGATCGAGTCGCGGCGGTTCCAGCAGGCGATCACCGTGGTGATCCTCTTCAATGCGGCCACGCTGGGCGTCGAGACCTCCGCCGAAGCGGTCGCGCGCTACGGCACGGAACTGCACGTCGCCGACCACGTCGCCCTGTACGTCTTCGTCGCGGAGATTCTGGCCAAGATCTACGTCTACGGGTGGCGGTTCCTCCGCGACGCCTGGAACGTCTTCGACCTGGTGATCATCGGCTTCTCGTTCCTGCCCACCGCGGGCGGCCTGTCGGTGCTGCGAGCCCTGCGCGTCCTGCGGGCGCTGCGGCTGATCTCGGTGGTGCCGTCGCTGCGCCGGGTGGTCTCCGCGCTGCTCACCGCCATTCCCGGGATGACCTCGATCGTCGTCCTGCTCGGCCTCGTCCTGTACGTCGCCGCCGTCATGGGCACCAAGCTGTACGGCGCCGCCGCGCCCGAGTACTTCGGCGACCTGCCCACGTCGCTGTACACGCTGTTCCAGGTGATGACGGGCGACGGCTGGTCGGATATCAACCGCGAGTTGATGGAGAGCCATCCCTCGTCGTGGATCTACTTCGTCGTGTTCGTGCTGGTCTGCACGTTCGTCGTGCTCAACCTCTTCATCGCGGTCGTGGTGAGCGCGATGGAGGAGGAGGCCAGGGACGACCGCTCGACGCTCGCCGAGCTGTCGGCCCTGCGCGAGGAGATCAGGGGTCTGCGCGAGAGCCTGGGCGAACGGGTGCCCTCCTGACGGCAGGGATCCGATCGCCCATGATCGTCGCTTGCTAGACTCCGCCGTATGCGGCTTCCGACGGACGCTGAGATCCGCGCACTGCACGCGAAACACGCGCCCACGGAGGAAGCGTTCGAGCTCGTGCACACCCACTGCGAGATCGTCTGCGCGGTCGCCCTGCGACTGGCCGACCGCGCCGGACTCGACGTCGACGCCGAGTTGGTGCGGGCCGGAAGCCTGCTGCATGACATCGGCGTCTACCTGCTCTACGACGAGGACGGACGGCTCGACCACGCCGGATACGTGCGCCACGGCGTCCTCGGTCACGAACTGCTCCGCGGGGAGGGCTTACCCGAGATCCTGTGCCGCTTCTGCTCTCACCACACGGGTGTGGGGATCACCCGGGAGGACGTGCTGCGACAGGGCCTGCCCCTGCCTCCCCGCGACTATCTCGCGGAGTCGGCCGAGGAAGAGCTCGTGATGTTCGCGGACAAGTTCCACAGCAAGACCGACCCGCCGAGATTCGTCACCGCCGACGTCTACGCGGCCCACGTCCGCCGGTACGGCGACGACAAGGCCGAGACATTCGCGTCGATGTGCGCCGCCTTCGGCGTCCCCGACCTGCGGCCGCTCGCCGCCGCGTACGGCCATGAGATCATGTGACCGGTGAACGGCGACCGGCGTGAGCCGCGAGGGCTACGGCGTCAGCACGATCCTGCCGAACACCTCGCCGGCGTCCATCTTCCGGTGCGCCGACACGGCGTGCTCCAACGGCAGCACCTCGTGCACCACCGTGCGCAACGCGCCGCGGCCGGCAGCGGCGAACTGCTCGATCCTCACGGCACGCCGAGCGGGTCCGGCCACCGTGTCGGCGCTGAAGGTGGCGAACGACATCGACTTCCGGAACGACGCCATCATCGTCGTGCCGAAGTCCGCCGGCGGCTGGCCTCCGACCGCGCCGACGGCCACCAGGCGGCCGTTCGGGTTGAGCTTGTCGAAGAAAGAAGGCATGTCCGCGCCGGCGACGATGTCGATGATGACGTCGTAGCCCGCGGGAGCCTCCTCGCCTCCCTCGCCGGAGCGGTCCAGCACGTGGGTCGCGCCGAGCGCGCGCAGGCGCTCGCCGCGCTCGGCCGACGACGTCGTGACCGCCACCGCGCCGGCACCACCACGAGCCGCGAGCTGGACCGTCATGATCCCGATGCTGCCGGCCGCGCCGCGCACCAGCACCGACTCGCCGGGAGCGAAGTGGGCATGGGAAAGGCCGAAGTGGGCCACCACACCGGCGCTTCCGAGCGTCACGGCGTCGACGGCGGACAGGTTCGCGGGGAGGGGAAGGATCTCCTCGAGCGGAGCGATCGCCCGCTCGACGTAGCCGCCGCCCACGCCGGTGAACGCCCACACCCGCCGACCGATCCATGAGGTGTCGACGTCGTCGCCGACGGCGGTCACGGTGCCCGCCACCTCGCTGCCGGGGATGAGGCCTTCCGTGAAACCGTAGGCAGCCAGAGCACCGCTCCGGATCACGGCGTCCGCGCCGCCGAGGCCGATCGCCTCGGTGGCGATCAGCACCTGTCCGGCGGCGGGAGCCGGGGCGGGGAGGTCGATGACCGCCAAACCTTCGGGACTTCCGAACGCCTGGATCACCACTGCTTTCAACGTCGTCTCCGTGTTCTGGGATCGATCGGTACCGGCCCGGGCGCCGCGCGCCGGGCGCGTGGAAGCCCGGTGAAGGCGCACTCGAAGAAGCGCGCGGCTTCCATGCGTTGGACCGTAACGGGCGGCGCCGTCCGCTCAGCTGAAGTGAGAACGGTGACCGGCCGTTTGCCTCACATCCCGCGTTCGCGGCGGCAAGAACGTATGAAGACGCCTACGCCCTCGTCAGCAGCCGGTCGATCTGGGCCTCCAGCGGGGGCGCGCCGAGGCGGTTGTCGACCTCGTCGTACGGCACGGCGGGCGGTTCGTCGACGCGGATGGCGCGCAGGTATTCGGCGAACCTCTCCAGCTTCTGCCCGTCTCTGGCGAGGCCCCGGCGGATCAGCCGCTCACGCAGCGTCGGGCCGTCGGAGCGGATCCAGACCAGACGCACCTCGGGCCCGCCCAGCGCGTCCACCCACGCGTGCCAGAGCGCCGCGTCGTGCACCTGGGAGGTGAAGGGCCCGCCGAGCATCACATGGCAGCCGTGGGAACGGATCTCCCTGGCCGTCGCCGTCATGCCGGTGTACTCGTGCCGCTTGACGTGCTCGTCGTACCACGGCCCCTCACGCTCGCCCGGCGGCCTGCCGTACGCGGCGAGCGTGGCCTCGACGAAGCCGCCGTACATCGTGTCCTTGTCCAGCAGGGCGGGCACCGGGTCGAGGCGGGCCAGCAGCAGGTCGCAGACGGTCGACTTGCCCGCGCCCGGCGGACCGGACACCACCCAGACGGGAGCGGTCATCGCGGCGGGCCGTAGGGCTCGATGGGCGGATCGGAGTACGGCCCGCCGTCGGCCGTCCCGGCGCCCGAGTCGCCGACGCGCCGTCCGGCGTCCTCCGTCACCCGCAGGACGTACAGGTTCCTGCCGGGATCGACCGGCACCAGGCCGTACGCGGTGTCGACCTCGTCCTCGGCGAGGCCGAGCCGCCGCATCGCGGCCTCCAGCGTCGCGGGCGCGGCAAGCCGCACGGTGATGAGCACCTTGGCCACCGGTCCCGCCTCCCCCTGCTGGACGTCTCGTCACCGGACGGCGCGGCGGCCTCAGACCGCTTTCGCGGCGCTGTGGTTGTCAGGCCGCCTTCGCGGCGCTGCGTTCTCAGGCCGCTTTCGCGGCTCGGCGGCGCAACGCGGCGATGACGCCGGCGGCGTCCACCACGCCGTATCCGTAGTCGTGGTCATACCCTACGGCACTGCGATCATCGGCCGTCCGGCGGAGCAGGGTCCGGAGCTGGGCGGGCGGCAGCACCGTCGAGGGCCAGCGGGAGCGGACGGCGGCGACCAGCCCGGCCGCGACGGGGCAGGCCGCCGAGGTGCCCGAGTCGGGCTCGCCGTCGCCGAGCGCGCCCGAGCCGGCGAAGTGCGTGTAGGCGCAGACGTCAGGCTTGCGCGCGGTCAGCCGCCCGGGGCCCTGCGAGGAGTAGCCCACCCGCGTTCCCGTCGTGTCGACTCCGCCGATCGACAGCGCGCGGGGATGGGAGTTGGCCCCGACGATGGGCCGGTCGGGGTAGGCGCACCTGCCGTCGCGGCACTGCGTCCCGCAGTTGCCCGCGGCGAACAGGATGTCCGCCCCCGCCTCGGCCAGGCTGCCGACGATCAGGTTGAACGGATGGGCCGGGTTGTCGGAGTAGTTGCCGGGGTGTCCGGGCGGGAAGTCCCAGCGCGGGGAGAACGACCCCCAGCTGTTGGTCACCACGAGCGCCCGCGACTCGGCGGGCTGGGCGTCGAGGACCTCGCGCAGGTGGGCGTACGCGGCGATCGCGTCGGACAGCAGGCCGTCGAGCGTCGAGCCGCCCTGCCGCCGCGACAGCAGCACGGGCACGTCCACGAGCGACGCCTTGGGCGCGGCGATGAGCGCGTCGAAGGCGCACATCGTGCCATGGTCGACCGGGAAGTCCCCCGGGGTTCCGGAGACGCTCTGGGGGCTCCAGCTCCGCTCGTGATCCACTGTCACGTCGTAGCCGCGGGCGGCCTTGACGTACGCCGCGTTGATGCCGGTGTCGATGACCGCGAGGGGGACGCCGGAGCCGTCCAGCCCCTCGGCCGTCAGGTCGGGCACGCGCAGCAGCCGTCCGACGTCGTGCCAGTCGCCGACGGCGGGGTCGCCCCCGCAGGTGAGCGTGGTCTCGATCGCCGGGTCGGCGTACACCGCGACCACGTCGCGGCGGGCCGCGGGCAGGAGGGCGACCCTGCTGGTGACCTCGTCGTCGGCGATCTCCCCGCGGACCACGACCGAGGCGTCCTGGGGCGCCAGGGAGAAGACCAGCGGCTGGTTGAGCGACAGCGGGTCGCCGCCGGGGGACGCGGGCATCGGGCGGGGCACGGCCACGGGGGCGTACGAGTGGTCGAGGACGACCCCGGGCAGGCCGTCGGCCACGTCCGACGCCATCGACGGGACCGACGGGTCGGCGACGGCGGCGACCAGGTCGGGGGACGGACGCAACTGGATGAGTACGCGCACGACGAGTCCACTCCGTTACTAGGCGGATCGTGACTGGGTGGATACGTTACGTGACAACCTTGCTGCATCCGGGAGGCGGCGTCCACGCCTTCGCGGAAAAACCCTCCGGTGTGGCCCGGTCAGAAGCCCTCGCTCAGAAGCCGCACAGCTCCGACAGGCTCTTGGCCGCCTTGTCGTTGGTGGTGGGCGTCTTGCGGGGGCTCGCCCCGGCGACGACCGGCGTACGGGAGACGGACGGGCTCGGCGACGCGGACGGAGAGAGCGAGCCGGAGGGGGTGGCGGACGCCGCCGAGCCGGCGGACGTCATCGGCGAGGCGGTGGCCGCGACGATGTTCCGGTCGGACATCGACTCCCGGATCGCGTCCTTGGTCAGCTGCCTGATCTTGACCCAGTCCGGGTTGCCCGTGTAGATGAGCGGCGGCACGAACTGGAGGCTCGTGATCTTGGCGCTCCGCACCTTCATGCCGAGCGGGACGAGGTGCTCAAGCAGGTCGCGGGGGATGTCGGTGCGGAACATGTGCCGGGCCGCCGCGGCGATCTTGCTGAAGTTCGCGAGCACCGTGGCCGGGGTGACCTGCTGCGCGAGCGCGCCGATGACGCAGCGCTGGCGGGCCATGCGGGAGAAGTCGTCGCTGTCCACTCGGGAGCGGCCATACCAGAGCACCTCCTCGCCGTTGAGCGTCCGGTAACCGGCCTTGATGGTCCCGGCGGTGCCGAACTTCCCGCCCCACTTGACGTCCTGCTCGACTCGGATCTTGAGCCCGCCGACCGCGTCGATCAGGGCCGCGAAGCCGTACATGTCGACCATCGCGTAGTAGTCGATGCGCAGGCCCAGGGTGTAGCCGATGGCGTCCTTCAACGCCTGCGCGCCCCTGTTCTTGCCGCCCATGACCTGGGGATTGTTGTCGGCGTAGTACCAGACGGAGTTGAGCAGCCCCTGCCCCTCGGCGTTGAAGCCGTTGGGGAACACCTTGTGCAGGGGGCTGGTCGGGGGGAAGCGGACGTACTGGAGGTTGCGCGGCAGGCTGAACAGGACGGTGTTGCCGGTGGCGATGTTCACGCTGGCCACGGTCATCGAGTCGGTGCGCACCCCGACCCGGTTGCCCGCCGCGTCGCCGCCGATCAGCAGGAAGTTCACCCGCGTGCGGCCGTTCCACGGGTCCTCGGCGTGTACGGGGGCGGGGGTCGAGCCCTCCACCGGAGCCGTGACGTCGTCGAGTAACTGGCTGGCCGTCCTGATCGTGTTCGCGGTGAAGGCGAACGGGGCCATGACGGCCACGCACAGCACGCCCGCGACGATGCCGGACACCACCTGCCCGGTCTGCGACAGGCGCTGCGGGCGCAGGGCGACGAACGACAGGAGCACGAGCGCGAACCAGGCGAGCGCGCAGACGGCGGCGCCGGCCATGACGGCGGTCATCGTGCTGCCGCGCAGCACGACCCCCGCATTGTTCTTCAGGCGCAGGACCAGGACCACAAGAGCGACCAGCACGACGCCGAACGTCGCCAGCAGCGCGATCCCGGTGCGGCGGTTGCCCGACCGCAGGTGGGCCGCACCGGGCAGGACGGCCGACAGCGCCGTCCAGCCGATGAGGGAGGCGGTGGTCAGCGGAGGGCCGAAACGCGGCCCTTTGGGGCGCGTGGCCGATGCGGGCGGCGGGCTCGTCGTGGGTTCCTTGCCGTTCCCACTCCCGCCACGTCGCCCTGCGCCTTCGCTGCGCTGACCTGTGTTTCCGCTGCGCTGACCTGCGTTTCCGCTGGGCTGACCTGGGCCTTCGCTGTGCTGACTTGGCCGCTGGCCTTCCCCGGGCCCCCCGGCCTCGTCAGCGGGACCCCCGCCTCGCATGGTTCACCGCTCTCTCCCTCGAAGCTGTGGCTAGGGATTCTAACCCCCATATCCGGACAAGGTAGACGTAAACCAGAGGGCCGATCATGACACGTAACTGGAGCCGACCACCCAGGTGTTGCACTGGTAGGCCAGCGGGCGGGTGTACCCCTGACGGAACCAGGCGGCGTTGCTGCGCGTGTTCCCGTGGTCGCGCGGCCCTCCCGGCTGGTCGCCCAGGTGGCCGTACGCCCACAGCAGCGTGTTGCGCCGGGTGGCGTCGATCGGATACGAGGCGGCGACCGACCGCATGAACATGCCGCCGAAACACGTCGCCTGCAGTTCGTGCCGGCGGCTCAGCGCCATCTTGCCGCTGCGCGAGCCGGAGTCGAGCGTCTGCCGCCACCAGGAGTCGGAGATGCCCGACAGGCTCTGGATGTGGTGGCCGTACTCGTGGGCCATCATGCTGATGATGATCCCGTTCCACGACCCGAGCGAGCCGTACTCCCTCGCCATGGCCGAGGTGGAGGCGTAGATCGTGGCGTTGCTCGGGCAGTAGTAGGGCACGTTGCTGCCGGGGGAGGGATAGTCGCCGCACGCGCCCCTGCCCTTGCGGGCCGCGATCATGTACTTCGGCGGGCTCCAGTCGATCCCGACCCGCTTCAGCGCCGGCGCCCACGCCTTGCCCATACAGGCGCCGGTCTTGAGGATCAGCGCCTTGAACTGGGCGTGGTTGTAGATGCTGGCGTTCCCGGCCCGGCAGTTCGTTTTCGCCAGCGACCCGGCCCGATAGACGGTGTTGTTCTTCGTCGTGCGGTTGAGCACCGGAGTCGGCCGCGTCGTGGGCTGCGACGTCGGCTTCGAGGTGGGCTTCCGGGTCGGTTCGGTGTCCCTGGTGGCTTCGTCCGAGGGGAACGGCGAGAAGGTGAAGGTCGGGATCGCGACCGGCGAGACCGTTTCATCGTGGTCCGACAGGCCGGCCAGCGCGCTCACGACCACGACGAGCACGAAGACCAGCGCCAGCACGCCCAGGAGCGCGCCGACGACCGCCCCCGCGCCGGACTTGCGGCGGGGCGGGCGCCAGGCGGGCGGCGGATAGGGGGCGGCAGGCCCGCGCGGGGGAGGCGGAGGCTGCGGCGCCCACCCCGGCCCCTGCGGCGGCGCCGTCTGTGGTGGCGGCGGCACCTGGAACGGCGTCCCCTGGGGTGGCGCCGGCTGCGGTGCTGCCTGCGGCGGCGAGTGTGGCGCCGCCTGGAACGGCATGCCCTGCGATGGGACGGGGGCGGCCGTGCTCCCTGGCGATGCGGGGAAGCCCTGCGGGTACGCCGGCCCGCCCGGCGCGTACGCCTGGCCTCCCTGGTGGCCCGCCGCTCCGTTCGGCGGCGCGTACGGAGTGCCGGGTGGCGGGCCCGCCGGAGCGGCGGGGGACGGCGGGGGCGCGTAGGACTGCGCGTAGGGCGCCGCGGGAGAGGGGGGCTGCGCGTTCGGCCACGCCGGGGCCTGTGGCTGCGGCCCGGCACCGCCCTGGAACTGCGCACCGCCCTGGAACTGCCCCCCGGCCGGGTAGGGCGTCGCGCCCGGGTATGGACCGTTCGGCGGGTAGGCGCCGCCCTGTGGCACGCCCGAGATCGCCCCGTACTGCGCGCCGGAAGGATAGGGACCGCCCTGCGGCGAGGCGTTCGCCGGATGGGCCGGGCCGTGGGACGGGGCGTTCTGCGGGTACGCGGCAGGGCCCTGGGGGTGTGCGCCTGGCGGATAGGGGCCGCCGTAAGGCCGGCCTCCCGGCGCCGGGGAGCCGTTCTGCGGCTGTGGCGGCGGCGGGTAGGGGGCCCCGCCGGTCCCCGGCTGCCACGCGCCGCCCTCAGGGCCGCCCCATCCCGGCGGACCGTACGGCCCCGGCGCCGCGTCAGCGAAGCGCGGTGCGTCCGGTGAGCCGGGCACAGCCTCCGGTTGCGGCGAATACGGCGGCCCGGAATAGGGAGAACTCTCCCCCGGTGGCTCCTGGGGAGGGTACTGCTGCGCCACGACATTGCCCCCTTTGTGGATTTGGGGCAAAAGAATACTGTTTTCTCATCCATCACGGATGTAGCAGATGTCGGGCACGATGTGTAATCGACCAGCGTGATCTCTGCGATGTTCCGGAATCGCCGGGCTCGTCTGCCCTAGCGTTTTTCGCATGAATCTGCAGCAGCTCCGTTACGTGGTCGCCACTGCGGAGCACCGCACCATGACCGATGCCGCCAGATCGCTCTATATCGCGCAGCCCGCTCTGTCCCGCGCGATACGCGACCTGGAACGTGAACTCGGAATGACGCTTTTCGCGCGCTCGGGCCGCGGGGTCGTCGTAACCGCCCAGGGACGCCGGGTCGTGAAGCTGGCCCGCGAGGCCCTCGACGCGGTGGCCGAGATCGAGGCCCTCGCGACGCAGGGCAACGCCTCCGGCGCCGAACTGCGGATCGCGTCCACGCCGAGCCTGGAGCCCGGTCTCGCCGGGCGCCTGCTGCCCGCCTACGCCGCCGAGCATCCCGGGATCCGGGTGCACATCGTGCGGTGCGAGGGCCGGGAGGGGGTGGTCAGCGCGGTCCGCGAGCAGCGCGCCGATCTCGGGCTGACCGACCTCCCGGTGCCCACCGACCTGGTGAGTCACCCGCTCGAACGCCAGGAGATCGTGCTGATCTCCCCGCCCGGCCTCGACCTGCCCGACCCCGTCCCCGTGACGCGGCTCGACGGCATGCGGCTGGTGCTGCCCGCCCCCGGCAGCCCCCGCCGCAGGGAGTTCGACCAGATCTTCGCCACGCACGGCGTCCGCCCGATCCCGGCCGTCGAGTCCGACGAGCGCCGGGGCTGGCTGCGGACCGTACGGGAGGGGCGGGCCTCGCTGCTGTGGTATCGGGGCATGAGCGAGCAGGCGGCCAGGGCCGGTTTGGTGGTCCGCTCGCTCGACCCCTCGCTCCGGAAGATCATCGCGGTCGTGCACGCCCGGCGGCGGCTGCCCGCGATGGCGCAGGACTTCGTGGCCCTGGCCGAGGGCGGCTCCGCGGCATGACCGTATGCCGTGGGATTGGACCGTTCCACGACTGTGCTTCCGGCGGGCAGGCGAGAGGACGACGTCCAGCTAGTACGCTGGCGGCGATGTCCACTACGCCGATGCCCGCCGAGGCGCCCGGCCTGCCGGCCGTCCTGCGCCTGCGCGGCCGTGCCTTCGGTCCCGGCGACTTCGCGGTCATGGCCGTGGTCAACCGGACCCCCGACTCCTTCTACGACAGGGGATCGACCTACGCCTTCTCCGCCGCGGTCGACGCCGCCTCCCGCCAGATCGAGGAGGGGGCGGACATCGTGGACATCGGCGGCGTGAAGGCCGGTCCCGGCACGGAGGTCGATCCGGCCGAGGAGATACGCCGTGTGGCGGAGGTCGTCGCGGCGGTGCGCGACCGGCACCCCGACGTGATCATCAGCGTCGACACCTGGCGGTCGGAGGTCGCCGAGGTCGTCGCCGAGGCCGGGGCCGACCTGCTCAACGACACCTGGGGCGGCGTGGACCCCAAGCTCGCCGACGTCGCCGCGGCGTACGGCATCGGCCTGGTGTGCGCGCACGCCGGGCGGGTGGAGCCGCGCACCCGGCCGCACCGCATCGCCTACGACGACGTGGTGGCCGACGTGGTCGCGTACACGACGGACCTCGCCGAGCGCGCGGTCGCCGCGGGCGTCCGCCGCGACGCGATCCTGATCGACCCGGCTCACGACTTCGGCAAGAACACGTGGCACTCGCTGGAGGTCAGCAAACGGCTCGGCGAGCTGACCGGCACCGGCTGGCCGGTGCTGGTGGCCGTCTCCAACAAGGACTTCGTCGGCGAGACGCTGGGCGGCCTGCCCGTGGAGGAGCGCCACGCGGGCACGCTGGCGACGCTCGCCGTGTCGGCGCTGCAGGGCGCCCGGGTGTTCCGCGTCCACGACGCGGCGAGCGCCCGTACGGCTCTGGCGGTCGTCGCCCGCCTCGGCGGCGCTCCGTCCTAGCCCGCTCTCTGCGGGGTCCTGGCGCGGGTTCCGGCAGGGCCCGGGACGCCGCGGCCATTCCGGATGGACGACCGCCCGCCGGCAGGCCGCGATCAAAGCGGTGGACAGGGCGCTCGCGCCGTGACTAACGTGTCGGCCATGTCGAGCCCCGAGGCGTCGAGACGCTAGCCACCGGTCATTCGGTGGCTGAGTCGTCGCACCGCTGAGTCGTCGCACCGCCCACCTGGCGCGCTGAGCCGCAGCGCCGGCGTGTCACGCTGTGTCCGCCGCCGCGCTGTGTTCTTCGCGCTGGTTCGCCGCGCTGTCTTGTCGCGCTGAATCGCCGCGGCCGTCGCCGCCCCGCCGTTGCCGCCTGGTGCTGCCGCGCCCGTCGCGGCGCGGCTGTGCGGTGCCTGTCACCGAATCACCGTCGTACGGGCCGTTTTCTCCCGGGCTCCGCGCACGGTCGCCGTCGTCATGCAGTGCTTCCGTCGCCGGGCTCCGGGTTCCCTCGCGCGGTGATCCCGTGTGCCCGGCTGGACGCTCCTCGCCGTCCGGCTGTGGTCCGCCGTGGCTCACCGCGTCCTCATCGACCTCTCGCGATCCTTCGCGACCTCTTACGACGCGGTGTGGAGTGTCATGCCAATCGCCATCTACATGCTCGGACTGGCGGTCTTCGCCCAGGGGACGTCCGAGTTCATGCTGTCGGGCCTGGTGCCCGACATCGCCCGTGACCTGCAGGTGTCCGTCCCGGCCGCCGGGGCGCTGACGTCGGCCTTCGCCGTGGGGATGATCGTGGGCGCGCCGCTCACGGCCGTCCTCAGCCTGCGGTGGCCGAGACGGCGGGCGCTGCTGGTCTTCCTGACCGTCTTCATGATCGTGCACGTGGCCGGCGCGGTCACCACCAGCTTCGGCGTTCTGCTGGCCGCCCGCGTCGCCGGAGCGCTGGCCAACGCCGGGTTCCTGGCCGTGGGTCTCGCGACGGCGACCGCCATGGCCGGGCCCGGCGCCAAGGGCCGGGCCGCCTCCGTACTGCTCGGCGGGATCACGCTCGCGTGCGTCGCCGGGGTGCCGGCCGGCGCCATGCTCGGCCAGGTCTGGGGCTGGCGCTCGGCGTTCTGGGCGGTGGCGGTCGTCTCGGTGCCGGCCGTCGTCGCGGTCGCGCGCGCCGTTCCGGCCACGCCATCGGACGCGGCCGTGCCCGACGCGCGGCGGGAGCTGAGGGCGTTGCGCCGTCCCCGGCTGCTCGTGACCCTGCTGCTCGGCGCGCTGGTGAACGGCGCCACCTTCTGCACCTTCACCTACCTGGCTCCGGTGGTCACCGACGTCGGCGGGTACGGCCGGCAGTGGGTGCCGGTGCTGCTGGCACTCTTCGGCCTGGGGTCGTTCGCGGGGGTGTCGATCGGCGGCCGGATGGCGGACCGGCGGCCGATGTGGCTGCTGGCACCCGGCGGCCTGGCCCTGCTGACCGGCTGGATCGTGTTCGCCGCGGCCGCGGGCGACGCGGCGGCGGTGTTCGTGCTCGTCTTCGTGCAGGGCACGCTGTCGTTCGCCGTCGGCTCCACGCTGATCACGCGGGCGCTCTACACGGCGGCCGACGCGCCGTCCCTGGGCGGTTCGTTCGCGACCGCCGCCTTCAACGTGGGCGCGACCGCCGGGCCCCTGCTGGGCGGGGTCGCCATCGGCGCGGGGCTGGGCTACCGATCTCCGCTCTGGGTCAGTGCGCTGCTGGTGGCGCTGGCGTTCGCGGTGGCGGGCCCGGCCCTGGCGGCGCGAAGGATCGGGAGGACCGGCGGGAGAACCTCGTCTCCACGCGATGCCGCCCTGTAACGCCGGACCGTGAGCCGCGACAGGGCCGCCTCCGGGTGAGGGAGGCGGCCCTGCCGGCCCTGAATCAGAGCGTGGTCGGAGCGCGATCACGCGGTCGAGCGCGGGGGGGAGCGACCGTCTCGTTCGCCTGAAGGTAGGCCGGAAGGCGTCGTGGTCGCGCGAGCCCCGCCTCCTGATCGGGTCGCGATCGTCAGCGCGGCTCGTAGGCCTTCGGCAGCCGCATGCCGCGGTCGGCCATGATCTGGCGGACGACGTTCGGATAGTCGGTGATGACGCCGTCGATGCCCATGTTCATGAGAGCCTCGATGGTCGCCGGGTCGTCGCAGGTCCACGGGATGACCTTCAGGCCGCGTGCGTGCGCCTGCGTCACCATCGCCTCGTCCACGTAGAAGCGGAAACCGGGGTCACTGATCTTCCCGTTCTGCGGGAAGCCGTACACCGGGGACAGCGCGGTGACGCCGGGGATAGCGGCGGCGGCCTTCACGAAGTCGCCGCCGAAGTCGTCGGCGTCGAGCCCGCCGAGCCACGGCGAGGCGCCGGGCCTGCCCACCTGAAGGAAGTCGTAGTTGGTGAGCGCCACCAGCGGCCAGCTCGGGGCGAGCCGGTGCATCTCGTTCAGCGCGCCCCAGTCGAAGGACTGGATGGTGACCTGATCCTCGATGCCCGAGGCGTGGATCTCCTCGTACACCCGGCGGACGAACAGCTCGCGCGGTGCGGTCTGCTCCGGCGCGCCCGCCTCGACCTTGGTCTCGATGTTCAACGTGACCTGCTTGGCGTGGTAGCTCTTGACGAGGTCCAGCACGTCCTTGAGCTCGGCCATCCGGAAGCCGTGGATCACCTCCTGCTCGGGGAACCCGGGCAGCTGCCGGTAGCCGCAGTCCATGGTCTTGATCTGCGCCAGGGTCAGGTCCTTGATGTACTTGCCGACGTAGGGGTACGTCGGGTCGCCGGGCACGACAGGCCCGGTGTCGCGGCACTTCTGGGCACTGATCTGCCGGTCGTGGTTGACGACGACCTTCTCGTCCTTGGTGACGTGGGTGTCCAGCTCCAGGGTCGTGACCCCGAGGCGCAGGGCCTTGGCGAAACCCTCCAGCGACTCCTCGGTCGTCATGCCGATCCCGCCGCGGTGGGCCTGCAGGTCGAAGTGGGTCTTCTGGGGCAGCACCCCGGGGCCGCCGGCCGCCGAGGCGTGGGCGGCCGTGGGCGCGGCGAGTGCGGGTGCGAGGGCCAGGCTCAACAGAGTCTTGCGAAGGTGCACGGGGGCTCCGGTTCGTTCGGTGGGTGCGACGTCGGGACACCGGATCGGCGGCCGGTCGCCATTGCCGACGGGACATGCGGGAGTCTTCTGGGACGGTGCACGACGGGGCCGTCTCCGGAAGGGGAGACCGCCCCGCCGGCTCTGAATCAGAGCGTGGTCAGAGCGCGGTCACCCGGTCGAGCGCGGGCGGAGCGACCGTCTCGTTGGCCTGGAGGTAGGCGCGGAACGCGTCGTAGTCACGCGAGCCCCGCACGGGATCGGTGAAGGAGGCGAGCGCGTCGAAGCCGTCCGCCCCGATCAGGGTGTACGCGAGGGCGGCCACCCGGTAGGTCCGGCCGAGGTCGAGCGGGGCGCCGCCGATCAGCACCCGGGAGGGGTCGATCCGGTCGCCCACCGGCCGGGAGGCGTCATAGGAGTACCGGACGTTGGCCGAGACCGCCAGCGGGCCGAACCGCACCGTGCCGTCGGCCTGCTTCTGCCACTGCTGCTCGAGCGCCTGCTCGATCTGCCCCCCGGTGAGCGAGACGGTGAGCACCGGGTTCGCGTAGCCGTACGTGGCCCAGGCCTCGCCGAACAGGACGGTGCCGTCGGCGTCCGCCGGGTTGGTCCCCTTGGCGAAGCGCAGGTCGCCGCGCAGACTGGCGGAGCCCTTCAGCGGCGCCGTGGCCACCAGCGCCAGATCGACCGGCCCGCCGGCCGTCCGCAGCGCGTCCGCGTACTCCACGTCGGCGACGAGGTTGCCGAGTGTGCTCTCGCCGTCGGCGGCGCGGGTCCGCGTGATGTCGCCGCTGATCCTGCCGACCGGGCGGGCGGCCGTCTGCGCGGACCGGGCCTTCCAGTGGTCGACGAGCCGCACCGTCGCCGGGTCGGGGGCGACGTCCCGGGTGACCGGGTGGTTCACGGCGGTGGTGGCGGAGCGGATGACCTCACCCGTCTTCGGGTCGATCTTGAGGTTGATCTCGCTGATCAGGCGGCCGTGGTTGGCCGCCTCCACGACGGGACGGGGGTTGCCGGCCGGGTCGGGGATCGTGCAGTTGAACAGTGCGTGCCAGTGCCCCGTGACGATCGCGTCGATGTCGGGGGAGACCTGCCTGGCGAAGTCGACGACCGGGCCCGACGGGTTCGTGCAGCCGTCGTAGTAGCCCCCGGCCGAGCCGCCCTCGTGCACGTTGGCCACGATGGCCTCGACGCCCCGGCGCTTGAGCTCCGCCGCGTACCGGTTGGCCGTCTCCACCAGCGGCAGGTTGTCCAGTTCAGGCTGGTATGACGTCGAGCCGGCGACCGTCGTCGGGGTGGTCAGGTTGATGAAGCCGATCCGGACCTCCCGGCCGCCGTGGACCTTCACGTGCTTGATCACGTACGGCTTGAAGATCGGTGTGGTGGAGCCCTTGCGGGTGATGTTCGCCGAGGAGATCGTGTAGTCCGCGCCGTGGAACCTGCGGCCGGTCGAGTCGGTGAAGCAGCTGTCCACGTCGACGACACCGAAGCACTGACCCTTGCCCATGTGGTCGCGGAGGAACTCCGGCGTCCGGTCGAGCTCGTGGTTGCCCACCGCGGCGAACTCCACGCCGATCGAGTTGAGGAACTCGACGGTCGGCTCGTCCTGGTGGTAGGCCACCTCGACCGGCCAGCCGCTGAAGTCGTCGCCCGTGGTGAAGGTGATGGAGTTGTCGTGGCCCTGCCGCAGGTTCTTCAGGTGGGCGGCGATGTACGGCGCGCCGCCCACCACGATCGTCTGGCCCTGGGCGTCCTTCACCGTGCCGTTCGCCGCGTCGTTCTGCGGCGTCAGGTAGCCGTGCAGGTCCGTGAACGACAGGAGCTGCACGTCCACCGGCGGCGGTGCGGCGTCGGCGGCGGCCGGCAGGGCCGTCGTCACCGAGAGGGCCAGGGCCGCGGTGGCCGTCGCCCAGCGCCGGAAGCTGTTGTGATCCACGTAGATGCCTTCGCTAGCTCGTGCTTGCTTGCGGCAGGCATCTGATCAACTCCAGATGACGTCCGGCGGGCGGGCGTCCGCCGGGCAGGTGAAGATCGGAGGACGAGCGGGGTCGAAAACAGCTTTCCGGATCTCCGGAAACTGTCGCCTTCAGTCGTCGTCCTCGTGCCTTCCGGCCTGGTCGCCGGGCACGGATCCCCGCAGCGAGTGCCTGGGCGCGGGCATGACCGACGTGTCACCCTTGACGCTCTTCCAGATGGCCTGGTTGAAGACCTGCTCGTCGATCTGGTCCTCCTTGCCCAGGCTCTGCTCGGCGGACTGCCCGGCCATGGGGGCGTTCGCGCCGTTCACCTCGGCCATGGTGCCGGGCCGGATCGCGCTGTACGGCGTGAAGACGGGCTTGTGGGTGAAGGACCTCGTCATCGGGGTGGCATACGCGTCGAACTGGGTCAGCGGGCGCAACCCGGCGAGCAACTCGATCGTGCGGAGCATCGACGCGGTGCTGTAGAAGGTGGAGTCCACCCGTCCGGTCTGGGTGTAGGGGCTGATCACCAGGGCGACCGTGCGGTGCGCGTCGACGTGGTCGGGGCCGTTCTGGGAGTCGTCCTCCGTGACGAAGACGGCGGTCGACCTCCAGTATTTCGAGTGCGACACGCTCTCCACGAGCTTGCCGAGCGCCCAGTCGTTGTCGCCGACGTACGCCCGCGGGGTGGGCGAGCCGGCCCTGGTGCCGGCGGTGTGGTCGTTGGGCAGGCGCACGAACTGCACGGCCGGCAGACCGCCGTCGGCCACGTACCGGTCGAACTCCCGCTTCCACTCGGTGAACCGGTCGGTGGGGCCGCACGTGTCGGCCCGGGGCTCGAAGGAGCCGGGGCCGTCGGGGCAGCCGAGGGCGAACCCGGTGAAGGCGTGGTCGGTGTTCGCGTCGAGCACCGGGTCACCCGCGACGAACCTCCCCGCGGAGTCGCGGGTCACGTAGAAGCCGTAGTTCCGGAACGAGACGCCGGCCTTGGCGAGCCGCTGCCAGATGTAGGCGTTGTCGGGCCTCTGGGGGGCGATGGCCGGGTCGTCGCTCTCGGAGGGGTAGGAATGGTTGCGGCCGGAGTAGTTCGCGGGCCATCCCTGCTCGGAGTAGGGGTTGGAGTTGGCGGCGACCACCCAGTTCCAGCCCTGCGCGCTGACCTCGGCGTCGGCGTAGAAGTTGTCGATCGTGACGAACCGCCGGGCCAGGGCGCGGGCGTTCGGCGCCGACTCGTCGCCGAAGAGGTTCAGCGAGGGGTCGCCGTCGCCCTTGCCGAGGCTGCCGAGCTCCTGGTCGAACGTCCGGTTCTCGCGCACCACGTAGATCACGTGCTTGATGGGCGAGGGCTGCTTGGCCCAGCGAGGCACCACGCTGGAGGCGCCCCTCGGCGTCATGCCGCCGCCCGCGCCGTGGAAGCCGTTGTCGGCGTCGACCTGGCGGGTCCAACGGGCGAGCCGGTCCTGCCGGATCGGCAGCGGGATCCGGGACAGCGTGCCGACGATCATGGACCCGGCGTACCGGCCGGGGGAGGCGGAGGGGCCGTAGGGATCGGGACGGCCGGGACCGTCGTTGGGCCCGGCTCCCAGGCCCTTGGCGTTCGTCACCAGCAACCGCCCGCCGAGGGACACCACAGCCGTCGGATACCAGCCCGTCGGGATCAGGCCCCTGACCGCGCCCCTGGCGGTGTCGACGACGGCGACGTCGTTGTTGCCGGAGTTGGCGACGTAGAGCGTTTTCCCGTCCGGGGACAGCGCGAGCGCGTCGGGGTTGCTCCCGACCTGCGCCCCGCGGTAGGGCGCCAGGCCGATGGTGCGGATCGTCCTGCCGGCCGTGGTGTCGACGACGCTGACGTCGTCGCTGTCACCGTCGGCGACGTACAGGAGGTTCCGCGCCGAGTCCAGGACCGACTGGTTCGGGTGGGTTCCCACGGTGATCGTGGACAGGACCGCGGGCTCGGCCGCCGTCAGGTCGAGCACGGAGACGGTCTCGGCGCCCTGGTCGGTGACGTACGCCCTGGTGCCGTCCCGGCTGATCGTGACGCCGTACGGCGCGTGGCCGACGGCCACGGTCCTGCTCGTCCCGTCGGCGAGCGTGATCACGGTGGCCGCGTCGGCGAGGTGATCGGCGACGACCAGCCTCGCGCCGTCGGGGGTGACGGCGATCTGGGCCGGGTAGGGGTTGATCGTCTGCCCGTCCGGGTTCGTGACGGGCAGCGGGATCGACGTGGTCTCGGTCAGCCGGTCTCCGGCGACGGTGTACACACGGATCTTGTTGTTGCCGCCGGCGCTGACGTACGCCTTCGTCCCGTCCGGGCTGAAGGCCGCCCCGGCGAACACCGCCTGGGGCGAGGCGTACCGGATGGTCTGCGACACGCCGCCGTCCCGCGGGGAGACCACCTGGACGGACTGGACGCCCTGGCCCGCGTTGACCACGAGCACCGCCCGCCCGTCCGGGAACGGTTTGGCGAGGAGCGGAAGGTCCCCGAGCGCGCTCTGCGCCCCCGCCGGGGTGACCCGGTATCCGACGGGGACGACGGCGGTGCCGTCGGGCCGCGGCCCCGCCTCGAACACGTCGGCACCGGCCATCGCGACGCCGATGCCCAGCAGCGTGACGCCGGCCCCGGCGACGAGGGCGCGGGTCACCGCTCCGCGACCACGCATACCGACTCCCCTCCGGATGACGCGCACGGGACGGTAGGGAGCAGCCGATAAGTACAACGAGCGGCCGGATCGACAGCCGGGCATGCCCCGCTAACGGTTCGGCGAAAAGTACGTCGAATCCTCAGGAGTACAGGACCGACAGGAAGCGGACGAGGATCGCCTCGCGGGTCGCGGCCGGCAGCGCGTCGAGCACGGCGTTCACGACCGCCATCCCGGGCTGTCCCGTCGCGGTGAGGTCGATCCCCACCGACGCGGCGAGCTCGGCGAACGTCGCGTCGTCCAGCGCGTCGAGGTCGAGGGACGCGATGAGCTCGGGCAGGCCCTCGGGCACGTCGGCGGGCCCCCGGCGCCGGGCGGCCTCGGCCGCCTCCGCGATCACCTCCAGCATCGCGTCCACCCCCGCCAGCGTCACGCCGGTGACCGTGATGTGGATGTTGGCCGGGATCCCGGCGTACGACAGCTGCGGCTGGAGGAACCAGCCGAGCCTGCGCGCCTCGTCGGCGAGCACGAAGACGTCCACCTCGGCGGAGCCGGCGATGGCGACCAGCGCGGCCTCGGGCTCCCCGAGCACCCGCAGCCCGGGGATCTTCCCCACGCCCTCCACCAGCCGCCGGGTCGCCTCCAGCGTCCTGCGGCCGAGCTCCAGGTAGCCCTCCCGGCCGAGGGCCTGCAGGGTGGCCCAGGCGCCGCCGAGCGGCCCGGCCGACCGCGAGCTCTGCACGGTCGCGTTGATGATCGTGTAGCCGGGCCAGGCCGCCGAGGCGAAGTAGGCCCGGCGGCGCAGGTCCGCGTCGCGGAACAGCAGCACCGACGCCCCCTTCGGCGCGTACCCGAACTTGTGCAGGTCGCACGAGATCGAGGTGACGCCGGGCACGCTCAGGTCGAAGGGCGGGATCGCGGCGCCCGCCTCGCGCAGCCACGGCAGCAGCCATCCGCCGACGCATGCGTCCACGTGGCACGGCACGCCGCGCGCCGCGGCGAGCGCGGCCACCTCTTCGACCGGGTCGACGACGCCCTGCGGATAGGACGGCGCGGAGACCACCGCCAGCGCCGTACGCTCGTCGAGCGCGGCCTCGAACGCCGGGACACAGGCGCGGTAGGTGACCGGGTCGACCGGGACCGGCACGATCTCCATGCCGAGGTAGTGCGCGGCCTTGTGGAACGCCGGGTGCGCGGTGACCGGCAGCACGACGCGGGTGGCGCCGGGACGGGCGTCGCGGGCGGCCTTCACGGCCAGCATGATCGACTCGGTGCCGCCGCTGGTGAAGACGCCCGGCGCGCCGGGCCGGCCGAGCAGCTCGGCGACGGCCCCGACCACCTGCCGCTCCAGCGCGACCATGCTGGGGAAGGCCGTCGGGTCGAGCATGTTGACTTCGAGCATCTCCGCGTACGCCCGGTGGGCGGCCTCGTGCACCTCCGGCAGGCCGGTGTCGTAGACGTAGGCCGTCACCTTGCCGCCGCGCACCGGCAGGTCGGCCTCCTTCAGGGCGGTCAGCTCGGCGAGCAGTTCGGTGACGGGCCTGCCGTATTCGGGAAGCATGAAACTCCTCAACATGCCAGGGGGAGCCGGACGACGACACGCAGTCCGGGGGAGGCGTCCTCCAGGTGGACCGTACCGCCGTGGGCCTCGACCGTGGTGCGCACGATCGCGAGACCGAGACCCGCGCCGCCGTCGTCGCGGCTGCGGGCGTCGTCGAGACGGGTGAACCGGTCGAAGACCCGCTCGCGGTCCTCGGCCGGGATGCCCGGCCCGTCGTCGGTGACCGTGAGCTCGGCGGCGCTCCCATCGGCGCGTACGCCGATCCGGACCGCCGACGCCGCGTGCCGCAGGGCGTTGTCGACCAGGTTGGCGAGCACCCGCCGCAGGTCCAGCGCGTCGCCCAGCACGACGGGAGACGCTACGACGGGAGACGCACTGGGCGCGAGGTCGAGGCCGAGGCCGTACCGCTCGGCCGTACGGCGGGCCAGCTCCGCCAGGTCGACCGGCTCCCGCCGGCCCAGGCGGCCCTCGTCGAGCCGGGCGAGCGCGAGCAGGTCCTCGGCGAGGCGGGACAGCCGGAGGGTGTCCTCCAGCACCCCCTCGGCCGTCTCCTTCCAGTCCTGCCCCTCCGGGTGGCTCAGCGCGACCTCCAGTTGGAGCCGGATGCTCGCGAGCGGGCTGCGCAACTCGTGCGCCGCGTCGGAGACCAGCGCCCGCTGCCGGGCGTCGGCCTCCTCCAGCCGCCCGAGCATGTCGTTGAGCGTCGTGGCGAGCGCGTGGACCTCGTCGAGCGCCTCGGGCACCGGCAGCCGCCGCGACCGCGCCGTGGCGCCCACCTCGGCCGCGCCCCGCCGCAGCAGCGTGATCGGCCGCAGCGTGCGCCCGACGACCAGCCACGAGACCGCCGCCAGCAGCGCGAGCAGGAGCGGCATGCCGGCGATCAGCACGTGTCCGGTGGTCACCAGGCTGCTCTCCACTTCGGCGAACGACCGCGCCACGATCACCGTCACGCCGCGGTCCGCGCTGAGCGCCCGCACTCGCAGCGGCCCCGGCAGGGCGTACGGCCGGCCGTCCAGGAAGCGGGCCGTGCCGCTGTGCACGGCGTCCTCCCGCGCCTTCGCCGGCAGCAGGGGGACCAGGCGGTCGGTGTTCGGGGTGGCGTCGACGATCCGCCCGTTCCGGTCGAGCACCTGCACGATCGTGTTGTCCACCGAGACGACGGGGTCGGACAGCCGGTTCGCGTCGGACAACGCGACGATCTCACGTCCCCGCTGGTAGATCCGGTCGTCGATGCCGCGGACGAGCGCCTCGCCGAGCACCGCGACGAACATGTACGCCGACACGGCGAGGGCGAGCGCCAGCACGGCCGTCGCCGCGGCGGTGACCCGGAACCGCAGGCTCTGCCGCCGCCACCACGTCACCGGGCGCGCGAGCACGGCGAGACCGGATGCGGGTGATTTCGGCCCGGGTGAGTTGGACACCGCTCAGCCGCCGTCGCTCGCGAGCCGATATCCGGCCCCGCGCACGGTCTGCAGGGCGGCGCGGCCGAAGGGCGTGTCGATCTTCCTGCGGAGATACCCGACGTACACCTCGACCACGTTCGGATCGGTGTCGTAGGTGTCCCACACGTGCTCCAGGATCTCCGGCTTCGACACCACCTCGCCCGGCCGGCGCATCAGGTACTCGAGCAGCGCGAACTCCCTGGGCGTCAGCTCGATCGGCGTCTCGCCCCGCGCGACCAGCCGCGCCGCGGGGTCGAGCGACAGGTCGCCCGCACACAGCACGGCGGGCCTGCGGCCGCCGCCCCGGCGCAGCAGCGCCCGGAGCCGGGCCACCAGCACCACGTACGAGAACGGCTTGGTGAGGTAGTCGTCGGCGCCGAGGTCGAGCCCGTCGGCCATGTCGTACTCGCCGTCCTTGGCCGACAGCATGAGGATCGGCACCCAGTTCTCCTCCGCGCGCAACTGCTTGCACACGTTGTAGCCGGACAAGCCGGGCAGCATGATGTCGAGCACGACCACGTCGTAGTCGCCGACGCGGGCCAGGTGCAGGCCCTCGTTCCCGTCGTGCGCCAGGTCGACGGCGAAGCCCTCCGCCTGCAGCCCCCGGCGCAGCGCCGCCGCCATCCGCCGCTCGTCCTCCACCACCAGAACCCGCATTGCCCCAGTGTGGACCCTTTCGCGGGTGCGGGAGAGGCGAGCCTGAGAGCCCTCTCAGCCTCTCAGCGTCGGCACAGGAACGTCCCGGCAGTCTCGGGTCGTCAGGTTTTCCGCCCATAGTGGGAGATGTGAGATGGCGAAGAGAGCCCGCGCCGTGAGGTGGGGAGTGCCGGTGGCGGCGGTGGCCGTGGTGGCGGCGGCCGTGGGGACAGGACCGGTGATCGCGGCGGTGCGCAGCGACCCGTCCCTGCCGGACCGTACGGCCGAGCAGTTGCTGGCCGACGTCGCGCGCACCTGGCAGAGCGGCCGGATGCCGCAGATGTCCGGCACGATCGTCGAGACGGCGTCGCTCGGCCTGCCCGCGCTGCCCGGCCTGTCCGGGGCGCCGGGGCCGTCCGGGGCCTCGGCGGCGTCCCTGCTGTCGGGGTCGCACCAGCTCAAGATCTGGTACGCGGGGGAGGACCGGTTCCGCCTCATGCTGCCGGGGGAGATGAGCGAGACCGACGTCGTCGCCGACGGTGGCACGGTGTGGCTGTGGGACAGCGCCGCCAACACGGCGACCCGCCTCACCGCCCCGGCGGCCTCCGCCGGCAGACCGGACCACGCCTTCCCGCTGCCGTCCGGATCCGCGTCGCCGTTCGCGACTCCGGAGCAGGCCGCGCGGCAGGCGCTGCAGGCGGCCGGGACCGACACCGCGATCAGCGTCGGCGACGTCGTCACGGTCGCGGGCCGCGCGGCTTACCAGATCGTGCTGACGCCGAAGTCGCCCGACTCGCTGATCAAGGACGTCCGGGTGGCGCTCGACGGCGAGAAGCTGATGCCGCTGCGCGTCCAGGTGTACGCCAAGGGGGCGGCCGAGCCGGCCTTCGAGGTCGGCTTCGAGTCGCTGTCGTTCACCGCTCCCGCGCCGGAGAACTTCTCCTTCACGCCGCCGCCCGGCGCGAAGGTCGAGCAGGCGACGGCCACGCCGCCGATCGGCCACCGCCCGGAGGAGGCCGCCGAGGCGCACGACCGGGGCCACGTCGTCGGCTCCGGCTGGGACAGCGTGCTCGTCACCTCCTTGCCCGCCGTCCCCGCCCAGAAGCAGGAGGGGAAGGGGCGTGACGGCGTGGACCTCGCGGCGCTGCTCGACGGCGTGAAGTCGGCGGCCACCCCCGTCAGCGGGGAGTGGGGCAGCGGCCGGCTGCTGCGCACGAAGGTGGTGTCGATCCTCATCACCGACGACGGCCGCCTGCTCGCCGGCGCCGTGACCCCGGAGGCCCTCTACCGGGCAGCGGGTGTGAAGGAATGACCGAGCCCACGCACCGCGGACGAGCGGGGGTCGCGGTGGACGCGGTGGCGGTGGGCACGCGCGCGGGGGCGTCACGGGAGGACACCGGGGCGCCCCCGCCCTCCCCCGAGGGGGCGGGCGCGCACGCCATCGTCACGTCCGGTCTCACCAAGCGCTTCCGCGGCGGTCAGACGGCGGTCGACGGCGTCGGCCTGGCCGTGCCGCGCGGATCGGTCTTCGGCTTCCTCGGCCCCAACGGCTCGGGCAAGACCACGACGATCCGCATGCTGCTCGGCCTGGTCGCCCCGACCTCCGGCACGTGGTCGCTGCTCGGGACGCCCATGCCCGCCGGGCTGGCCCGGGCGCTGCCGCGCGTCGGCGCGGTGGTCGAGGGGCCGGCCTTCTATCCGTACCTGTCGGGCGAGGCCAACCTGCGCCGCTTCGACGCGGCCGACCCGGGGGCCGACGCGCGTACGGCGCGGGCCAGGATCGGCGCGGCGCTGGAGCGGGTGGGGCTGACGGCGGCGGCGGGCAAGCGCTACCGCGCCTACTCGCTCGGCATGCGGCAGCGCCTGGCCATCGCGGCCGCGCTGCTGGTCCCGAGGGAGTTGCTCGTGCTGGACGAGCCGACCAACGGCCTCGACCCGCAGGGCACGCGGGAGGTCCGCACGCTGATCAGGAGGATCGCCGAGGACGGCACGACCGTCTTCGTCTCCTCCCACCTGCTGAGCGAGGTCGAGCAGATGTGCACCCATGTGGGCGTCATGCGCACGGGCAGCCTGGTCGCCCAGGGCCCGATCGCCGCGCTGCGCGCCGCGGGCGAGGAGCCGCGCCTGCGGGTGGAGACGCCGGACGCCGGCGCGGCGGCCGCCGTGCTGGCCCGGGCCGGGCTCGGTGACGTGCGCGCCGGCGACGACGAGGTCACGGCGGTCATCGGCGCCCGGGCGCCGGAAGAGATCTGCGCTCTGCTCGTCGGCGAGGGCGTGGCCGTGCGCGGGTTCGGCGTGGTCCGGCCCACGCTCGAGGAGGTCTTCGTCGGCCTGACCGGGGAGGGGTTCGATGTCGGTGCATGAGAACGGGACGGCGGTGTCGGAGGTCCCGTCGCCGGCGCCGGAGGAGACCGGGCCGTCGCGGCACGCGGAGACGCGGCCGGAGCCGCGGGAGGAGCGGCCGTCCGTCCACGCCGCCGGGTCCGCGCCCGGCCACGTGCGGCACCTGACGCGGCTGCTGGCATCCGAGATCGGGCTGACGTTCCGCCGCCCGCGCAACCTCGCGATGCTCGGGGTGCTCGCGGTCGTGCCGGTGCTGGTCGGCGTCGCGGTGCGGGTCGCGTCGGACGGCGACGCGGGCGGCTCGATCATCGGTCAGATCGCGGGCAACGGCCTGATGCTGACCTTCGCCGCGTTCACCGTCATGATGCCGATCGTGCTGCCGCTGACCGTGGCGGTCGTGGCTGGCGACGCGATCGCCGGCGAGGCGGCCCAGGGCACGCTGCGCTACCTGCTCGTCGCCCCGGCCGGCCGGACCAGGCTGCTGCTGGTGAAGTACGCCAACGTCGTGGTCTTCTGCCTCGCGGCGTGCGCGCTGGTGGCGCTGTCGGCGCTGGTGGCCGGGCTGGTGCTGTTCCCCGTCGGGCCGGTGACGCTGCTTTCCGGCACGACGATCCCGGCGGCCGACGCCCTGCTGCGCGTCGGGGTGGTCGTCCTGTACACCACCGCGGGGATGGCCGCGCTCGGCGCGGTCGCGCTCGCGGTCTCCACCCTGACCGAGGCGCCGATCGGGGCGGTGGCCACGAGCGTCGTGCTGGTGGTGGTCAGCCAGGTCCTGACCGCGATCCCGCAGGTGGCGGCCGTACGGCCGGTCCTGCTGACCTCGTGGTGGACCGCGTTCGACGGGGCGTTGCGGGCGCCGGTGGCGTTCGACCAGATGGGGCAGGGGCTGCTCGCCTTCGCCGCGTACGTGCTGGTTTTCGGCTCCCTCGCCTGGTCGCGCTTCACGAGCAAGGACATCACGGCGTAAGTGCTGCCCTTTACCGTTCTTTGTCGCTAGTGTTGCCGCGGACCTCTCACCCAAGGCGGTGTTCATGCGGCACTTCTTCGGGCTGCTCCTGGGCGTTGTCGTCGCGGCGGCTCTTCTCCTCGGTGGCGGATGGGCGTCCCAGGAGGCGGTCCGGGGAGCGGCACAGAGCATCGACCCGGCCAAGGACACGCGGATGCTGATCGCCCTGGGCGTGATGGCCGTCGTGGGCCTGCTGCTCGGGCTGGTGCTGGTCGGCCGGGTGTCCCCGCTGGCGACGTTCGTCCCGTCGATGACGCTGCTGGCCTGGACCGTGGTCTACCTCCTCGACGTGTCGCGCGCCGCGAGCCTCGTGCCCACCGGTCCTTCGGTGCAGGCCGAGCTGCTGCAGGCCGGTCGGGGCATGCTCACGCTGCTGTCCACCGGCGTGTACGGCCTGCTCGGCGTCGCGCTGTTCCTCCCGGTGCTCATGCCGTCCCGCTGGGCGCGTCCGGAGCCGGACGAGGAGCAGGAGGAGTACGAGGAGTCGTTCGGCTTCTGAGATAGAGGTCGGCCACGACGTCCTCGATCGACGCGCGTCCCGGCGCCGTCGCCCGCAGGCCGTCCACCGTGCCGTCGAAGGCCAGCCGGCCGTGGTCGATCAGCAGCACCCGGCGGCACAGCCGCTCCACGTCGCCCAGGTCGTGGGTGGTCAGCAGCACCGTCGTCCCGCGTTCGGAGTTCAGCCGCCGCAGGAAGTCGCGCACCTCCGCCTTGCTGACGACGTCGAGCCCGATCGTCGGCTCGTCCAGCACCAGCACGGCGGGGTCGTGCAGCAGTGCGGCGGTGATGTCGCCCCGCATCCGCTGGCCCAGGCTGAGCTGGCGCACCGGCGTCGCGAGGAAGCCGCCCAGGTCGAGCAGGTCACACATCTCGTCGAGCCGCTCGCGGAACACCTTTCGATCTACTTTGTAAAGGAGCCGGACCAGCTCCAGGCTGTCCCGGAGCGGCAGGTCCCACCACAGTGTCGTCCGCTGGCCGAAGACGACGCCGATCCTGCGGGCGAGAGCCGTACGGCGCCGGGAGGGATCGAGACCGGCCACCCTGACGCGGCCCGACGTGGGCGTGAGGATCCCGGTCAGCATCTTGATCGTGGTGGACTTGCCCGCGCCGTTCGGGCCGAGACAGGCGACGAACTCCCCGGCCGCGACGCGGAAGGACAGGTCCCGTACGGCGTGTACGACCCGGCGGCGGACCGTGAAGGTCCTCCCGACCCCGTCTGCCTCGATCACTGGTCTCAGCTCCCCGTCGATCGGTAGCGGCGGATCCCCGCCCGCCAGGCGAGCGCGGCGACGGCGGCCAGCGCGAGCGCGGCGGCGGGGGACAGCAGTCCCGTCCAGGACGGCAGCCCGAGCGGGTCGGGGCGGCCGAGCACGTAGAGGCCCGGCTGCCAGTTGACGAACGCCAGCGGCAGCACGAAGGTCAGCCCCCGGACGATGCGGGCGTCGTAGACGCTCAGCGGATACTGGTTGAGCATCGCCCCGCCGTAGGTGAACGCGCTCGCCACCTCGGTGGCGTCGGTGAGCAGGAACTGCAGCGCGCCGCCCAGCGTGAACAACGACGCGAAGATCACGATGCCTGAGACCACCATGACGGGCACCATCCAGGCCCGGGTGAGCGGAATGTCCAGCCGCGCCAGCCCGATGCCCAGCACGGTCCCGGCCTGCACCGCGCGGCCGATCCGGTGCGGCGTGAATCGGTCGGTCGCCATCTGCACCCATGGGGAGGCCGGCCGGATCAGCATCACGTCGAGTGTCCCGGCCCTGATCTGCTGGCTGATCCGGTCGACGTTGCCGGACAGCAGGTCGGCGAGCGCGAAGGCCAGTTCCGACGCGCCGTACAGGAACATGACCTCGGTCAGGCCGAAGCCGGCCAGCGAGTCGGTGTTGGCGAAGATGATCCAGATCACGGCGATGTCGAGGCCGCCGATCACGAACGCGCCCGCCGTCATGAGCGCGAACGAGACCCGGTACTGCGCCGCCGCCCGCGTCCACGCCCAGGCGAGCAGCGCGTACGTCCTGATCATCGGCGCTCACCCACCGTGGATCACGACCTTCCTGCGGGCGGCACGGGTCATGAGCGCGCCCAGCGCCAGCAGGACCGCCGCCCACAGGGCCTGGAAGGCGAGGGCGCGGGCCGGATCGGCCGTGCCCAGGTAGACGTCGGCGGGCACCTGCGCCATCGCCGACCACGGCAGCGCCCGGGCCAGCGAGCCGAACCATCCGGGGAAGATCGCCAGGGGCAGCATCAGCCCGCTGAAGAACGTGGTGACGACCAGGGAGAACACCGCGAGGCCCCGGTCGTCCATCACCCAGCAGGTGGCCAGGGCGAGGATGTAGCGCCACCCGAAGCTCACCACCACGCCCACAGCGACACTCGCGAGGAACGCGGCCGGGGCGTGCGGGGCGACGATGCCGAACAGCAGCGCGCCCGCGAGTGTCGGCGGGGCGCCGCGGACGACGAACAGGTACGCCGCCCGGCCCAGGTCCTCCGACAGGCACCACAGTTGCAGCGGCGCCGGGCGGACCAGGTCGAGCGCGACGTCGCCGGTGCGGATCCGCTGCGGCAGGTCCAGGCCGCCGCCGAACAACTGCATCGGGCCGATGCACGCCTGCGTGAGGAACGTGTAGGTGACCGCGTCCGCCACGTCGTACCCGCCGAGGCCGGGGCGGGTCTGCCACAGCGCGATCAGCACGTACGCGCGGAGCACCCCGAAGACGGTGTTGGTGAACGCCCCGGCCAGCGCGGCGGCCCAGTAGGTCGCGTGCCTGCGGAAGCCGTACCAGGCCAGCCGCGGATAGAGGGAGACGGCGGCGCCGTGGCCGAGGATCACCGGTCGGCGAGGCGATAGACGAAGCGCAGCCCCGACCACACCTCGTCCACGGCGCACACCTTGTTGTCCACCAGGCCCTCGCCGAGCCCGAAGGCGCGGACGACGTCGCCCGACAGGTCGGTGGCGACGCCGCTCGACTTCTTGGGCCAGCCCACCCACAGGCCGCCGTCCCGCGCCAGGCGCTCGCGCGCCCGGGGGAACCCGGCCCGCAGGGCGGCCTCGTCGGGACAGAACATCACGATCACGTCATACGGCTCGGGACTTCCGTCGTCCTTCTCGTGGCCGTCGATCGGCAGATTTTGCGGAGCGTTTACCAGCAACACGCGGTGGCCGGGCTTGACACCGAGCTTCCGGGGCAGCGGTGCCCCCGAATACCCATTCATAAGTCCCTCATGTCCTGCGCCGTTACCTTCTCGTAACACCGCTGTAAGGGGAGTGAAACATACCTACCGGTAGAACGGATGACCAAATGGGGAATGTCCCTTTTGGGAGGCTTGCATGGGACATGAGCTGAATGTAGACATCCGTCCGGAATATCCGGTCAGTTGGCAGGCCGCCGCGATCAACGGGGTCCTGCGGGGCACCATGAAGCCGATCTCCACCATCCTCGTGCGCAACACCGCGGGGATGGCCGTGGCCAGCCGCATCATCTGCCTCGGCGAGCGGGTCCCCGGCATCCTCCCCAAGCACGTGTCCATCGTTCCAGAAGGGTTCGGCTCGTGCACGGGGGAATGGGTGCACGGCGGGCCCGGCCTGGACGAGGACAAGGTGGTGCTCTACTTCCACGGCGGGGCGTACTTCGTCTGCTCCCCGGCCACCCACCGGCCGATCACCTGGCGGCTGTCGGCCGTCTCCGGCCGCCCGGTGTTCTCCCTCGACTACCGCCAGGGGCCGGTCCACTCCCTCGCCGAGTCGCTGTCGGACGCGCTCCAGGCGTACGAGTGCCTGCTCGACCTCGGGTACGCCGCCGAGGACATCGTGCTGGCCGGGGACTCCGCCGGAGGCCACCTCACCCTCGCCACCCTGCTGTCCCTCCGCGACCGGGGCATGCCCCTCCCCGCCGCCGGAATCTGCCTGTCCCCCTGGGCCGACCTCAGCTCCAGCCGCCGCCGCGCCAACGTCTGGTCCGACCCCATGCTCCCCGCCGGCCGCGTCGACTGGCTCGCCCGCCGCTGGACCGACGGCCTCGACTGCTTCGACCCCCTCGTGTCCCCCGTGTACGGCGACTACACCGGCATTCCCCCGTTGATGATCGTCACCGGCTCCACCGAGGTCCTGCGCGACGAGGCCCGCCGGGTCGCCGTCAGCGCCCGCGAGAACGGCGTGCAGGTGACCTACGAGGAGTGGAACCGCATGCCGCACATCTTCCCCCTCCTGGCCGACGTCCTCCCCGAAGGCCGCCTGTTCTTCGAGCACGTCTCCCGCTTCCTCGACGCCGTCCAGGCCCACCACCCCACCTCCGGCATCGAGGCCGCCTGATCCGCGGTCTCCCCGCCGAGGGGAGTGCATGAGGCGGGGCCGGTAGAGTCGGGCCTCATGCCGGAAATGCCGCGAGTGCTTGCCGTACAGAACGGAGAGAACGGGGGTCCAGGGCGGTTCGGAGAATGGCTGGACGCCGCCGGGGTCGCCGTCGACGTGATCACCGCCTTCGACGGGTCCGCCCTCCCGTCACGGCTGGAGCACGACGGCCTGATCGTGCTCGGCGGCGGTTACCTGCCGGACGACGACGACAAGGCCCCCTGGCTGCCGACCGCCCGCGCCCTCGTCGAGCAGGCCCTCGCCCGGTCGGTGCCGTTCTTCGGCATCTGCCTGGGTGGGCAGATGCTGGCCTCCGTCGGCGGCGGGAAGGTCCAGGGCGACGCCGGGGCCCCCGAACACGGCAGCACGCCCATCGCCATCAGGGCCGAGGCGGCGGACGACGTGGTCTTCGGCGGGCTGCCCGCCGCCGTCCCGGCGATCGAGAACCACATCGACGCCATCACGGCCCTGCCGCCGGGCGCGGTCTGGCTCGCCGAGACCGAACGCTGCCCCTACCAGGCCTTCCGGCTGGGCGATCGCGCCTGGGGCGTGCAGTTCCACCCCGAGGTGAGGCCCGAACGCATCCTGCAGTGGGACGCCGAGCACACCCGCAGGCGGGGTCTCGACCTCGACGAGCTGTACGCCGCCGCCGTGACCGACGACCCCCTGTCGCGGGCCGCCTGGGGTGAGGTGGCCTCCCGTTTCGCCGCTGTGGTCAAGACGGGCACCTGAAAGCCTCGTGCGTGCGCGATGCGGGCGCAACCGACCGAATCGCATCGGACAATCACGTGATCCACGAATCCGGCCGAACCCGGCACCCGTTAAGGACGGATCTTTTGTGGCTTATGAGTCCTATGTGACCTGCGGTTTCGCCGTCCGGCCTAACCGAATGGTGTCATTGGCCTTACCTCTCATGCCGCTTGGCGCTACTTGAGCGCGTGGCGCGTTCCAACCGGCCACAGTGGCTGTGCGGCACTTCGAGAGAGGTAGCTTCCGTATGGCACGTGGCGGAACGGCTTCCCAGAACGGCATGCCTCCCGGTGTGCGCCCGCTGACCGTGGGCGACCCGGTCGTCATCGGGCACTACCTGCTGCTCGGCCGGTTGGGCAGCGGCGGAATGGGCGTGGTCTACCTGGCCGAGCACCCCCGTGGGGGATACGTCGCGCTGAAGACGCCGCATCCGGTGCACCTGGGGGATCCGACGCTGCGGGCCCGCTTCGCGGAGGAGGTCGCGTTCTCCCGGCGAGTGGTGCCGTTCTGCACGGCCGCCGTCATCGAGGACGGTCTCGACGGCGAGCGGCCCTACCTCGTCACCGAGTACGTCCCCGGTCCCGCGCTGTCCCAGGTCGTCGCCGCCGGGGGGCCGCTCACCCCCGACCTCGCGTACGGCGTGGCCCTCGGCACGGCCGCCGCGCTCCTGGCCACGCACGAGGCCGGGCTGGTCCACCGGGACCTCAAGCCCGGCAACGTCCTGCTGTCGCCGCGCGGGCCGTTCGTCATCGACTTCGGGATCGCCCGCGACCTCGACGTCGCGATGGCGCACACGCAGGCCGGGCAGATCATGGGCAGCCCGGGCTGGGTCGCGCCCGAGCGGCTTCGCGGCCACCACAAGACCCTCAACGCGGCCCGCCTCGCGGCCGACGTGGCGGGCGTCCCCTCCCTGGTCATCGCGCGGACCGACGCCCAGGCCGCGACTCTCCTGACCAGCGACGTGGACCCCCGCGACCGCGCCTTCTGCACCGGCGACCGCACCGCCGAGGGCTTCTACCGGGTCCGCAACGGCGTCGACGCCTGCATCGCCAGGGGCCTCGCCTACGCGCCGTACGCCGACCTGCTGTGGATGGAGACCTCCACGCCCGACCTCGACGTGGCCCGGGAGTTCGCCGAGGCGATCAGGCGGGAGTACCCCGACCAGATGCTGGCCTACAACTGCTCGCCGTCCTTCAACTGGAAGAAGCACCTGGACGACGCGACGATCGCCAAGTTCCAGCGCGAGCTGGGCCACATGGGGTACAAGTTCCAGTTCATCACCCTGGCTGGCTTCCACTCGCTGAACTACTCGATGTTCGACCTGGCCCGCGGCTACGCCCAGGAGGGCATGACGGCGTACGTCGGGCTCCAGGAGGCCGAGTTCGCCGCCGAGCAGCGCGGCTACACCGCCACCCGCCACCAGCGCGAGGTCGGCACCGGATACTTCGACCTGGTCAGCACGGCCGTCGCGCCGGACTCCTCCACGACGGCCCTGAAGGGCTCGACGGAGGAGGCGCAGTTCGCCGGGGCTCACTAACCACAGCGGACATCTCGGACACAGGTCGGTGGCGGGCCCCGCCGCCCATCCGCAGGTCACCCTCGGGGATCTGACGGATCGGCGGCGGGGCCTCGCCGTATGCCGCGGCGGTCAGACGCGCAGCGCGCGGGCGTACCAGCGGCCGTCCAGCGAGTCGATGCGCAGCCTCCGGCCGAAGCACTCGGACAGCTTCGGCCCGGTGAGCACCTCCTCCACGGGACCCGCAGTCAGGATGCGGGTGTCCCGCATCAGCAGGGCGTGCGTGGTGGTGGCCGGCACCTCCTCCAGATGGTGCGTGACCATCACGGTCGTGAGCCCCTGCCGGGTGCGGGCCAGGTCCTCCAGCGCCTCGATCAGGTCCTCCCGCGCCGGCAGGTCCAGGCCCGCGAACGGCTCGTCGAGCAGCAGGATCGCCGGATCGGCCATCAGCGCCCTGGCCACCCGGATCCGGGCCCGCTCCCCCTGCGAGCACACCTGGAACCTGCGGTCGGCCAGGTCCTTGCAGCCGAGGTCGGCCAGCAGCCGGTGCGCCCGTTCCCGCTCCTCGTCGCCGTACCGGTCCCACAACGGCGCGCTCGTCCCGGTGTGCCCCGTGAGCACGACGGTCAGCGCGGTGGCGCCCTCCTCCTCCAGCAGCGACTCGTCCACGAGCCGCTGGCTGGCCGCGACCAGGCCGATGCTCCGGCGCAGCTCCCGCAGGTCGACCCGGCCGAGCCGCCGCCCGAGCACCGTGGCCGTCCCCGAGCTCGGATGCCGTACGGCCGCGGCGACCGAGAGCATCGTCGTCTTCCCGGCGCCGTTGGGGCCGAGGATCACCCAGTGCTGGCCGTGCTCGACCCGCCAGTCGGCTCCGGTCACCAGAGTCCGGCCGACCACGCGGACGGTCACGTCGTCGAGTTCGAGAGGTCCCCGATGGCGGGATCGGGGAGCGGGTCTGGCCCGGCTGTCCGGGGTGTCCGGGCTGCCCGGGGTGTCCCGGCTGTCCTGGTGGGGAGGGCCGGGTGGAACGGCAGTCCCTCGGCCGCCCGGTGACGCAGCGCCCGTCCCCCGGGCGGATGGTCACCCCGGCCGCCGGCGGCGAGGGCACCGCGGTGGTCCCCCCGCCGTCCGCGGTCGCCGGCTCCGGCACCGAGCCGGGCGGTGGCATGGTCCGCGTGGCCGTCACCGTCACCCTGGGCCGGGCATTGTCCGCGATGGGCACCACCGGCGGCCGGGTGGTGCACCTTGCCGCCGAGGTGGCCGCACTTCTTCTCCGAGGCGAGCTGGTCCTCCCAGTGCACGCCCGCCGCGCCGGCCGCGATCATGGCCTTCATCAGCTCGAACGCGTGTTGAGCACGCCGCCGAAGCCGGCCTCGGCGTCGGCCACGATGGGCGCCAGCCAGTGCGGGGCGTCCTCGTCGCCCTCCGCCCAGCTGATCTGGTCGGCCCGCAGCAGCGCGTTGTTGATCCGGCGGACCACGGCGGGGACCGAGTTGGCCGGGTAGAGGCTCTGGTCGGGGTAGGTGTGACCGCTGAGGTTGGCGTCGGCGGCCACCTGCCAGCCGGACAGGTAGATGGCCTTGAGGCCCGCCTTCACCTGCTGGACCGCCTGGTTGCCGGTCAGCGCGCCCAGGGCGTGGACGTAGTCCTCGTGATGCAGCAGGCCCCACAGGCGCTCCGCGCCGAGCCGGGCCAGCGTGTGCTCCTCCTGCACCGAGCCGCGCAGGCGGATCACGTCCTCGGCCGTGTAGGTCCGCTCGACGTTCGTCCACCGCGGATTGGTGTCCCAGTCCTGCTGCAGCCGCTGGGCGGCTGCGGTGAGGCGATCCGACATCTCCGGTCACTCCCTTGTTGCGTACGTTGTCGTCACCTGGGGCTTGCTTCCGAGTTTGTGTCGATATCAAGACACTCACAAGGAGGCTCCAGCTGAAAGAACGCCAAATCTTCCGCTTCTTGCAAGACTGGCGGGTATTTGACAGTGAAGAAACGCAGAGTTTTCGCTATGGACTAGACCAATCCGTGTGAGGTGGATCACGTAGCGTTGGAAGAAACGCGGATTTTCCGCATAAGATCGGGTCATGACCTCCGTCCTGGGCGAAGAACCGCTGTCTTTGACGCACGAGCTCGATCTCCTGGCCTTCGGCCAGCGGCTCAAGCACCTGCGCAAGCAGCGCGGTCTCACGCTCTCCGAGCTCGGCGAGCGCGTCGGGCGTGCGCCCAGCCAGCTGTCGCTGCTGGAGAACGGCAAGCGCGAGCCCAAGCTCTCGCTGCTGAAGTCGCTGGCCGCCGCGCTGAACGTGCCGGTGGAGGAGCTGCTGCGCAGGCAGGCGCCGAACCGGCGGGCCCAGCTCGAGATCGCCCTGGAGGAGGCCCAGCGCGACCCGCTTTACGCGGGGCTCGGGCTGAACCGCTTGAAGGTCTCCTCACGGGTGCCGAACGACGTGCTCGAGCACATCCTGGGCCTGTTCGAGGAGCTCAAGGCCAGGGAGGCGAAGGGCACGGCCACGCCGGAGGAGGCGCGGGCGGCCAACGCCGAGCTGCGGCGCAAGCAGCGCGAGCTGGGCAACTACTTCGAGGAGATCGAGAAGGCCGCCGCCGAGGCCCTGACCGCCGTGGGCTACCGGACCGGCGCGCTGTCGGAGAGCACCGTCCAGGCGCTGGTGTCGCACTTCGGGTTCGCCGTGCACACCGCCCCCGACCTGCCGCGGTCGGCGCGGTCGGTGACCGACCTGCGCAACCGGCGCATCTACGTCAAACGCCAGCAGCTGGGCATGCACACGCCGCGTACCGTGCTGCTGCAGACGCTCGGGCACATCGCGCTCCAGCACCACAAGCCGCGCGACTTCGCCGACTTCCTGCGCCAGCGGGTGGAGGCCAACTACTTCGCCGCGGCCGTCCTCGTGCCCGAGGCGGCGGCCGTGCCGTACCTGCGGGAGGCCAAGCAGGACAAGGCGCTGTCGGTGGAGGACCTGCGCGACGTGTTCGCGGTGTCCTACGAGATGGCGGCGCACCGCTTCACCAACCTCGCCACCCGCCACCTCGACCTCGTCTGCCACTTCGTGCGCAACGACGCCGGAGGGATCATCTACAAGGCGTACGAGAACGACGGGATCGTCTTCCCGGCCGACGAGCAGGGGGCGATCGAGGGCCAGCGGATGTGCCAGCAGTGGTCGGGCCGCCAGGTGTTCCTCTCGCCCGACCGGTTCTCGCTGTACTACCAGTACTCCGACTCGCCCACCGGAACGTACTTCTGCGTCGCCCACGTGGACCCGTCGCAGGAGAAGGACTTCGCGATCACGCTGGGCGTGCCGTACCGGGAGTCGCGGTGGTTCCGCGGGCGCGAGACCACCCACCGCACGAAGTCGAACTGCCCGAACGGCGAGTGCTGCCGCCGCCCGCCGGCCGAGCTCGCCCAGCGCTGGGAGGGCTACGCCTGGCCGTCGGCGCGCGCCAACTCCCACGTGCTCGCCGCGCTGCCGCCCGGGTCGTTCCCCGGTGTCGACGAGGCCGACGTGTACGCGTTCCTGGAGCGCCACGCCGCCCACGGCTGAAACACTGTCACTTCCGGCGCAGGTGCGGGCGCAGCGAGGCCAGCACGCCCGGGTCCTCGATCGTCGAGGGCACGGGCTCGTCGCGGCCGTCGGCGATCGCGCGCATCGACTTGCGCAGGATCTTCCCCGACCGGGTCTTCGGCAGGCCGTCCACGATCGTCACCTCCTTGAACGCGGCGACCGGGCCGATGTCGCGACGCACCGCCGCCACGAGCTCCGCCTGGAGGGTCTCCGGCGCGATGTCCGCGCCGGCCTTCAGCACCACGAAGCCGCGCGGCACCTGCCCCTTCAGCGAGTCGCGCACGCCGATCACCGCGCACTCGGCCACCGCCGGGTGCGCGGCCAGCACGGCCTCCATGGAACCGGTGGACAGGCGGTGCCCCGCCACGTTGATCACGTCGTCGGTGCGGCCCATGACGAACAGGTAGCCGTCGGAGTCGACGTAGCCGCCGTCGCCCGTCAGATAGTAGCCGGGGTAGGCGGACAGGTACGACGCGACGTACCGATCGTCGTCACCCCACAGCGTCGGCAGGGTGCCGGGCGGCAGGGGCAGCTTGATGCAGATCGCGCCCTCGGCACCCGGAGGCACCTCCTGCCCCGACGGGTCGAGGACCCGCACGTCGTAGCCGGGCACCGGCACGGTCGGCGAGCCGGGCTTGATCGGCATCGGCTCCAGCCCGCGGAGGTTCGCGGCGATGGCCCAGCCGGTCTCGGTCTGCCACCAGTGGTCCACGACCGGCACGCCCAGCCTCTCCGAGGCCCACCGGTAGGTCTCCGGGTCGAGCCGCTCGCCGGCCAGGAAGAGCGTGCGGAACGCCGACAGGTCGTGCTTCGCCGTCTCCGCGCCCTCCGGGTCGACCTTCTTTATCGCCCGCATCGCCGTGGGGGCGGTGAACAGCGCCTTTACGCCGTACTGGGAGATCACGCGCCAGAACGCGCCCGCGTCCGGGGTACCCACCGGCTTGCCCTCGTAGAGCACCGTGGTCGCGCCGGCCAGCAGCGGTCCGTACACGATGTAGGAGTGGCCGACGACCCAGCCGACGTCCGAGGCGGTCCACCACACGTCGCCGGGCCCGATGTCGTACACGTTGGCCATCGACCACGTCAGCGCGACCGCGTGGCCGCCGTTGTCGCGCACCACGCCCTTGGGTTTGCCCGTGGTGCCGGAGGTGTACAGGATGTACAGCGGGTCGGTCGCCGCCACGTCGACGCAGCCGACCGGCTCGGCCGCCGCCATCAGCTGGTCCCAGTCGACGTCCCGCTCGCCCATCCGGGCCCGCGCGGCGTCGCGCTGGAGCACGACGACCTTCTCCGGAGCGTTCGGTGTGGCCGCGATCGCCTCGTCCACGATCGGCTTGTACTCGACGACCCTGCTCGGCTCGATCCCGCAGGAGGCGCACACCAGCACCTTCGGCGCGGCGTCGTCGATCCGGGCGGCCAGTTCCTTCGGGGCGAACCCGCCGAACACGACCGAGTGCACCGCGCCCAACCGTGCGCAGGCGAGCATCGCGATCAGCGCCTGCGGCACCATCGGCATGTAGATCACCACGCGGTCGCCCCGGCCGGCGCCGAGCCCGCGCAGCGCCCCGGCGAACCGCGCCACCTGGTCGCGCAGCTCGGCGTAGGTGTACCGCGCGGTCGCGCCGGTCACCGGCGAGTCGTAGAGCAGGGCGGGACGGTCGCCGTGTCCCGCGTCCACGTGCCGGTCGAGCGCGTTGTAGCAGGTGTTCAGCTCCCCGTCGGGGAACCAGCGGTAGAACGGCGCGCGGTCGGCGTCCAGCCCGCGCCGGGGACGGCGCGACCAGGTCACGGCGTCGGCCGCGGCGAGCCAGAAGGCATCCGGATCTTTCAGGCTCGCCGAGTAGGCGTCCCGGTAGTCACCCATCATCGATCCCGTCAGTCGTTCGTCATCCGTGCCCGGGGACGGCGCGGAAGCCATGTCCATCCTGCGCGAGGCTCCCCGCCGCGGGGAATGGCCCGTACGCGAGGGGGGGAGCCCCCTGGGCGGCCCGCATGGCCCGGCCGCGACGAGACGCAGCAAACGATAGGAAATCGGACGTTGCAGCGGGGTTGCAAAGGGATGGGCGGGGGATCTCGGCGCCGCCGGTCACTTCTCGAGGGCACTTCTCGACGGCGGTGCCGGTCACTTCTCGAGGGCGGCGCCGGTCACTTCTCGACGGCGGCGCCGGTCACTTCTCGACGGCGGCGCGGACGAACGCCGTGAGGTGTTCGCGCAGCGCCTCGCGTCCTTCGGGAGTCGACGCCTCCTCTCCGACCGTGATCCGGGCGAGCTGCGGCATGACGGTCGGCCACATCGCCATGCCCACCAGCGTGAACACCATCCGGGCGACCGAGGCGTCCGGCTCCCGGCCGAGGCCCTCGGCGAGCGATTCGGTCTTCGACCGGCACTTGTCCACCCGGAGCTCCTGGCCGGGCAGCAGGTCGTCCTCACCCCGGTAGTGCAGGGCCTCCCACATCAGCAGGCGTACCAGGTCGGGGTGGGCGGAGTAGAAGTCGAAGAGATTGCCGACGTACTCCTCGGGGTCCTTGCCCGGCATCGCCACCGCCGCGGCGACCTCGTCGAGCGCCGTCTTGATGACGGTGTCGAACAGCTTCTCCTTGCTGCCGAAGTGCCCGTAGATCCGCTCCTTGTTGACCCCCGCGCGCTCGGCGATGCGGTCCACCCGGGCGCCCGCCACGCCGTACGCCGCGAACTCCGTCCGCGCGGCCTCAAGCAGGGCGGCCTTGGTAGCGGCGGTCGGGTCCTTGGCGTCTTTGCGGGGCGACATCGGCTTCCTCCGTGTTCATGAGCGACCGGGGGCTCAGGGGTGGTCCTCAGCATACCCGTCTCGGCCACCAACTGGTTGGTTGACAGCCAACTGGTTGGTTGGCTACCGTCCTCGGCTATGAGCACATCGACGTCCGTCCTCCTCCCACCCGCCACGGGCGAGATCTACGCCCCCGCGCGGCGCACCGTGGCCGCGTTCGTGCCGGCCGGGCTCCTCGCCACCGGGCACCTCTACGTCGTGATCCCCCTGCTGGCCCGGATGTCGGCCGACTGGGGCGCTCCCGCCGCGGTCCTGACGTGGCTCGTCAGCGCCTTCGGCCTCGGTTACGCCGGCGGCTTCCTGCTGTTCGGCCCGCTGTCCGACCTGTACGGCAGGCGCCGCGTGATGACCTGGGGCATGGCGGCCACGGCGGTGACGACCGCGCTGGTCGCGCTGAGCCCCGGGCCCGGGGTGGCGCTCGCCCTGCGGGTGGTCGAGGGCGTCACCACCGCCGTCTTCGCCCCCACCGCGTTCGCGTACATCGCCGAGCGCGTCGAACCCCGCCGCCGGGCCGTCACGATGACCTCCGTGGTCAGCGCGCTGTTCGCCTCGGCCGTGGTCGCCCAGCTCGCCGCCAAGGCCCTCGTCGACCTGCTCGGGTGGCGGCCGGTCTTCCTGCTCGGCGGCGCCGCGTTCGCCGTCGTGGCCGTGGTGCTGCGCCGGGTGATGCTGCCCGACACCGCCCGCCGTACCGGAGCGAACCCCTATGCCGCCGTCCCGGTGCTGCTGCGCGACCCGCGCCTGGTCCTGGTGTACGCCGCCACGCTGACGATCCTCGGCGCGTTCGTCGCCCTCTACACCGCGTTGCAGCTCGAAGGTCCCGCGGGCATCGCCGGCGACCCCGCCGCGCTGCTGACGCTGCGGGCCACCGCGCTGCCGGCGATCATCGCCATCCCCTTCGCCACGCCGTACCTGGCCCGGATCTCCCCGGCCCGCAGGGCGGCGCTGGCCATCGGTCTCGCCGCGGTGCTCGCGCTGGTGGTCGGGCTGGCCGCCCCCGGCGTCGCCGCGCTGGCGGTGCTGCTGGCCGTCTTCGCCTTCACGATCGGCGTCGCCGCCCCCGCCGTGATCGAGACCGTGGGCCTGCTGGCCGGTCCCGCGCGGGCCACGGCCGTCTCCCTGTTCACCTTCTTCCTGTTCACCGGGGCCAGCATCGGTCCTGTCGTGGCCTCGGCCGCCGCGCCGTACGGCTTCGCCGCCCTCATGTACGGCGTGGCGGGCGTGCTCGCGCTGGGAGGGGGACTCGTGCTGATCGCCTCCTCCGGCCGCCGCATAAGGTGATGCCAGTGAACGTGGCGGACAGGGGGAGGACGGGCGTGCTGCCTGAGGTGGAGGCCTGGCTGAGTCGGCGTACCTCGTCGGCGGCCGACTGGCCGGCCCGCGCCCTGCTGTCCGCCAAGGGCGGCGCCACGATCTCGGTGGTGCTGCCCGCGAGGAACGAGGAGGAGACGGTCGGGGAGATCGTCTCCGCCGTGCGCCGTGACCTCGTCGAGGCCGTGCCGCTCGTGGACGAGCTGGTCGTGATCGACTCCCGGTCGTCGGACGACACGGCGGCCCGGGCCTTACGCGCCGGGGCGAAGGTCTTCGCGCAGGACGAGATCCTGCCCGAACTGTACGATCCGCGCTACGACGGCAAGGGCGAGGCGCTGTGGAAGTCCCTCGCGGTGACGACCGGCGACCTGGTGGTGTTCGTCGACGCCGACCTGCGCGAGTTCCGGACCTCGTTCGTGACCGGCCTGCTCGGGCCACTGCTGTCCGACCCCGCGGTCGGATACGTGAAGGCGTGCTACGACCGGCCGCTGCTCGGCGCGACGGAACCGAACGCCGGGGGCCGGGTCACGGAGCTGGTCGCCCGGCCGCTGCTCAACCTGCACTGGCCGCTGCTCGCCGGGTTCGTGCAGCCGCTCGCGGGCGAGTACGCCGGCCGCCGCGCGGTCCTGGAACGGGTGCCGTTCGTCACCGGGTACGGCGTGGAGCTGGGGCTCCTCATCGACCTCCTGGACATCGTGGGGCTCGACGCGCTCGCCCAGGTCGACCTGGGCCGCCGGGTCCACTCCCACCAGTCGACGGAGGCGCTCGGCGGGATGGCCGGGCAGATCATGCATACCGCCTGGGCGCGGCTGGAACGCCAGGGCAAGATCGTTCCGTTGCACGAGCCGTCCACGCGGCTCGTCCAGTTCGAACGCGGCCCCGCCGGGCACCGCCCGCTGACGCGGGACGTCGGGGTGGCCGAGCGCCCGCCGATGGCGACGATCCCGCAGTACGCGTCCCGGATGCGCTGACCGGCTCCTTCCGTCGAGGTGTTACCGTTGGTAACACTAAGGAGAGGAGAGCCCCCCATGACCTTCTGCCCCGAGTTGAGCGACGACCTCCGCGAACTGCGCGACTGGGTCCACGAGTTCGCCCGGGACGTCATCCGCCCGGCTGGGGCGGAGTGGGACGAGCGCGAGGAGACGCCCTGGCCGGTCATCCAGGAGGCCGCCAAGATCGGGCTGTACTCGCTGGACTTCTTCGCGCAGCAGTGGTTCGAGGAGTCGGGGCTCGGCCTGCCCGTGGCGTTCGAGGAGCTGTTCTGGGGGGACGCCGGGATCGGCCTGTCGATCGTGGGCACCGGCCTCGCCGCCGCCTCCATCGCCGCGAACGGCACCCCCGAGCAGATGGGGGAGTGGCTGCCCCAGATGTTCGGCACTCCCGACGACGTCAAGCTCGGCGCGTTCTGCTCCTCGGAGCCGGACGCCGGCAGCGACGTCGGCGCGATCAGGACGCGGGCCGTCTACGACGAGGCGAAGGACGAGTGGGTCCTCAACGGCGTGAAGACCTGGGCCACCAACGGCGGCATCGCCAACGTCCACGTCATCGTGGCCTCGGTCGACCCTTCCCTCGGCACCCGGGGCCAGGCGTCCTTCGTGGTCCCGCCCGGCACGCGCGGCCTGTCCCAGGGGCAGAAGTTCAAGAAGCACGGCATCCGCGCCTCGCACACCGCCGAGGTCGTCCTGGACGACGTACGGGTGCCCGGCCGGTGCCTGGTGGGCGGCAAGGAGAAGCTTGACGAGCGGCTCGCCCGGGTGCGCGCGGGCGCGCGGTCCGGCGAGCAGGCCGCGATGCGGACCTTCGAGACCACTCGCCCCCTCGTCGCCGCCATGGCCGTCGGCGTCGCCCGCGCGGCCTTCGAGTACGCCCGCGACTACGCCCGCGAGCGCGAGCAGTTCGGCCGCAAGATCGGGGAGAACCAGGCGGTCGCCTTCCTGCTTGCCGACATGGCCACCCGGGTGGACGTCGCCCGGCTGATGACCTGGCGGGCGGCGTGGATGGCCCGGCACGGCCGGCGGTTCGAGCAGGCCGAAGGGTCGATGAGCAAGCTGGTCGCGAGTGAGACGGCCGTCTGGACGACCGAGCAGGCCATCCAGATCCTCGGCGGGGCCGGCTACACCCGCGAGCACCCGGTCGAGCGCTTCCATCGTGACGCCAAGATTTTCACGATCTTCGAGGGCACGAGCGAGATCCAGCGCCTCATCATCGGCCGCGCCGTCACCAACCTGCCCGTTCGCTGACTCGATCGCCGACCGCAACCTGACATTCAGGCCTCCTCCGTACAAGCGCAGGCTTCCCCTCGCTGTGGCTGCGAGCGAGCCCAGCTTTTCGCGAGCGCCACAAGCAGTCGTGACACGATGCTCGTGTGTATGGATCGCCTTACGATGCAGGACGGTCGATTCCTTCTCCGCAGCTCGTCGCTGCATGGCATGAGCTGGGGCACGTGCCTGCTGATCGAGTGCCCATGTGGGCCGCTCACTGGCTCGTTCAGGACCTGGATGGTGAGACGTTGCGCACTCTCGCGGGTCTTGACGGACGCGATCCAAACGAGGTGCGCGATGTGCTGGCCGAGGCCCTCGCGGATACGGGAACCCCGATGCCGTCCAGGTCCGACGCGGTAAAAACTGTTTATACCGATATGGCGCGATGCTGCCTCGCGGGCCAGGTCAGTGAGCGTTGGCTGGTTTCGATGATTGAACAACTCGTGATCGAGGAAGACGATCCCGGAGAAATGCTCGCAGCTCCGCTTGGTGCGCTCTATGGGCTGGATGACGAATGGGGAGCGGGCTGGGGGCGCACTGAGCCGCAGTTGATCGCCGCTGTCCAGGCCGCTTGTGCCCAGCAGGTGGCCCTAGGTCGTAACTGGCTCTCGTGTGCGAGCAGGGGGAATGGGGTGATGGGCCGGCAGGCGCGAGCTGAGCAGCCGTCGCAGGTCGGCCAGCAGGACGAATCAGATCTCGATGGGTGACGCCGAACGTGGGTGACCTCGTGCTCGGGCGTCGCTCCCGGCCCAGGGCACCGGCGCCTTCTGGAGGTCTCAGCAGAACATGAGGGAGACGTCCTGCCGGACGCACACCTGCAGGACTTCGATCAGGTCTTGTCCCCGTTCCGTGTACGCCTGCCAGTGTTCCAACGGCTTAGTACGCCATGACGAGACGATCTCCGAGAGGCGGGGGAGCACCTGGGCGCATTCAGCCGCCGTCAGATCGCCGCTGTCATCCGGATGATCCAGTAGGGGGGCAAGGCTTGTCTCCACCGTGTCCCATGAGCGGTCACCGCCAAATCCGACCATCGAATCGAGGTCGAATCCCTCTGCTGTCGCCAGTGCCCTTCGGAAGTGGCCGAACCAGGTGCACGACCAGCTTACGTTAATGGTGACATCGTCGTTAGCTGGAGTGAGTATCACGCCCACTCGAACACCCCCTGCATCGTCTGCCGCAGCCTGCCAGTAATACGACCTTGCCAACAAGAAGCAGGATTGAAGCGGTCCTGTTCCGAATGGAAGCCGGCGCGTGGAGTCCCTCCATTGATCAGCCCTTCAGCAGCAGGCCCGTTCCGAAGACGACAATGACGACGGCTATTCGTATCACCCAGTGGAAGTGGCGCCGGTGACTGTCTTCGATCATCCCTGCTCGCTGGTAACTCTGCGCGACGGAGAGGGCTTGCATGGCGATGGTCAGGCCGATCCCGATCGAGACAACCGTCAGGGTCGCATCGGAGCTGATGATCGATTCGGCCAGCTTGTGTGATCCCGCTTTGCTGCCCGCGACCACCAGGGCCGCCATCTCGAGCACGGTGAGCGCTGAAAGGAATATGGTTTGCACGGCCAGGATGACCAGGAATTGGTTGGCTAATCTCCGTCCCTGATCCGGGGACATCTTCTTCCGCGACTCCGTGCCGACGACACGCCAGGCCTCGTAGGCGCCGCGGTATTCCACGATCACGGCAAGCAGAACCACCGGTATCACCTGTGCCAGCAGGCCTGCGTAAGCGGACGTGTCCATCTATGGTTTCTTCTCCCGATTTCCTGCCCGTGAGGGAACGGGAGCCTATCTTGCCAGAAAGGGGCGAGTAGGATCGATCTTGGCCGGGATGGTTGATCGGTACGCTCGACCGCGGGCCCCTTTGCCGCCTCATCGCATTCTGGGGGTGGAGTTCGGGTCTGAAGCCTCCGGCTTCGAGCAGCGATCTGGCGACGTGGTTCGTCAGGTTGCGGAACCCGAGGGCGGAGCCGCGGAGGTGCTCGAGGCGGTAGAACGCGGCCAGGTCAGCGGCGTCGAAGGTAACGGGAGGTACGTTGCGGTCTTTCGCCGGACGGTGAGCGTGGGAACTCCTATCCTGGAAGATCTTGACCCCCGCCCCGCGACCGCCGCGCGCCCCGGCTCCACCCTCGACTGCGAAGAGCCGCTTCCGCGCCCACATTTCAGGAGCCGACGATGGATGACGAGATTCAGCTGATCAGTGACGGCGACGGACTGGCGGTCATCGGGAATCCGACGGCTGTCGAACGCTTCCTGGTCTCTGAGGGACTGCCGTCGAAGGACCTCGGACTGCAACGGCTCAGATCTGTTCTCAGTGCCGGAGCCGGAGTCGCACAGGCAGGTTCCGAGATCGCCGCCAACTCCGGTCGCTGGGTGAAGCTGTCCAAGGAGTCCGCGCGGCTTGTCGACAAGTACGGACTGAGGAAAAGCTCGAAGTCGGGTCTCAGTTCCGGTGTGCTGAAGGGGAACAAGGGCCAGATCAAGGGATTCGTCGAATTCGTGAAGGGGCCCGGATCGCTTCTGACCAACCCGGCGCTTCTGGCTGGTGCCGCGGGGATCATGGCGCAGATCGCGATGCAACAGACCATGGACGAGATCACCGACTATCTCGCCACGATCGACGAGAAGGTCGACGACGTGCTCCGCGCCCAGCAAGACGCTGTGCTGGCGGACATGATCGGAGTGGACCTCGTGATCGAGGAAGCCATGACCATTCGAGAGCAGGTGGGCCGGGTCTCCGAGGTCACGTGGTCGAAGGTGCAGGCCACTTCGGTGACGATCGCACGAACCCAGGCGTACGCGTTGCGTCAACTCGACGCACTCGCGGAGAAGATGGAGCGCAAGAGCAAGATCGGTGATCTCGCGAAGACGTCCAAGGAGGCCGAGTCCAAGGTTCAGGAGTGGCTCGCCGTTCTGGCTCGCTGCTTCCAACTGCAGGACGCGATCGCCGTGCTCGAACTCGACCGGGTGCTGGACGCGTCTCCGGAGGAGCTGGACCGGCATCGCCTCGGGCTTCGGGCCGCACGGCAGAACCGGCTGGAACTCATCTCGCGGAGCACCGAGCGTCTGATGGCCCGCATGGATGCGGCTGCCGGCATGGCCAACACGAAGGTGCTGCTGCACCCGACCACGTCCCGGGCTGTGGTGCATTCGAGCGACCATGTCGCGATCGCCGTCGTCGACTTCCACGCGCGGCTCGGGATCGAGCGCGGCCGACAGTCATTGGAAGCGAGACGATGGGTGGACGCGGCCGCGGAGGTGAGGGACAAGGTGCTCGAGACAGGAGCGGAGGGCGTCGATGCCGCCAGGCACCTCGGCAACGAGACCCTCGAACGGGCCAGATCGGTGACGGGCAAGCTCTCCAGCGGGATCGCCGAGCGAGCGCTCCGTCGGCGCGGGGACGACGGGGAACGCGACAGGAAGGCTGAGTGAGCGCCGACCCGTCAGCCACGTGGGCTCTCCGGTTGGACTCCGGCGACCATGCGCTGACGGTGGGCCGGTCGCTGCCGGCGGCAGGCGGATTCAGGCCCCACCTACACCCTCGATTGCGATGCGCCCCTTTGCCCCCTCGTGAGTGCGGCGAAAGACAGCCGATGGGATCGTACGGGTAGGAAGGGGGACCGGGGCCGGGGGAGCGTGGGGAAGCGGCCGATGACGACGGCGTTCATCCTGTGGGGAGGCGGCAGCCTGGGAGCCGCGCAGGTCGGCATGCTCCGCGCGCTCACCGCCCACGGGATCCGCGCCGACATGGTGGTGGGCGCCTCCATCGGTGCGCTCAACGGCGCCTATTACGCCTCACGCCCGGACGCCGGGGGCGTGGAGGAGCTGGCCCGGCTGTGGCTGTCGGTGAGCAGCCACGACGTGTACCCGGTGAGCGGGCCCGACGTGCTCCGCACGCTGGCGGGAAACCTGCCCTTCCATCCCCTGCGGGGAGCCCTGCAGGCGCTGGGCATCCTCAACTACACCTTCCCGCTCAATCCGGCCACGCTGGCCGCGGCCGCGCTCGGCCACCGCAACTACCTGTTCGACAACTCCTCCCTGCGGCGGTTCCTCGAACGCATCCTGCCGATCCGCACCCTGGAAGAGACGCCGACGCCGCTGTCGGTGCTCACCGCGGATGTGCGTACGGGGCGGCCGGTGGTCCTGTCGCGAGGGCCCGCACTGCCGGCCCTGCTGGCCAGCACCGCGATCCCGGCCCTGTATCCCACGGTGACGATCGGCGACCATGTGCTCATGGACGGCGGCGTCGCGGACCTGACCACCCTGGACTACGCCGTGGGCGCGGGGGCCGACGAGGCGTACCTGCTGGCGCCCGGGTTCTCCTGCCACCTGCCGGCCGCGCCCTCGACGGCGATCGCCATGGCCCTGCATGGTTACAACCTGCTCAGTGAGCAGCGCATCAGCGCCTCGATCCGGCAGAACAGGCGGCGAACCCGCCTGCACGTGCTGCCGCCGCTCTGCCCGGTCGAGGTGCTGCCCGTCGACTTCCGCGGTACGGCCGACATGATCGAGCGAGCCACCCTGTCGACCACCCACTGGTTGGAGCGGCGCGAGCCCCACCCCGGTCTCGCCCGCCCGCTCGGCCCCCCGCACGGCGCGGACCACCGGCGGCACCGGCCGGGTTAATTCGGTTGTGCCGACGCGTGGGCGAGGCTTTCATGAGCAGTGCCAGAGCCCGAGGAGGGAGACGACGGTGAGACGTGCCGGGGCATAAGGGACCGAGGCCGAGCACGGCGGCCGGCGCCGGCGACGGACTCAAGCTGCACCGCCGCCCGCTGCGGGCCGACGGTCGCGACTACAGCGTCATCACCCTGCGGCCGGGCACGCGGGCCCGCTTCTCCACCAACCGCTGCCACGACACCTCGCACATCCTGTCCGACCTGCACGGAGCCCGCCTGCTGGGCAGGCTGTTGTGGGGCCTGTCCTTCCAGCGCCTGCCGGGCACGGTAGTCGTCGTCGACGGGCCGCACCTCGACCCGAATCCGTTCGACGCCGAGCCGGCCGATCCGATCGTGCTGGCTCCCGCGCACCTGACGACCCTCACTCCGCAGGCGATCCGGCGGCTGCGCCGTCGTGCGGCCGAGCCCTCGCACGGCACGGTCCGCTGGCACACCTGGGGGCTGGACGCCGAGGTGGCCCGCGCGCGTGAGTGCCAAGAGCTGCGCCGATGGCCCGCCTGGGAGCCGCCGGTGGAGGTGCGCGGCGCCGCCGTGGAACGGATCGGCGGCGCGCTGGTCTTCCGTGCCCCGCCGTCCCGGCTGCGCCTGTGGGCCGTCGACGTGGTCACGCTGGGCGAGTGGTCATCCCGGGGCATGGACTACGTGTACCTCGACCCGGTCAGCCAGTGGGCGTCCTGCGGAAGCGACGGCGAGGTGCAGGTCTTCCGTGACTACCACCGCAAGGTGTCGGCGGCCCGGATCGCCCGCCGGGAGGTCCTCGCCGGTCTCCCGCCCGCCGCGCATCCCGAGGACGTGAACCGCCTCGTCTGGCGGCACGGCGAGACGGTCCGCGCCCGCCGAGGGCCCGCCGTCCGGGTCTGACGCCGTGGAGTCGCGACGGCCCGATCAGACGAGGCCGTTCTGGTGGGCGTAGATGACCGCGTGGATTCTGTCGCGCAGCCGGAGCTTGGCCAGGATCCGGCTGACGTGCGTCTTGACCGTCCCCTCCGTGACGACGAGGCGGTCGGCGATCTCCAGATTCGACAGGCCCTGGGCGACGAGCAGCAGCACGTCCCGCTCCCGCGCAGTCAGGACCGCCAGGGCCGCTTTCCTTCCTGGCCACCGGCGCCGTCTCCACGAAGTGCCTGATCAGGCGGCGGGTGACTGTGGGCGCGGCGACGTTCTGACCGCTCGCGACGGTGCGGATCGCGCCGATGAGGTCCGCAGCGAGCGTGTCCTTCAGCAGGAAGCCCGCCGCGCCCGCGCGCAGCCCGTCGTAGACGTACTCGTCGAGGTCGAACGTGGTCAGGATGATCACGTGCGGGGGGCGGCCGGGGCCGGCCCCCGAGCGCAGGCGGCGGGTCGCCTCGATCCCGTCGATCCCGGGCATGCGGACGTCCATCAAGACCACGTCGGGGGCGGTGCGGGCGGTGACCGCCAGGGCGTCCAGCCCGTCATCGGCCTCTCCGACGACCGCGATGTCGTCGGTCTCGTCGAGGATCATGCGGAAGCCGGTGCGTACCAGGGCCTGGTCGTCGGCGATGACGACGCGGGTCACGCCGTCGCCTCGACGGGGAGCGTGGTCCTGACCTCGAAGCCGTGACCGGACGGCCCGGCGTGCAGGGTTCCGCCGAGCGCCGCCACCCGTTCGGCGATCCCACGCAGGCCGTTGCCCGACGCGGACGCCGACGCCGACGCGGACGCCGACGCGGACGGAGGTGGGGATGTCTCACCGGCCTCGCCCGCGAGGCCGGAGCCGCCGCTGTCGTGCACATGGATGCGCAGCTCGCCGGGGGCGAACTCGATGTCGACTGCGCATCGGCTGCCCGGTCCCGCGTGCTTGATGCTGTTGGTCAGCGCCTCCTGGACGATCCGGTACGCCGACAGTTCCACCGCCGCCGGCAACGTGAGTGGCTCTCCTATCACGCTGAAGTCCACCGGGGTGCCGCCCGACCTGACCCGGTCGATGAGCTCCGCAAGCGCGGCCAGGCCGGGCTGTGGGGCGAGGGCGGGATCACCGGCGGCAGAGTCCTGCCGAACGAGGCTGAGCAGCCGGCGCATCTCGGCCAGGGACGCCCGGCCCGTGGTGACGATGGTGTCCAGTGCCGCCCCGGCCCGTTCGGGGCGCCGATTCAGCGCGGCCCGGCCACCCTGGGCCTGGACCACCATCACGGACAGGCCGTGCGCGACGACGTCGTGGAGTTCCCGGGCGATGCGGCCGCGTTCTGCGGCCACCGCCAGCGCGGTGCGCTGCTCCTGCTCCCGGGCCAAGTCCGCGGCGCGTGCCTGGAGCGTGGCCAGATGGGCCCGCCGGGTGCGGGTGCGGTCGCCCACGGTCCAGGCGACGGCCAGCAGCAGTGCGGGCACCAGCGCCTGGGATGCGGCCAGTAGCAGCACGTTGTCCTGCTCCAGAAACGGAAAGGGCGCCGGAGCCCCGACGACCGTGTACTTGCCGAACTTGCCCTCGGGCAGTCCGTTCACCGCGGCCAGGGCGAGGCCGTAGAGACCGGTCTGGGCGGCGCACAGCACCGCCAGCGACACGCGCCGATCTAGAGGTGGCCGTGGCACCCGGCGCACGACGCCGGAGACGCATCGCAGGCCGGCGGTCGCCATCGACGATCAGGCCGGCGCAGAGGCGCTCGCGGGAGGGCCGACACGGGTTGCGCCGACCTGCGAACCGCCCCCCGCCTGGGCAAGTACGATCGACCCGTGACCGAAATGACCGAAACGACGCCAGGCTGGCTCGCTCCCGACGAGATCGAGTCGATGCGGGGCCGGATGCCGATCCTGTACGTGGACGCTGTGCCGGTGCGCGTGGACGACACGGGCATCGTGACCCGCGTCGGCCTGCTGCTGCGGATCGGCGCCGACGGCACCGTGAGCCGGGCGCTGGTGTCCGGGCGTGTGTACTACCACGAGCGCATCCGCGACGCCCTCCTGCGCCACCTGGAGAAGGACCTCGGACCGGTGGCGCTGCCGAGCGTGCCGGTCTCGCCGACGCCGTTCACCGTGGCGGAGTACTTCCCCACCCCGGGCGTCACGCCGTTCCACGATCCCCGCCAGCACGCGGTCTCCCTGGCGTACATCGTGCCGGTACGCGGGGACTGCCGGCCCCGGCAGGACGCGCTGGACCTGGAGTGGTTCACGCCCGAGGAGGCGGCGTCCCCGATCGTGCAGCAGGAGATGACCGGCGGCCAGGGCGTGCTGCTCAAGCAGGCGCTCGCCTACGTCGGCCGCCTGACCTGATCGGGTCATTCCTCGGCTAAGGCAGGGCCGAGCGCGTCGCCCGGAACCTGTGAAGAAGGTCGCGGGGCAGCGGGACGCGCTCGGCGTACCTCCCCGGCAGTCTCTAGGCCAGCTCGCGGTCCAGCACGGTGGGGGAAAGGGCGTGCTGGACGACCATCGCAGCGGCGCCGACGACACCCGCGTTCTCGCCGGCCTGTGAGGTGACAATACGCAGGCGCTCGGTGGCCAGCGGCAGCGAGCGACGGTAGATCGACTCCCGCACGCCCGCCAGCAGCATCTCGCCGGCCTGTGCGAGCGCCCCGCCGACCACGATCAGCGATGGGTTGAACAGGCTGACGCCGGCGGCCAGCACCTCGCCGATGTCCCGGCCAGCCTGCCGCACCGCCTGGCCGGCGATCGGGTTGCCGGCCTGCAGGAGGGCCACGACGTCGGCGTTGGTCGTCGCGTCGAGGCCGGCGGCGCGGAGCTTGGCGGCGATGGCGGGCCCGCCGGCCACGGCCTCCAGGCAGCCGCTGTTGCCACAGCGACAGCGCACGTCGTCGGCGCGCGGGGCCAGGATGTGCCCCAGGTCGCCGGCCGCGCCGACGTCACCTCGATGCAACTGGCCGTTGCTGATCAGGCCGGAGCCGATGCCGGTCGCGACCTTGACAAAGATCATGTTCTCTTCGTCCGGGAAGCAGCGGACGTGCTCCCCGAGCGCCATCAGATTGACCTCGTTGTCCACCAGGACCGGCACGGCGAAGTCGGCGGCGATCCGCGCGGGCACATCGTATCCGTTCCAGCCCGGCATGATGGGCGGGTGGGCAGGCTTGCCGGTTGAGTGCTCGACCGGGCCGGGCAGCCCGACGCCGACGCCGGCCACGGGAGCGGTGGGGCCGTGGTCGGCGCGCATCCGCCGCCAGGTGTCGATGAGCAGGCCCAGCACCGCGTCAGGGCCGTCGGCGATGTCCAGCGCGAGCCTCTCGACGGCCAGCGGCTCACTGGTCAGGTCGGCGATGGCGACGGTGGCGTGGGTGGCCCCGACGTCGGCCGCCAGCACCACTCGCGCGCGGGCGTTGAACACGAACCTGCTCGCGGGCCGGCCGCCGGTGACGGCGTTGTCGCCCCGCTCGGCGACCAGCCCGGCGTCCATGAGCGCGTCGAGACGCAGGCCGATGGTCGACCGGGCCAATCCGGTCTCGGTCGCCAGCTCGGTACGGGTGCGCGCCTGCCCGTCCCGCAGCAGCCGAAGCAGCTCGCCAGGCGACGTCGAGGTGGCGCTCTGCCCGTTACTCACTCCCCAATTAAAGCGAAGCGGCCGTAATCCGTCGGCAGCAGGGCCACTTGGCGCACTGATCACAAAAAGTTTTGATATCCATGCGCGAACTTTCGTTGACCATCGACATAAGTTCGTCTTACCTTCATCGCATGTCTGTGACCGATCTATTACGGGCGTCCGGTGGGACCGGGTCCGAGCAACCGCCGCTGCGCGTGGCGGTTGTAGGCACGGGGTTCATGGGACAGGTGCACGCGGAGGCGGCCCGGCGCGCCGGGGCGAGCGTCGTGGCAGCGGTGGCGTCCCGCCCCGAGGGGGCCGCCAGTGCGGCACGCGCGGTCGGTGCGGACGAGGGCTACCCGGACCTGACGGCCCTGCTCGACGCCGCCGAGATCGACGTGCTGCATGTCTGTACGCCTAACGCGTCGCATGCCCCCGTCGCCGCCGCCGCGCTCGCCGCCGGTGTGCACGTCATCTGCGAAAAGCCGCTTGCCACCGGGAGCGCGGAGGCCGTCGCGCTCGTTGAGGCGGCCGGCGATCGGGTGGCCATGGTGCCGTTCGTCTACCGCTTCCACCCCATGGTCCGTGAGTTGCGGGCGCGGCTGGCGGCGGGTGAGGCCGGCGTCGTCGCCAGCGTGACCGGCGGCTACCACCAGGACTGGCTGTCCCGCCCGTCAGACGACGACTGGCGGGTCGATGCCGCGCTCGGCGGGCCGTCGCGGGCGTTCGCCGACATCGGTTCGCATTGGTGCGACCTTTTCGAGTTCGTTACGGGCGACCGGATCGCGCGCCTGTCCGCGCACACCGCGGTCGTGCACGAGCGGGCCCGCGGGAACGGGAAGCCCACCGAGGACCTGGCCTCCGTGCACTTCACCACCGCCGCCGGCATGGTCGGCACTCTGGTGGTGTCGCAGGTCGCCGCGGGTCGCAAGAACCGGTTGCACCTGGAGCTCTCCGGCACCGAGGCGAGCTTCGGCTTCGACCAGGAGGACCCGGAGCGGCTGTGGGTCGGCCGGCGCGAGGGCGGCCAGACGCTGCTGCGCGACCCCGGAACGCTGCACCCCTCCGCCGCGCGCTACGTCCGGCTGCCGGCCGGGCACGCGCAGGGCTACCAGGACTGCTTCAACGCGTTCGTCGCCGACACCTATCGGGCGGTGCGCGGCGAGGACGTGCCGGACGGCCTGCCCACGTTCGCGGACGGCCTGCGCGCCGTCCGGATCACCGAGGCGGTGCTGGCCTCGGCGGCCGCGGACGGCGCGTGGAGAGAGGTGCCGGCATGACGCCAGGCATCGCGACCAACGTGCGGCTGAAAGGGATCTCCAAGTCCTTCCTCGGCGTGCCGGTGCTGCAGGGTGTGGACCTGGAGCTGCGCGGGGGCGAGGTGCACGCGCTGATGGGGGAGAACGGCGCGGGCAAGTCCACGCTGCTCAAGGTTCTGGCCGGGGTGCACCGCCCGGACGGCGGAACCATCGAGGTCGACGGCGCCGAGGTGTCCTTCGCCGGCCCGACCGACGCGCAGCGGGCCGGCATCGCGATCATCCATCAGGAGTTCACCCTGCTGCCGCATCGCAGTGTCGCCGAGAACGTCTACCTCGGACGCGAGCCCGTGCGGGGGATGCAGGTCGACCGGCGGCGCATGGTGGCCGACACCCGCGAACTGCTGGACTGGCTCGGCGAGGACGGGATCGATCCAACCGACGCCGTGTCGTCGTTGTCGGTCGCTCAGCGGCAGGTCGTGGAGATCGTCAAGGCGCTGTCGACCGACGCTCGGGTGCTGGGGATGGACGAGCCGACCGCAGCGCTCGCCGATCACGAGGTCGAACTGCTCTACGACCTGGTGCGCCGGCTGCGCGAGCGGGGCATCGCGATCCTCTACGTCTCGCACCGCATGCGGGAGGTGTTCGACCTCTCCGACCGGATCACCGTGCTCAAGGACGGCCGGTTCGTCACCTGCGCCCCGACCGGAGAGCTGACCTCCGAGGACCTCGTCCGGCACATGGTGGGCCGCGACCTGGGCGAGTATTACCCGGACCGGGCCGCCCCCGACGACCTCGGGCCGGTCCGTCTCGCGTTGCGCGGCGCCGGCAACGACCGCGTTCGTGAGCTGGACATCGAGGTGCGCGCCGGAGAGATCGTCGGTTTGGCCGGGCTGCAGGGATCCGGCCGCTCGGCGGTCGCACGCGCGGTGTTCGGCGTCGAGCCGTTCACCCGGGGCGTGGTGGAGGTGGACGGGGTGGCGCAGCGGGTCACCCGGCCCCGGACTGCGGTGCGCCTCGGGATCGCGCTGGTGACCGAGGACCGCAAGGGAGACGGGCTGGCACTCCGCCAGTCTGTACGCGACAACACGCTGCTGGTACGCCGCGCCGCACTGCGTGGCGCACGCTCCCGCGCGAAGTCGGACGTCAAGGCGTTGCTCGACATGGTGACCGTGGTGGCCCGCGGCGAGCACCAGGAGGTGCGCTTCCTGTCCGGCGGCAACCAGCAGAAGGTTGTGCTCGCCAAATGGCTGGCGGTCGGGCCGAAGGTGCTGGTCGTCGACGAGCCGACGCGCGGCATCGACGTCGGCGCGAAGCGGGCCGTACACGAGCTGCTGCGCGATCTCGCGAGGCGTGGCGTGGCGGTGCTGATGATCTCTTCGGAGCTCCCCGAGCTGATCGGGATGAGCGACCGGATCCTCGTCATGCAGGACGGTGCGCTGGCCGGTGAGCTGCCCGCCGGCGCGAGCGAGGAGGCCGTGATGGCGCTGGCCACCGGGCACGGGGTCGGTGAGGCGGCGTGAGCGCTCTAGAGGGGAACACCGTACCGGTCACGCAGAAGGTCACGCGGCCGGCGGTTCACCGACGACTCACCCCGGTCGCCATCGTCTACATCGCACTCGCCGCACTTCTGATCGTCGGCAGCGTGCTCGTCGGGCTCCGCGGCGAGGTCCTCCTCGACCAGGGCGGCATCCTCAACATCCTCACCCGGGCCACCGCGCTCGGCCTCGTCGCGATAGGACAGACGATGGCGATCCTCACCGGATCCCTCGACCTGTCCGTCGCCTACCTGGTCGGCCTCACCTCACTGATCGCCGCGGAGACGATGGCAGGGCGGGACGGCATGGTCGTGCCCGGCGTGCTGCTCGCGCTCGGCGTGGCCGCCGGCGTCGGTCTGGTCAACGGGCTGGTCATCACCGTCCTCAAAGCCAACGCGTTCATCGCGACGCTGGGCGTGGCGCTGATCCTGCGCGGCTACCTCGAGGACAACTACACCGGCCCGGCCGGCGACGTACCGCGTGGCTTCCAGCACCTCGGCTACGACCGGATCGGCCCGGTGCCGGTCGCGGCGCTGCTCATGCTGGCCGTCGCCGCCCTGTCCTGGTGGTACCTGTCGCGGACCCGCCCCGGCTACCACATGTACGCCGTCGGCGGCGACATCGAGGTGGCCCGGCTGTCGGGGGTGCCGACCCGTCGGATCATCGTCACCGCGCACGTGCTGTGCTCGGTCGCTGCCGGCCTCACCGGGATCTACCTCGCCAGCCGGCTCGGATCGGGCGCCCCGTACGTCGGCACCGACGCCGGGTACGACCTGGAGTCGATCGCCGCCGTCGTACTCGGCGGGACGCTGCTTGCCGGTGGCCGGGGTGGCGTCGCCGGCACCATCGGCGGCGTCTTCATCCTGGCCACCTTGGACACGATCTTCGACGACCTCGAGGTCGATCCGTTCTTCAAGGACGTGGTGCGCGGCGTCGTGCTCGTGACCGCGGTCGCGCTCTACGCCCGGCGCATGATGGCCAATCGCGCCCGCGGGAGGTTGACATGACCTGGCGTCCTCGCCTGGCCGAGGGCACCGCGCCGGTGCTCGTCGTGCTCCTTCTGCTGCTCGTCGGGCTGGCGATCGTCGGCCCGTCCTATGACGAGCCGTCCGGTTACCTGGCGCTCCTCAAACGTGCCGCGCCGCTCATGATCCTCGCGATCGGGCAGTATTTCGTCATCGTCTCCGGCGGATTCGACCTGTCGGTCGGCGCGCTGGTGACCGCCGGCGTGGTCATCGCGGCCCGGCTCATCAACGGGAGTGAGTCGGCGACGGTGTGGGTGATCCTGCTCGTGCTCGGGTTCGGCGTGCTGGTCGGCCTGGTGAACGGTCTGGTCACGACGAAGCTCCTGGTGCCGTCGTTCATCGTCACGCTCGGCATGCTGCTCGTGCTCGACGGCGCGATCTTCCTGTGGACCGGTGGCGCACCACGCGGCGCGCTGTCCGCCGGGTTCCGGATGTTCGGGCGCGGTGCCGTGGATGTCCCGGTGCTCGGCAAGGTCCCGTGGTCGGTGCTCATCCTGCTGGCGGTCCTGGCGGCGGCGGTGCTGTTCATGCGCGGCGGCACTGGCCGGGCGCTGGTCGCGGCCGGCGACAACGAGGCCGCCGTGCGCCTTTCCGGTGGCCGGGTCGACCGGCTCCGGCTGCTCGCGTTCGTCCTCTCCGGACTGCTCGCCGCGGTCGCCGCGATCCTGCTCGGCGGGTTCGCCAGCGTCTCGGCGCAGGTCGGCGACGGCCTGGAATTCCGGGCGATCACCGCCGTCGTGCTGGGCGGCGTGCTCCTCGGCGGTGGGCGCGGGTCGGTCGTCGCGGCCGCCGCCGGCGCGCTGTCCCTGGAGGCTCTGTTCACGCTGCTGAACCTGCTCGGCGTCAGCGGCGCCCTCGAGTCGGCGGTGCAGGGCGTGATCATCATCGCCGCCGTCGCCTACGCCTCCCTCGGCAGCGGCCTACGGCTGCGGTTGTGGCCGAAACAGCGGAACCCCGTGCAACCCATTTCCTCCTGAAGTCCCCCCGGTAGTAAGGAAATCATCGATAATGACCAGAAAATGGGCCATAGTGGTCGTGGCGGGCGCGCTCGCGCTCGCCGGGTGCTCAAGCGACCTGCCCGACGACAAGGCGGCCCCGAGCGGGGGATCGACCAGTTCGAGCGGGGGATCACCCAGTTCGGACGCGAGCAAGTCCAAGTTCTTCGACCAGGCCGAGTACAACCGTCAGCTGGCGTTCCGTAACGCCACGCCAGAAGGCCCGGACGGCAAGCCGTGGGAGCAGATGCTCCAGCCGGAAATGGTCGACACCGCGAAGTACGCGAAGCCCGGCGGGAACTACACCCTCTGCTTCTCCAATGCCTCAGTGGACAACCCCTGGCGGCAGGTGGGTTACAAGACCATGCAGCAGGAGGTGAAGCTACACCCGGAGATCACCAAGTTCACCGTGCTGGACGCGGAGGCGAAGGACGACAAGCAGATCAGTGACATCCAGTCGCTGTCGGGCCAGAACTGCGCCGCGATCATCATCTCGCCGAACACCACCGCCACGCTGACGCCGGCTGTGGAGCAGGCGTGCAAGACCGGCGTGCCGGTGATCGTGTTCGACCGAGGCGTCAACACCGGCTGCCCGGCCACCTTCATCCACCCCATCGGCGGCTTCGCCTTCGGCGCGGACGGTGCGGAGTTCCTGAAGGAGAAGGTCAAGCCGGGCGGCAAGGTCCTCGCTCTGCGCATTCTGCCGGGCGTGGACGTGCTCGAGCAGCGTTGGGCGGCCGCCAACGAGATCTTCGCCGGCAGCGAGCTCAAGGTGGTCGGTGTGGAGTTCACCGACGGCGACGCGGCCAAGACCAAGAGCATCGTGACCGACTACATCCAGCGCGAGGGGCAGATCGACGGTGTGTGGATGGACGCCGGCGCCACCGCCGTCGCCGCGGCGGAGGCGTTCCAGGACGCCGGGGTCGATGTGCCCGCCATCGTCGGCGAGGACCAGCAGGACTTCCTGCGGCTGTGGGCCGACGAAGGCCTGACCGCGGTCGCGCCGACCTATCCCACCTACCAGTGGCGGACTCCGATCATCGCGGCGCTGAAGGTCCTCAAGGGCGAGCAGGTGCCGAAGGAGTGGGTGCTGCCGCAGCCGCGGATCACCGGCGACAACGTCAAGGAGTACGTCAAGCAGGACATGCCGCCATTGCACTACGCGATGTGCGGGTGCGAGGACATGCCGGGCTACCCGGGGCCGTGGAAGTGACCAGACATCCGCTCGGGGTCAACACCTGGGTGTGGACCTCGCCGCTGACCGACGCGACCCTGGGCGCCCTCGCGGCCAAGGTCGCGGGGTGGGGCTTCGACGTGCTCGAACTCCCAGTAGAGAACCTGGGCGACTGGGAGCCGAGCCGGGCCGCCCAGGTGCTCGCCGATCACGGTCTCGGCGCCACCGTATGCCTTGTGATGCCGGCCGGTCGTGAGCTGGCCGCGGCCGACCCGGCCACCATCCGGTCCACCCAGGACTATTTGTTCGGCGTGGTGGACGCCGCCGCGACGGTCGGGTCGCCGGTGATCGCCGGGCCGGCGTACGCCTCGGTCGGCCGGACCTGGCGGATGTCACCGGCCGAGCGGGCCTCCGCGTACGCGCAACTGCGGGACAGCCTCGCCCCCGTGGTCGAGTACGCGGGCGCGGCCGGCGTGACGGTGGCCGTCGAACCGCTCAACCGCTACGAGACGAGCCTGCTCAACACCATCGGCCAGACCCTCGATGCGATCGGTGACCTACCGCACTGCGGCGTCGCGCTGGACCTCTACCACCAGAACATCGAGGAGACGGACATCCCGGCGGCGATCCGCGCGGCCGCCGGCCGGGTGGCGCACGTCCAGGTGTGCGGCAACGACCGCGGTACGCCCGGCGCCGACCACCTGGACTGGCCGGCCATCCTCGCCGCGATCGACGACGCGGGCTACGCCGGCCCGCTGTGTATCGAGTCGTTCACGGCGGAGAACGCGACGATCGCGACAGCCGCCTCCATCTGGCGTCCACTCGCCGTGAGCCAGGACGCGATCGCCGCGGACGGACTCGAGTTCCTGCGGGGGGTGATGCCCCAGACCCGACGCTAGACCCGACGGCCAACTCAACACCAGCCCGACGGCGCCGGCACGCCGCACGGTCACGACCCCCCCAGTAGTTCCTCGCGTCATGGAGGTACCGCATCTCATGAACGTGACCTGGCGTCCCCGGTGGGGACGGTGGTTCGCGATGCCCGTGGCCAGCGCGCTGGCGCTGACCATGATGGGCTCGACGCCGGCGACCGCGCACGAGGGCACGCAGGATGAAGCCCACGTGCTGATCTTCACGAAGACCACTCAATTCCGGCACACCGAGGCGATCGAGCAGGGCGTTCCCGTGCTGGAGGCCGCCTTCGCCGACGCCGGCATCACCTCGCAGCACACCGAGGACTCGTCCATCTTCAACGACGAGGACCTCGCGCGTTTCGACGCGCTCGTGATGTTCCAGGCCTCGGGCGACCCGTGGACCGCCGACCAGAAGGCGGCCATGGAGCGCTACATGCGGGCCGGCCACGGCATCGTCGCCATCCACAACGCCACCGACATGCGTGGCAACTACGCGTGGTGGGACAACATGATCGGCACGCTGATGCCCGGTCACGCCGCCACCGGCACCAGCCCCGGCCTGCCCGGCACTGTCCGGGTGGAGGATCAGGTCCACCCGTCCACCAAGCACCTGCCGCAGCGGTGGGGACGCGCGGACGAGTGGTACAACTACGCGCTCAACGTCCGCGGCAACGCGCACGTGCTCGCCACGATGGACGAGACAACGTACGCCCCGGGCGGCAACGCCATGGGCTACGACCACCCGATCTCCTGGTGCAAGCCGTACGACGGCGGCCGCGCCTGGATGACCGGCATGGGTCACTTCGGCGCCCACTACACGGGCGAGGCGGCGCTGGTGCAGCACATCGTGGGTGGCGTGAAGTGGGCCGCCGGGATGGAGAAGGGCGACTGCGGCGGCACCAACTGGGACGACTTCGAGCGGGTCCCGCTGGACCAGAACACCAGCGCCCCGTACGCCATGGACGTCGCACCCGACGGCCGAGTGTTCTTCACCGAGCTGGTGCGCGGCCAGATCCGCGTCTACGACCCGCGGACCAGGACCACCTCCACGGCGATCACGATCCCGGTCTACTCCGGCGGTGAGGACGGGCTGCTCGGCATCGCGCTCGACCCGGACTTCGCCAAGAACGGCTACCTCTATATCTACTACTCACCGGCGAGTGCGAACGACAGCGACCCGGCGAACTTCGTCAACCGCCTGTCCCGCCTCACCGTCGGGCAGGGCTCGCAGATCGACCGGGCCACGGAGAAGGTCCTGCTCGAGGTGCCGGCGCGCCGGCTCCCCGACGAGCCCGGTCACACCGGCGGCGGCCTCGCGTTCGGTCCGGGCGGGAACCTCTACCTGGGCGTCGGCGACGACGTGAACCCGCACTCCGAGCCGTCCGGCGGCTACGCACCGCTGTCCGAGCGGGACGGAACCTTCCACGACGCGCGGGCGACCTCGGCCAACACCAACGACCTCCGAGGCAAGCTCCTGCGGATCCACCCGGAGCCGGACGGCACCTACTCCATCCCCGCGGGCAATATGTTCGCGCCGGGCACGCCGAAGACCCGGCCGGAGATCTATGCGATGGGCTTCCGCAACCCGTTCCGGTTCTCGATCGACCCCAAGACCGGGGCCGTCGGGCTGGCGGACTACTCGCCGGACAACAGCAACGACAACCCGGACAACCGGGGCCCCGCCGGTATCGCCGAGTGGAACCTCATCACCGAGCCCGGCTTCTACGGCTGGCCGCTGTGCATGGGCAACAACGAGCCGTTCCGCGACGTCGACTACCGGACGAACCCGGTGACCGTCGGCCCGTACTTCGACTGCGCCAAGCCGATCAACGACTCGATCCGCAACACCGGCCTGACCGAGCTGCCGCCGGCCAAGCCGGCCACGATGTGGTACGGCTACAAGCGGTCCTCGGTGCCGTCGGTCATCCCGCAGGGTGGCGGCCTGGCCCCGATGGGCGGCCCGTTCTACGACTACGACCCGGACCTGCAGTCGGACACCAAGTTCCCGGCGTACTACGAGGGGAAGCCGTTCTTCTACGAGTGGTCGCGGAACAAGATGTACTCGATCATCCCGAACGGGAAGGGCGGGGTCGAGAAGGTCAATCCGTTCCTACCGCAGCAGCAGTTCCTCGCGCCGATCGACTCCAAGTTCGGTCCTGAGGGCTCGATGTACGTGCTGGACTGGGGTGGCGGGTTCGGCCGCGACAACCCGAACTCGGGGCTGTACCGGATCGACTACATCTCCGGCTCGCGTTCGCCCACGGCGAAGATCAACGCCTCGCCGGACTCCGGCCAGGCGCCGCTGCCGGTCCGCTTCGACGGCTCGGGCAGCACCGACCCGGAGAAGGAGCAACTGCGGTACGAGTGGGACTTCACCGACGACGGCGTCGTCGACTCAACCGAGGTGAAGCCGACGTTCACCTACACCGCGAACGGCGTCTACAACGCCCGGCTCACGGTGACCGACCCGGCCGGCAAGACCGGGATGACGACGGTGCCGATCACGGTCGGCAACACCCGGCCGGAGGTGAAGTTCAACCTGCCGCCCAACGGCGCGTTCTTCGACTTCGGTGACGAGGTGAGCTGGGACCTGTCGGTCACCGACGCCGAGGACACCAAGATCGACGACGCCGATGTGGTGATCCAGCCGGCGATGGGCCACGACGAGCACGCGCACCCGGCCGAGCCGCTGCACGGGCGCACCGGCTCGGTGGTAACCGCCCTCGGCGGCGGGCACGGCGAGGACATGAACGTCTTCTATGCGCTGGACGGCCGGTACTCCGACTCCGGCGGCGCGGGAGGCACCCCGAGCCTGACCGGTTCGGAAACCACGCTGATATTCCCGAAGCAGCGGGAGGCGGAGTTCTTCGACGACTCGTCGAACGTGACGGTCGGCCCGTCGCGGGACATCGAGGGCCACGCGAACTCCATCTCCGGCCAGAACGGCGCCTGGGCGTCGTACGACCCGGTCAACCTGCACAACGTCGACCGGCTGGTCCTGCGCGTGTCGGCTGCCGGCGCAAGCAAGATCGAGCTGCGGCGGGGCGCGCCGGACGGTGAACTGCTCGGCACCGCGCAGGTGCCGGCGACCACGAGCGGCGGCTACGTCGACGTCCCGGTCGACGTGTCCGACCCCGGCGAGACGTTCACCCTGTACGCGGTGTTCCCGGGTGCGGGTGAGCGGCGGCTGAACTTCATCGAGGCCGACGGCAAGGGCGTCTCACCGACGAGCAAGCCGAAGGTCGCCGTGACCTCTCCGACGCCGGCCGACGAGCTGGAGCCGGGCGAGATCCAGGTGACCGCGGACGCGAGCGACGCGGAGAACAAGATCACCAAGGTCGAGTTCTTCGCCGACGGCACGTCGATCGGCACCGACACCACGGCGCCGTACTCGGTGACCTGGAACGCCCCCGCCGAGAAGCGCTACCAGTTGACCGCGGTCGCGACCAGCGACAAGGGTTACCGCACGAAGTCCCGCGTCGTGCAGGTCGAGGTCGGCGACCTCCTCGGCGCCTGGCAGACCTACGCCAACACCACCGCCAGCTTCGATCGGCCGGACCAGGACACCTGGATCGTCAAGGCCGGCGGAGAGAACATGTGGCAGGGCACCGACCAGTACGGCTCGGTGTACCTGCCGGCAGCGGCCGGCGACACCTGGACCGCCACGGTGAAGATCGAGAGCCAGACGAACACCAACAACTCCGCCAAGGCCGGCCTGATCGTCCGCAACGACATCACCCGTCCCGGTGTATCGCCTGGGTACGCGGCGATGACGATGCGGGCGGGCCTCGGGTTCGAGTGGCTGCGCGACACCGACGGCAACGGCCAGCTCGACGCCAGCACCGGCGCCAGCACGACGAGCTATCCGTCCTGGGTGCGGATCGTGCGGGACGGCGGGAAGTACTACGGGTACTGGAGCAAGGACGGGAAGTCGTTCACCCTGGTCGGCGACCCGGTGACGCTGCCCGGCGCGGCCGGCCCGCAGGACATCGGCCTCGCGGTCACCGCGCACAACGCGTCCGCCACCAGCGAGGTGAAGTTCAGCGGCTTCTCGCTGGTCGACCGGGCCATCCACCCGGCACCGCCGGAGACCTCGCCGATCTGCGCGATCCGCGGCTCGGACACCTTCGACGGTGACGCGCTGAACACCAGCCGGTGGAGCACGGTGCGGAACGCGCCGAACCTGCCCGTACGGGTCGCCGACGGCGGGCTGGTCCTGCCGGTCACCAACGGTGACATCAACGAGGGTGCCGCCGGGCCGATCAGCTACGTCGGCCAGCGTGCCAAGACCGGGCCGTGGACGATCACCACGAAGGTGACCATCCCGCACGACCGCGAGTGGCAGCACGCCGGTCTGCTCATGCACGGCACCGACAACGACTACGTCAAGCTGGCGTTCACCCGTAACTCGTCCGGCGGTCGGATCATGGAGTTCCAGACCGAGGCCGGCGGGACGCGGACCTGGCACGCCAACGTGGGTGTGCCGGCGGACTTCCCGTCCACCGCGCACCTGCGGCTGGTCAGCGACGGTCAGAAGCTGACCGCGGCGTACTCCGCCGACGGCCGGACCTGGACGGCGCTCGCCGGCTCCGCGAACGTCATCCCGAACGCGACCGTCGGCCCCATGGCCGCCGGCGACACCGGGGCGGCGCGGGTCAACGCCGTGTTCGACCACTTCACCATCACGCCGGACGGCACGGACGACGGTGTCCGCGCGCCCGGCGACGAGTTCGACGGCAGCGCTGTCGACGGCTGCCGGTGGAACTCGGTGGTGCGATACGACTCGTCCAAGGTCGCGGTGAGCGGCGGTGCGCTGCGCGTCGAGACCCAGCCGGGCGACATCAACGGCACCGACAACGCCTCGCCGCGGAACTTCATCCTGCAGAAGATCCCCGCGGACGTCGCCGCCGGCAACTGGACGATCGAGACCAGGCTGACGCCGACGATGCTGCACAAGTGGCAGCTGGCCGGCTTCCTGGTCTACAACAACGACGACAACTACGTGAAGTTCGACGTCGTCGCCGGCAATGACGCCGGAACGCCGGCCAACCTGCGTGCCGAGCTGGTTTCGGAACGCAACGCGCAGTTCGGCAACGGCGGCAACCGGTCGATCGACATCGCAGACTCGTCCGAGAGCGGCTGGTACTACCTGCGGCTGAGCCGGAGTGGGAACACCTACTCGGCCCAGATCAGCGACGGGGGGGTCAACTGGACCTCACTCGGCCAGCCGGTCACCAACGACGCCGCGATGACCTCGTTCGGCCTGATGGCGATTGGTCCGCAGCAGGCGCAGCCGGTCACGGTCGCGTTCGACTACTTCCGGGTCCTCGACACGACGGCGCCGAGCCTGACCGTGTCGGTCGATCCGGCGCAGCCGAACGGCCGGCGTGGCTGGTACACCTCGCCGGCGACGGTCACCGCGTCGGCGAGCGACGACCGCGACGGCCCGGTGCGCATCGAGTTCGCCCAAGGCGACGGCGCCTGGACCCAGTACCGCGAGCCGGTCCGGGTGACCGAGGACGGCCTGCGGGAGCTGCGGTTCCGGGCGATCGACGAGGCCGGCAACGTCTCCGCGCCGGCAGCGGTGTCCCTGCGCGTCGACACCACGGCCCCGGTCGTGAGCGTGGACGGCGTGGCGAAGGACGGCAAGTACGACGTCGGTACCTCACTGCCGATCGCCGCCACGGCGCGGGACGCCACGTCGGGCGTCGACTCGGTGGCCCTCCGCCTGGACGGGGTGGCGATCGAGAGCGGTGCGGGTGCCGAGCCCACGGCGGGCGGTCACAAGCTGACCGTCGTGGCGACCGACCTGGCCGGCAACGACACGGAGGTGACGGTCGCCTTCGAGGTCGTCGCCACCTACGACAAGACCCAGGCGCTGGTGCGGCGGTACCAGGCGGAGGGTCTGCTCGGCGACGAGCTCGCCGACCGCCTGTTCGGCCAGCTCCAAGCGGCCAAGGCCACGTCGGCGGCAGGCCGGACGGACCAGGCCAAGGCTGCCCTGGACCGGTTCACGGCGGCGGCTCGTACCGCCACCGACGAGTCGGTCCGCGCGCAACTGCTCGCGGCCGGTGCCTACCTGCGAGCCCGCCTGTGAGTAGATGACGGGGAGCCGGTGCCGGCCGGCTCCCGACCGGTGCCGGAGCACGCCCCGCGTGCTCCGGCACTTGGTCTTCTGGGGCGGCACCGCGCACGCGCCAGGAGGTGGCGGGTCAGGGCGAGCGCGGCGAGCAGTGCGACGAGCGCGCACACGCCCCGCCAGCCGGCCGCGCTCCAGACGCGGACCCCGAGCCAGGATCCCGCACTGCCGCCGAGGTAGGCGCAGGTCATGTAGGCGGTGTTGAGCCTGCCGCGGGCGTCGGGCCGCAGGGCGTAGATCCGGGCCTGGTTGGCGACCATGCCGCACTGCATCGCGACGTCGAGCAGCAGTGTGCCGAGGGTCAGCGCGGCCAGGCCCGCCGTCCCGCCCAGCGACCCGGCGGCCAGGACCGCCGCCGAGAGGAGGACCCCGAGCATGCAGACGAGGTTCACCGGATCCGGCCCCACGCGGTCCACGAGGCGACCCGCGACGGGAGTGCAGAGCATGGTCGCCGCGCCGACCAGGGCGAGCATCCCGACGGCCTGGGCGCCCAGGCCGTACGCCGGGCCGGTGAGCAGGAGCGCCAGGCAGGTCCAGACGGCCGAGAACCCGGCGAAGACGGCCGCCTGGTAGACGCAGGAGCGACGCAATTCGGGCTCGGCGCGCAGCAGGCGCAGCGGCTCGGCCAGGAGGGCCGGGTAACGCCGGCGGGTGGAGGCGGCGGTGACCGGCACCGTGACGGCCAGGCCGGCCGCGAGGAGCAGCGCCAGCGCCGCGGCCACCAGGTAGGGAGCCCGCCAGCCCAGCCATTCGCCGAGGGTTCCGCCGAAGGTGCGGGCCAGCAGCATGCCGCCGGTCGATCCGCTCAGCAGCGTGCCGAGCACCGCTCCCCGGGATTCGGCCGCCACCAGACCGGCCGCCAGGGGGCCGACGACCTGCGCGGCCACGGTGGTGAGGCCGACCAGGGCACTGGCGGCGACGAGCGGCGGCAGGGCCGGCGCGCAGCTCGCGGCGAGCAGGCCGAGGCCGGTGAGGGCGAGCAGGACCACGAGGAACGGGCGGTGCGGGAAACGGTCGCCGAGCGGCACCAGCAGGACGATCCCGGCCGTGTAGCCGGCCTGGGTGGCGGTCACCACCAGGGCGCCCGCGTCGGGCGGCAGGTGCAGCCCGGTGGCGACCAGCGGCCCGATCGCCTGCGGGAAGTAGATGTTGCCCACCGCCACCGCGCAGGTGAGGGCCAGGATCGCGAGCATCCGGCGGCTCATGCCCCGACCACCGGCCCGCCGGGGACCATCTCATCGGGGACGCGGCGCCGGCCGGTCATGTCGCTCACGACGACGAATGCGTGGGTCATGGACCGAAGTCCACGCCACGAGCCTTCCGCCACCAATCGATGTAGCGTATGGCTTAATGATCAGCTTTGTGCTCGGCGTGGAGGACCTCGCGGACACGAGGTTCGCCCTCTCGCCCCTGACCGAGACGGTGTTCAGCCTGCGGGTGCTGCGCGACCCGGGCCTGTCGGCGGTGCATCTCCCGTGGCGCAGATCCGTCATCGGCAGGCTCGGCGCGCTCGACGCGGACCTGCTGATGTCCCTGGTGGCGGAGAGGTTCACCCTTCCCGATTTCCTGACCCCGAGGCCCGAGGTCTTCGCCCCGGACTTCGACGAGGAACTGGAGGTGGTGCGCCGGACCCCTCCCGATCTGGTCCGCCGTGACCTGGCGGTCACGCACGCGCCGGCTCCGCTCCCCGAGCCGCTGCGCGACGCCGCCGCCCCCGACGACGCGCCGGTCGTACGGCTCCGGGACGCCGTCTGCGATCTCCTTGCGCGGTACTGGGAGATCGCGGTCAGGCCGTTGTGGCCGCAGATGCGGCTGGTGCTGGAGGCCGACATGACCTACCGGGCACGGCAGCTGGCCGTGGGAGGCGCCCGCCTGCTGTTCGCGGGCATGCACCCGAACCTGCGCTGGGACGACGGCGTGCTGCACGTCGACAAGATGATCAGCAGCTTCCGCGTCGCGGCGGCCGGTCGTGGGCTGCTGCTCGTGCCCTCCGTGTTCGCGCACAAGCCCGCGCCCCCGGTCATCCCGGAGGTGCCTCCCACGCTGGTCTATCCCAGCCGTGGCGTGGCGACGCTCTGGGCCCCGCCGCCCGTCGCGGACGAGACCGCTCTCGTGTCGCTTCTCGGCGCGCCGAGGGCGAGGCTGCTCGGCCTCCTCGGCGAGCCGCTGCCCACCGTCGAGATCGCCCGCCGTCTCAGGGTCACCCCGAGCGCCGTGTCCCAGCACCTGCGCGTGCTGTACGCCACGGGCCTGGTCACGCGGGCCCGCGACGGGCGGCAGGTCCTTTATCGGCGCAGTTCCCTGGGCGACATGCTGACCGGTGCGGCCGATCCGCGCGCTGCCGCCTCAGCCGTCGGCGCGACCAGAACGAACATGACCAAATAAATCATGATGTCTGTTCACGCGGCATAAACCCTTCGTTGTCGCGATGCACACCCTGCAGCGTCCTTAGCATGGCTAACTTTCTCGCTGCCGCACCGATCGCCGAATCCGCGACCGGGTGCCGGTAGCCGAGGAAGGACAGGGATGCGAAAAAGCGACATGCACGGGAGTCCAGCCGTCCGGGCTCGCGGAATCACGAAGTCCTTCGGTGACGTGGTCGCACTCGACGGCGTCGACCTCGACGTGGCGCGCGGGCAGGTTCACGGCCTGGTCGGCCCGAACGGCGCGGGCAAGACGACGCTCCTCGGCCTGCTGCTGGGCTTGGCGGTCGCGGACGGCGGCCTCCTCGAGATCCTGGGTACGCCGGTCGGGCGGACGCTCGCCGTTCCCGACGGCGTCGCGGGCTTCGTGGACGGACCCGGGCTCTATCCCTCGCTCACCGCGCGCCGGAACCTCTCGGCCCTGGCCGCGCTGGCCCGGTATGACACCGGCGGCGCCACCGGTGTCGACGACGCGCTGGAGCAGGTCGGGCTCACCGACGTCGCAGACGACCGTGTCCGGGGCTTCTCGCTGGGGATGCGCCAGCGGCTCGGGCTGGCCGCCGCGCTGCTCACCAAGCCGCGACTGCTCGTCCTCGACGAGCCGGCCAACGGCCTGGACCCCGCGGGCAAGCACCACGTGCACCGCGTCATCACCGGACTCGCCGCGGACGGGACCGCGGTGGTTCTCTCCAGCCACCGGATGGACGACCTCGCCGCGCTGTGTTCCGAGGTGACCATCCTCGCCACCGGACGGGTCGTCTTTTCCGGTCCGGTGAGCAAGCTCGCCGCCGAGAGCGGCGAGCTCGACTACCGGCTGCTCACCTCAGATCCGGTGGCCGCCCACCGGCTGGCGTCGCAGACGCCCGGGCTCCGCGTCGCGCCCGGCCGCGATCCCGCGCAGCGACCGGACGCCGACGTACTCGTGGTCCGCGGGCCTGTGCCGGCCATCGACGAGCTGGTCGTACGGCTGGTGCGAGCCGGCGTGGCGCTCCGGGAGCTGGCGCCCGTGGTGACGCCGCTCGAGGCCGCGTTCCTCACCCTGACCGGCACCGTACCCGCGCAGACCGACCAGGAGGACCTGCGATGACCGCGACCGTCACCCGACCCCGGGCCGGCGCCCGGCCGGCGCCGGTGTTGCCCGGCTACCGGTTCGAGCTGGTCAAGCTGCTCTCCCAGTGGCGCATCCGCCTGCTGCTGCTCGCCTGCTGGATCGCCCCGGCGGCCTTCGTGGCCGCCGTCAGCCTGCAGAGCTCGCTCCCCGCCGACACGGTCTTCGGCCGCTGGATGAACGCGACCGGCTGGGCGGGGGCGCTGGTCGTACTGGACTTCTCGTGCAGCTGGGCGCTCCCGCTGCTGACGGCTCTGGTCGCCGGCGACGTCTTCACCGCCGAGGACCGGCTGGGCACCTGGCGCCACCTCCTCGTGGCGGTCCGCTCACCGAGGCGGATCTTCGTGGCGAAGGGCCTCGCCAGCCTGACCGTGCTCCTGCTGCTGGTGGCCGGACTGGCCGCGTCGGGCATCATCGGCGGCCTGGCCGCGGTCGGCAACCGGCCGCTCGCCGGTCTGGACGGCCACCTCCTCGCCCCGGCGGACGCGGCCGGCACGGTCCTGCTCGCGTGGGCCTGCGCGCTGGCGCCGACGCTGGCGTTCGCCGCCGTCGGGCTCCTCGGCTCGGTGGCCCTGGGCCGCTCGCCGATGGGCCTGCTGATGCCCGCGCTGCTCGCCTTGGTGCTGCAGCTCGCACAGCTCCTCCCGCTGCCGGTGGCGGTGCGGATGGCCCTGCCGAGCAGCGCCTTCCTCGCCTGGCGCGGGCTGTTCACCAGCCCGGCACAGGCGGGCCCCCTGCTCATCGGTCTCGCGGTGAGCCTGGCGTGGGCGGTCACCGCCACCACGCTGGCCTACCGGCTGTTCCTGCGCCGCGACTTCACCGACCTGGCGTACGACGGGTCGGGCCGGCGGGTCGTCGTGGCGGCGATGCTGCCGCTGGCCGCACTGGTCGTCCTCACCGTGGGCGTGATCGCCGTCGCGGCCCCGGCCACGGGCTCGGGGATCGAGAAGGGAAAGCTGCAGGACTCGCTCGCCACGGCGTACGCCCATCTCTACCGGCTGCAGACGCGGGAGCTCCATCGCCCCGACGTCACCGAGGCCCAGCTCGGGGCGTCCGCGTCCTGCGACAAGGGCGGATCCCGGGTCCCCGACCGGGGACCGGGCAACGACTGGCGGTGTGTCGTGTCCTGGCGCCTCCCCGGCGCGACCGCCGTTGGCTCCGCCATCTACCAGCTCGACGTCACCGCGGACGGGCGGTACGTCGCCGACGGAGACGGACCCAAGGAGGTGAACGGCTACTTCCAGGTGCGCACCCCGGCCGGGGACGCACCCAACCCCCTGTGGCAGTTCGACGGGAACGTCGACCTGCTCGCAAGCACCCCTAAGGAATGATCCATGCACGTCACGCGCCAGCGCGTCGCGAAGGTCCCGCTCGGGCTCCTCAACGGACGCACCGGCCGGCGGACCCGCCTCCTCGCGGCCGCCACCGCAACCCTCGTCGTCGCCGGCGGCGGCATCGCCTACGCGTCCACCGACGGATTCGGCACCCAGCAGGTCGGCCAGACCACCGACAAGGGCCTGGTCGTGTCGAGTGACCAGTACATCGACCCCATCGGCGAGCGCCTCGTCATCAACAACGGCAAGATCATGTCGTCGTCGGTCAGCCCGGACGGCACCCACCTCGCGGCCTCGGTCACCGACGGCGGCATGGCGCTCGTCATCGTCGACCTGAAGAACTGGAAGGTGCAGCAGCTCGTCGGCAACAACGCGGCGGCGAACCTGCGCATCAGCGGCAACGACGTGGGACAGGAAGGCCCGACGTACTCGCCGGACGGCTCGCAGCTGTGGCTGGGCCGGGCCGACGGCTACACCAGGTTCACCGTGAACCCCGACGGCAGCCTCGCCAACCCGACGAACGTCACCATCGCCGCACAGGGCTCGAAGCGCGCGCTGGCAGGTGAGCCGGTGTTCTCCGCCGACGGGACGACCGTGTACGCCGCCGTGAACGGCCAGAACCGCGTGGTCGCCATCGACGCGGCGACCGGGGCCATCCGGCAGAGCTGGGCCGTGGGCAACGCCCCTCGTGACATGGTCGTGGTCGGGACCAAGCTCTACGTGAGCAACGAGGGCGGGCGCCCGGCGAAGCCCGGCGAGACGACGATCAACTCGTACGGCACCCAGGTGCCGGCCGACCCGGACACCGGCGCCACCACCACCGGCACGGTCAGCGTCATCGACCTGGCGAACCCGGCCGCCGCCCCCGCGAGCATCGACGTCGGCCTGCACCCGACCTCCCTCTATGCCAAGAACGGCGCGCTGTTCGTCACCAACACCGCCACCAACGACGTGTCGGTCATCGACACCTCCAGCGACAAGGTCGTTCAGACCATCGCGACCCAGCCGTGGCCGGAGGCCTCGGTGGGTTACGAGCCCGACGCGGTGACGCTCACCGACGACGGTCACCTGCTGGTGACGCTCGGGCGCGCCAACGCGGTCGCCGTCTACCGCTACACCACGCCGCAGGAGCCGGTCGGCTACGTCGGCCTGCTCCCGACGGACTACTTCCCCGCGGAGATCACCACCGTCGGTGACGACGTGCTGGTCTCCAACACCCGTGGCATCGACGCCCGCCGCCCCACGAGCAGCGCCGGGCACGGCACCCACGACACGACGTCGAGCCTGCAGCGGTTCACGCTGCCGGACGACAGGGAGATCGCCAAGTACACGGCCCGGGTCTTCGCGCAGAACGGCTGGGGCAAGAACGACGTCAAGAAGGCCGAGGGCAACAAGCAGAAGGCCGTGGCGGTCCCGAAGCGTCTCGGCGACCCCTCGACGATCAAGCACGTCTTCCTGATCGTCAAGGAGAACCGGACCTACGACCAGGTCTTCGGTGACATGCCGCAGGGCAACGGCGACCCGTCGCTGGCCCAGTACGGCGAGAACGTGACGCCGAACCAGCACGCGCTGGCGCGTCAGTTCGGCCTGTACGACAACACCTACGACATCGGCACCAACTCGGCCGAGGGCCACAACTGGCTGATGCAGGCCGACAACCCGGAGTACACCGAGTCCTCGGCCGGCGAGTACCTGCGCAGCTACGACACCGAGGACGACGCTCTCGGCCACCAGCGGACCGGCTTCCTGTGGACCGGCGCGCAGGCGGCGGGCAAGACCGTGCGAAACTTCGGCGAGTTCCACCAGTTCCTGACCAAGCCGTCCGGCGCGACCTGGCAGAACCTGTACTGCGACACCAGGAACATGGAGGCGACCGGCCAGAACACCGCCTACACCCTGAACTCGTCCTCGCCGATTCCGTCGCTCAACGACGTGTCGGTGCACGGCTTCCCGAAGTTCGACACCAGCGTCCCGGACATCTACCGGTACGAGATCTGGAAGCGTGACTTCGCGGCCAACGGGCCGGCGAACCTGAACATGTTCTGGCTCTCCAGCGACCACACCGGCGGCCCGCCGAACGGGGCCGCCCAGGTCGCCGACAACGACCTGGCCGTCGGCAAGATCGTCGACACCATCTCGCACAGCGAGTACTGGAAGGACTCCGCGATCTTCGTCGTCGAGGACGACTCCCAGAACGGCCTCGACCACGTCGACGGCCACCGTGCCCCGATCCAGATCATCAGCCCCTGGGCCAAGCACGGCACCGTGGACAGCCACTACTACACGCAGATCACCATGATCCGCACCATCGAGCAGATCCTCGGGATCCAGCCGATGAACCAGAAGGACAGCGCCGCCACCCCGATGGCCGCGGCCTTCACCGGCAAGCCCGACTACACGCCGTTCACCGCCCTGCCGAACCGCACGTCGCTGACGCTGGGCCTGTCGGGCTCCAACCTGCCGTCCTGCGGTGCGGACACCCCGGCGCCGCAGAACTCGGCTGCTGCGGCGGCGCCGTCGGCGAAGGTGCCCAAGGGCAAGCAGGAGATCGCGACGAAGTGGGGCGCCTGGAAGTCACACCAGTCGTTCAACGGGCCCAACGCCAGGGCCGACTCCGGGAACCCCGAGCAGATGAACCGCTTCTCGTGGTACGAGGCGCACGACTACAAGAAGCCCTACCCGGGTGACGACGAGATCTACGCGCCGGACCAGGTGCCGGGCGCCTACATCCCGTCGTCGGACAACGACGGCTGACGCGGGCTGATCAGACGGAAGGGCCCTTGACCGGCGTCACCGCCGGCCAGGGGCCTCTTCCGTCTCCCGCACGGGCGGCAGGCCGGCCGGGCGACACGTCCGCGCGAGCCGCGTCACCGCCGCGCCCGCGCGTCACCGCCGCGCCCGCGCGTCACCGCCGCGCCCGCGCGTCGCTGCCCGTCTTGGCCTGGAGAAGTTCGGTGAACAGGTTCTCCCACTGCGGCATGACGTTCTCCGGGGCGTACTCCCTGGCGGTGGCCGCCGCGGCGGCGCCCATGCGCAGCCGGAGGTCGCGGTCGGCGATGAGCCGGTTGAGCGCCGCGGCGAGGGCGTCCACGTCCTCACAGGGCACCAGGACGCCGTCGGTCCCGTCGGTGAGCACGTCACGGGGGCCGGTCGGGCAGTCGAAGGCCACGATCGGCAGCGCGTGGGTCATCGCCTCGATCATGACCATCGGCAGGCCTTCGAAGCGGCTGCTCAGCGCGTAGATCGAGGCCCGGGCGAGTTCGTCGTCGAGGCGGTTGGTGCGGCCCATCAACGTCACGTGCGCGGACAGGCCGTGCTCGCCGATCAGCGCGCGCAGGGCGGCCTTCCTCGGGCCGGTGCCGAAGACGCGCAGGCGCCACTCCGGATGCTCCTTCACCACCTGGGCGAACGCCGGGAGCAGCAGGTCGAAGCCCTTCTGCCTGACCAGGCGCCCGGCGGCGACCACGACGGGGTGCTCCTGCCGGGACGGCACCTGGTTCACCGCGTGCACCGCGTTCGGGATCCGCACGATCCTCGTGCCGGGCAGCGCGCGCTCGTACTCGCGCCGGTCGTCGGCCGTCAGCACGGCGATCGCGTCGAACGCGCCGTAGTGCCGGACGATCTCCTCGCGCAGCAGGCCGGGATAGGTGCCGAGGTTCATGTGCTCCTGCGCCACCCGCACGACGTTGCCGGAGGCGCGGCGCGCGGAGATGAGGTTCAGCGCCGGGCGCGTGGTGACGAGGATCCCGTCGTCCACCGAGGCGACGTAGTCGATGACCGCCTTCTCGACCCGCTCGGTGAAGTAGCCCGCGGCGAACTCGCCGTACGGCACGATCTTGCCGCGCAGCCGCCGCCACACGCGCCGGCCGAGGGAGTCGGCCTGTACGCCGGTCCGCTGGTCCACGAGTGTGGTGAGCGCGACGTCGGGATGCAGGCGGAACTGCGGCTCGTCACGGCGGCGCACCACGCTGACGATGTCCACCTCGTGGCCGAGCGCGGCCATCGCGTTCGCCTGGTTGACCACGGTGCGGATCGTGCCGCCCATGCCGTAGGCGTGCAGGAGCAGGTAACGGATCCTCATCGGCCCTCCTCCTTCGGGAGGTAGCCCCAGCTGCGGCAGATGGGTTTGAGCAGGTCGGGTATCTCGTCCGGCCCGGGCAGGTCGCGTCCCGGCTGCACCGTGCCCGACCGGATCTTGTCGCTCCAGTCGCCCAGGCCCTTCTGCACCACCTTCTGCTCGCCGTACGCCAGCATTCCGGGCTCCCACTCCACCTCGAGAAAGTCGCAGATGGCACGGGTCGTCTTCTCCGGCTCGGCGGTCAGATCCTCGTACCGCACGGTCAGGCCGGTGAGCGCCTTCCTGGCCCGCTGCACCGCCTTCATGTAGCGCAGCGCGTCGGCGGCGGCCTCCTCCCGGGTGCGCTTGACGGGGTCGGCCTCATACCAGGAGGCGGCGATGGAGGCGGGGTGGCGCAGCAGGAAGACGTAGCGGGCGTCGGGCCAGCAGGCGGAGATCCGGGCGTACGCGAAGGCGTTGGCGGGGGTCTTGTCCACGATGGTCCGCTTGCCGCTCCGCACCAGTTCGCGGTGGAGCACCCGGTCCCACAGCATGTGCTCAAGGTCGGCCTGGTTGTGACCGAGCGCCTCCATGGCCTTGCGGGCCAGCGGCGTGCCGAACCCGACGGTCAGCCGTCTGACGTGCAGCTCATGCGGGGCGTGCAGTTCGGGGTGCGCGTTCAGGACCGACCGCAGCAGGGTGGAGCCCGACCGCACCGGGGACATGATGAACACCGGAGCGACCAGAAGGCGGTCGTTGCGAGGGTCGGCGGGAGGACGCACCATTTCCTCCGGCGCCGGAGCCGGGGCGGGGCCGGCGGGCGAGGACTGGGCGGCGGGCCGGACACGGGTGAGCTGGACTCCTGTGAACTTCACGAGTGCGCCGTTGATCCTCCGCTGCCACGTCATGGCCCGCGAGATTACCGGGGCTTCCGGGGAAATCCCTGAGAATCCACCCCCTGCTCACCTGTGACCGCGCCATGCCTCACCAGGAGGCTTGCGGCCTCCGTGCGGTCAGCCACCGGCGGGCCGCGTCCAGGTGGGCGTCGCTCAGCCCGTCCCTGGGGTCGACGGCCACCACCAGGAACTCGCCGACGCCCGGATGGCCGCGCAGGAATTCCAGATCGGCCGGGCCGAGATCGTCGTCGAACCACACGAACGGCCGGCCCCGGACGTACTCGGCGACGTGCCAGGTCTTGATGTTCACGCCGGGCGGGCGGGGAGGGTCGCCGTCGATCGGGATAACCGGCAGCGGAGGCAGCCCGATCCTGGGGCCGATCTCCTCGTTGGCGCGCTCGCCCCAGGTCGTCGCCCAGGTCAGCGCCGCGCCGGTCTCCCGGCGCAGCGCGGTCAGCTTGGCGCCGTGCCGGGGATCGAGCAGCAGGCGGAACCACTCGCCCTCCGCCACGCACTCGAAGCGGCGGAAGCGCGGCGAGGAGCGCCGTGCGGGGTTGAGCACCCCGTCGACGTCCAGCAGCAGCAGCGTCCCGTCCATCACGGCCATCATCCCGCCGCCGGCGTCCGCTCCTCCACCCCAGACAAGGGGAAACCGGACCCGGCCGGACATCGTCCGAACCGGATCCGGTTTCGTCAGGCGCCAGGGATCAGGGGCTGGTGCAGGTGACGGACGGGGTGGCCGCGCTGCCGTTGGCGGTGAAGCCGAAGGTGGTGGAGGAGCCGGCCGCGATGGAGCCGTTGTAGGGGGCGTTGCGGACCGTCACGGAGGAGCCGGACACGCTGTGCGTGCCGTTCCACAGGCTGCTGATGGTCTGCCCGCCGGGCCAGGTCCATTTCACGGTCCAGCCGTTGACCGCCGAGCTACCGGCACGGACCGTGACCTCGGACTGGAATCCTCCGGGCCAGCTGTTGACCGTCGTGAGGGTCGCCGAGCACCCGCCCGGCTGCGGCGAGTCCCCGGGCGAGGGGCTGACCGGCGGCGTCGGGCTCGGGCTGACCGGCGGGGTGGGGCTGGGGCTGACCGGCGGGGTGGGGCTGGGCGAGGTGTTCGGGCCGGCGGCGTTGAGGGCGTTGAGGACCGAGG